>NZ_JANXCG010000016.1 GCF_025060375.1 Meiothermus sp. | reverse complement strand
GGATGAGGAGCGGCTCCTTGACCTGCGGAGCCGCCTGGACGAGCACGCAGGCTCCCTGCCGGTGCAGCTCAAGGTGCGGGGGCCGGGGGGGTGGGCCTTGGTGGAGGCCCGGGAGGTCCGCGCCTCTGAAGAGGCCGTCTCGGCGCTGGGGGGGCTGGACTGGCTCTCAGCGCGGCTTGTCCCCGATCGCGAGGCCCTTATGCGACTCGAGGGCAACGGCACCTCAGGGGCCGACCAGGGGCCGGTGGTGCCCTTCTAGGGAGGCGGTGCCTAAACCTGGAAGACCCCCACCCGCATCGTCTCCTGCTCAGGATTTAGGGCGCAGACCTCCAGGCTGTGGATAAGCCGCTCGCGGGTTTCGTGAGGGAAGATGACCTCGTCCACCCAGAGCCTGGCCGCCGCGTAGCGGGGGTCCAGGGTCTCCTCGTAGCGCGCCTTGATCTGCTCGTAGAGGGCCAGGAGGTCCTCCTCGGTGGGCTTTTTTCCTTCCCGCTCGAGCTTGGACAGCTCAATTTCCATGAGGGTCTTAGCCGCCGCGTTGCCACTCATCACCGCGTACTGGGCTGAGGGCCAGGCGTAGATGAAGCGCGGGGCGTAGGCCTTGCCGGCCATGGCGTAGTTGCCCGCGCCAAAGGAGCCACCCATGATGAGGGTCAGCTTGGGCACCACCGAGTTGGCCACGGCGTTCACCAGCTTGGCCCCCCGGCGGATGATGCCCTGCTCCTCCGACTCCCGCCCCACCATGAACCCGCTCACGTCCATGAGGAAGAGAAGTGGGATGAAGCGCTGGTTGACCTCGAGGATGAAGCGCGCGGCTTTATCGGCGGCCTCGGCGTAGATAACCCCGCCCACCTCAATCTTCCCGGGCTTCTTGATGACAAGGCGCTGGTTGGCCACGATGCCCACCGGGAAGCCGCCCAGCCGAGCGTAGCCGCAGACCAGGGTCTGGCCGTAGGCGGCCTTGAACTCGTGGAAGACCGAGCCGTCCACCAGCCGGGCGATCACTTCCCGCACGTCGTAGGGCTTGCTGCCGTCAGGCGAGACCAGGCCGTAGAGGTCCTCTGGGGGGTAGGCGGGCTCCTGCACCGGGGAGCGCTCCTGGGCCCAGGGGGCCAGCGCGGGCCTGGCGTAGAGGGCGGCCAAGTTGCGGACGCGCTCTAAAGCGGCCTCGTCGTTCGGCTCGTAGAAGTCCACGCTGCCGGAGACCTCGGCGTGCATGCGGGCTCCCCCCAGGGCCTCTGAGCTCACCTCCTGTCCGATGGCCGCCTTAACCAGGGCCGGGCCCGCCAGGTAGAGCCCGGAGCCTTCGGTCATGATGAGCACATCTGTCATGAGGGGCAGGTAGGCTCCCCCGGCCACGCAGTTGCCCATGATGGCGGAGATTTGCGGGATGCCCAGGGCCGACATGCGCGCGTTTAGGTAGAAGATGCGGCCGAAGTCGTCCTGGTCGGGGAAGACCTCGTCCTGCAGGGGCAGGAAAACCCCCGCTGAGTCCACCAGGTAGACCGTGGGCAGGCGGTTTTCCAGGGCGATGGTCTGGGCCCGGATGACCTTTTTGGCGGTGATGGGGAAGAAGGCCCCAGCCTTAACCGTGGCGTCGTTGGCGATGATCATCCAGTCGCGCCCGGCGATCCGGCCGATGGCCGTAACCACCCCACCCCCAGGGGCGCCGCCCCACTCGGGGTACATCTGCCAGCCAGCGTAGGTGAGGATCTCCCTGGCTTGGGTGCCGGGGTCCACCAGCCTGGCAAGCCGTTCTCGAGCGGTTAGCCGCCCCTTTGCGTGCTGGCGCTCAATGGCCTTGGGGCCTCCACCCTGCCGCACCTGGTGGAGCGACTCACTGAACTCGGCGATGCGCCGCACCCAGGCTTCCTTGTTCTGTTTGAAGATGGGCGATTCGCGGTCTTTGGCGCTGATTTGGCTGGGCCACATGCCTAGAGTCTACTGTTTTTTGCCAAAGTGTCTAAAAATCGTTGTATCTGAGGTTTTGCCATAACCACAGAAAAACGGCCGCCACCCCTAGGAAGAGGAGTCCTAGAATGGCCCATCCCTCGGCCTGGTTCTTTGGGGCTGGTGGGCTTTGGGGAGCAGGGGGCTTTACCGGGGCCAGGGGGGTTTTTCCTGTCTGCTCGAGCTCCCTTGCCAGCTCCTGCAGCTCTGGGTCGTGGGGGTATAGCTTTAGGGCCTGGCCCAGGGTGTCGCAGGCTCGTTCGGGTTGGCCAAGCCTCAAGACCGCCCGGATATACAGCCGGAGGAGGGGGAGGTGCTCTGGGGCATCGGTGAGCCCCTCGCGGGCGCTGCTGGCTGCGTGGCGGAACTCGCCCAGCATCAGGAACGCCTCAGCCCGCACCTGCCAGTATTCGGGCCAGTGCAGGTCGTTCCAGGAAACCTGATCTAAAACCCTCAGGGCCTGCACCGGCTCACCCCTTTCCAGGTGTCTTAGCGCCCGCTCTATGCCAGCAGCGGCATCCAGCTTAGCCATAGCCTGCCCCATCTGTAAACTTATCCTGGCGGGTTTCCGAAACGGGTGATTTTTGACCAAGATAAGTTTACAAAGTTTGTCATTTATGCTAACCTGACCCTCGTCGCCGCCTCGGGGTCGGCGGAAAAACCCCGGATGGAGAGGGCTATGTCGTTGTTGCGAAGGAGCGCGAAGGTGGTTCCCGTCCCCACACCCCAGCGGGCGGAGCCCAGGCCCCAGTATGGATGGGTGGCCCTGGGGCTGGTGGGGGTGGGGTGGCTTCTGGTTCAGCTTCCTCCGGCCCAGGGGTTGTTGCTGGGGCTGGGGGTAGGGCTGGGGTTCACCCTTTTCCATGCCCGATTTGGCTTCAGCTCAGCTTTTCGGCAGCTCCTGAGTGTGGGCCAGGGACGGGCCTTACAGGCGCACATGCTTTTGCTGGCGGTTACTGCTACGCTGTTTGCGTTTCTCTTTGCCCTGGGGAAGGGGCTGGGGGGCCAGCCGCTGGCCGGGTACCAGGCGCCGATCGGCCTCGGCTTGCTCTTGGGGGCCTTCCTGTTCGGGGTAGGCATGCAGCTCGCCGGGGGGTGCGCTTCGGGTACCCTCTACGCCACCGGCAGCGGCAGCCTGGTGGGTGCGGTGGCCTTGGCCGCTTTCATGGCCGGCTCGGTGCTGGGGGCCTGGAACCTGGAGTTTTGGACGGCGGGGCCGGGCTCTTTGGGGAGCCTTCCGCCCATCTCCTTGGCAGAGCGGCTGGGGTTATGGGGTGCGTTGGCTCTGACCCTGGTCTGGGTAGGGGCCTTAGCCCTCTTGGCTGAGTGGGTCATTCGCAAGCGGCAGCCCCCACCCCTGCGCGAACCCGAGGGGGCCCGCGGTTGGGCCCGCATTCTGCGGGGGAGCTGGCCGCTGTGGGTGGCGGCTTTGGTGCTGGCGGTCCTGAACGCGGCGGTGCTCTACGTGAGCGGGCGGCCCTGGGGGGTCACGGCCGGGCTCACCCTTTGGGGCTCTCAGGCGGTGGAGGCGTTGGGCTTGGCGGAACCGGTCTTCTGGGCCTATTGGAATGGGCGGTCGCCCCTCGAGCTGGGCTTTTTAGGCCACCCCACCAGCCTCACCAACCTGGGCATCCTGTTGGGGGCTCTGCTGAGCGCGGCCGCGGCCGGGGTTTTCGGCCGCAACCCCCGCCTAGGCTGGAAAACGCTGCTGGCGGCGGTGCTGGGGGGCCTCCTGATGGGCTATGGGGCCCGGTTGGCCTACGGCTGCAACATCGGGGCCTACATCGGCGGGGTGGCCTCCTTCAGCCTGCACGGTTGGGTCTGGTTGGGAATGGCCCTGCTGGGAACCGGGGTGGGGCTCTGGCTGCGCCCCTGGTTTGGCCTGAGCAACCCTAAGCCCACCGACTCGGTCTGCTGAGTTACAGGGGGTCATCTTGCAGGACGATGGTCTTCAGGTAGAGGGACTCCGGGACGTGCAGGCTCCAGGGGTGGTCTGGGGGGTTGTAGGTAATGGTGTGAACCCGAAGGCGGCGTCTCTCGTCGGCAGCGGCCCGGCGGGCCACCTCGAGCAGCTCCTCTACCCCCAGGTAGTAGGCGCAGCTTGAGAGCCAAAGCCAGCCCTCCTGCTCCAGGAGCCTGAGGCTCAGCCGCACCAGCTCTACCAAGTGGCGTTTGGCCCGGGGAAGCTCCTCGGGCCGCTTGACCAGGGTGGGGGGGTCCAGCAGCACGTGCCGGAAGGGTTGGGTCCCCTGCTGCAGCAGCGCCTGCAGCACCCCTAGCGCCTCCCCCTGGCGGATGTCCACCCGCAGGCCGTGGCGCCGTGCGGTGCGGTCGAGCACCCCAAGGGCCTGCAGGTCCTTGTCTACGGCCAGGGCATAGGCCCCCTTTCGCACTGCCCGCAAGGCGAAGCCCCCTACGTAGCTGTACACGTCCAGCACCCGCTCTCCCGGGCCTACCATCGCCTCGAGCCGCCGCCGGTTTTCCCGCTGGTCCAGGTAAAAGCCGGTCTTCTGCGCTAGCGCCAGCGGAATCTGGAAGTGGAGGCCGTCTTCCTCAACCAGAAGCTCCGTGGGGGCTGGCCCGTAGAGCGGGCCCACCCGCTCCTCCAGCCCCTCCAACCGGCGTTGCTCCATATCGGAGCGCTCATAGACAGCCTCGGGCCGCAGGGTTTCCACCAGTGCGGGGAGCCAGGCCTCCCTCAAGGCTTCCATAGCCCGGTTGCGCACCTGGACCACCAGCACCTCGCCAAAACGGTCCACCACCAGCCCCGGCAGCCCGTCAGCCTCGGCATGAACCAGGCGGTGGCTTGGGCCTAGACCGGCGCGCTTCTGCTGGGCCCGGCGGAAGCGCGACGCGAAAAGGGCGGTGTCCAAGGGCCCTTCCTCAAATCGGTAGACCCGCACCGCTGGACGGCTCTGCGGGTCATAGTAGCCTACCCCCAGGAACTCATCCCGGCTCGAGCACACCCGCACGACGCCGGGCTTCTCGGGGGCTTCGGCCAGCTCGTCGGCGAAGAGCCCTGGGTAGAAGTTGCGCACCTTCTTTTCCCTGCCCTCCCGGGCCACCACCTTCTGCACCCTAACAGCATAAGGCGAATTGCCTTCCTGCTGAGGGGTCCTAGCCCTGCTTGAGCCGCTGGAGCAGGGCCAAAGCCTCCCTGAGGCGCTCCTCTACTGCCTCTGAGACCTCTTCGGACTCGGTGGGCGGCTGCCGCAGGGTCTTGCGCATCTCGTCCATGCTGTTGACCACGATGCCCACCAGGAGGTTCAGGAAGATAAGGGTGCCCAGCAGCACAAACGAGAGCATATAGGCGGTGGCGACCAGCGGCTGGGCCTGCGGCGCGGTGCAGAGCTCGGGTTCTGGGAGGGCAAAGCGCCCGCAGCCGAAGTACTGGATGCGGAAGACCTCTACCCATCCCTCTAGGGTGAGGATGCTGAAGAGCGTTAGGAGTGCCTTGTGCAGGTTGCCGAAGTGAAAGGGGTCGTTTGAGCCGAAGAGGAACACCCCAGCCACCGCGTAGACATAGAGGAGAAGGAGGAGCAGGACGAGCACATACCCGATGGAGGGTATGCTGCGCAGCAGGGCCCCGAGAATAACCTGCAGATCGGGGAGGGTGCGGATGAGCCGAAGAACCCGCAAAAGCCGCAGTAGCCGGGCCGCCACTGCATACTCCCCCAGCCCTGGGAGGAGGCTCAGAACCACAATGGCCAGGTCGAAGAGGTTCCAGCCGCGGAAGAACCGCAGTGGATGGGGCCACTCGGCCCCAAACCGGAGCAGAAGCTCCAGGACAAAGAGGATCAGGACCAGCTGGTTGAGCTGTTTCAGCAGGGTCCCGTGGGCCTCGAGCAGCCCAGGATAGGTTTCTAAACCCACCAGCCCGGCAGCGAACAGGATGATTGCGGTCACACCCCGGTTGAACGGTACCGAGTCAACCAGCGACTTCAGAGGGTTGATGCTCTGCACGGGCTTAGTATAGACGCTCTGCCGGCGTGCCTCGTCTGCAGCTGCCTGGCTGCGCGCCTGCTGGCCTCGGCCTGGGTCGAGGCTATGGTAACATCAGGAACGCTGCTTTTGAGGGCAGTTGGTATGTACAAGGTGGTGATTGTGGGCCGCCCCAACGTGGGCAAATCAAGCCTCTTCAACCGGCTTTTGGGGCTTAGGCAGTCCCCCGAAAGGGCCACCTGGGCCGGGAGCCGGTTTTCCGTGGTGGCCGATGTGCCCGGGGTGACCCGCGACCTCAAGGAAGGGGTGGTGGAGAGCGAGCGGGGCCGGTTCAAGCTGGTGGATACCGGCGGCCTGTGGTCGGGGGATGTGTGGGAGGAGAAAATCCGCCAGAAGGTGGAGCGGGCCGTGGAGGAGGCCGACCTGATCCTCTTTGCGGTAGATGGTCGAAGCGACCTTGCCACGGCCGACCTCGAGGTCGCCGAATTTCTGCGCCGTAAGGGCAAGCCGGTGTTGCTGGTGGCCACCAAGGTGGATGACCCCAAGCACGAAGCCTACCTGGGGGAGCTCTACGCGCTGGGCTTCGGCGAACCCCTGCCCACCAGCGCAGCCCACGGCCGGGGCGTGGATGAGCTGGTGGAGCGCATCTGGGCCTCCCTGCCGGTGCGCCAGGGGGAAAGCGAGCCCGAAGTGGTGCCCATCCGCCTGGCCATTGTGGGCCGCCCCAACGCGGGCAAGTCAAGCCTTCTGAACGCGATTTTGGGAGAGGAGCGGGTGATTGTTTCTGAGGTCCCCGGTACCACCCGCGATTCCATAGATGTGGAGTTCGATTACGGTGGAAATCGGTTCTTGCTGGTGGACACTGCCGGTATCCGCAAGCGGCCCGAGACCGGGGTAGAGGAGCAGGCTATTTTGCGGGCCCATCAGACTATTCGCGAGGCCGACGTGGTCTTGCTGGTGGTGGACCCCAAGGAGCTAGGCGACCACGAGCTCAAGCTGGCCAACGAGGCCCTGGAGGCGGGTAAACCGGTTGTTGTGACCGTCACCAAGTGGGACCTAATTGGCAAGGAGGAGGCCAAGCGGGTGCGGGCCGACTTGGCAGTTAAGCTTGCCCACATCGCCCACCTGCCCACCGTCTACGTCTCCTCGGTTACGGGGCAAAACCTCCATAAGCTGCTCTCCGAGGCGGTTCGGCTCTACGGCCTGGCCCGGTTGCGTTTTGAGACGGCAGAGCTCAACCGCTGGCTTTCGGTATGGAGCTTGGGGACACAGATGCCCAACTTCAGGGGCAAGCCGCTCAAGCTTTTTTTTGTCACCCAGCCCGAGGTGGCGCCACCTACGTTCGTCTTCTTCTGCAACTACCCTGAGTTTGTGACCCGGGCCTTTGAGGGGTACCTCCGAAACCGGATTGGCGAGGACTTGGGGTTGCGCGAGGTCCCCTTTCGCCTGGTGTTCCGCGGCCGCAGGGAGGGGTAGGTCTACAGGCCTGTGCTGGCCAGCAGCCGCCCGCCAGTGTCCACGAATTCCACCCGGGTAAAGCGTCCGGGTACCTCGAGGACCACGAAAGGGCTGGTCAGCGCCTGGGTCAGAATAGCCCCGGGAGGCGGGCTGTTGAGGCGCAGGGTAATCCTCAGGGTGTTCCCCAAGAGCTGGCTACCCATGTACTGCAGGCTGTAGCCGCCGGTGGGCTTTTGGCCCCAGAAGAAGGCCACCGCCCGGCTTTGGGCGAAGTCTACGCTAGGGACTGGGGGCGCAGGGAGCTGGTTGCCGGTAGCCAGGCGCCAGAGGCTGAGCATTTGGCTGGGGTTTGCAGCCAGGTAGGCCATGGGGCTGGGGTCGTTGTAGGCGGCTTGTCCGCCCTGCAGGAGCACCCTAGGGGAAGGGCTGGGCGGTGCTGGAGGCATAAGGACAAGCTCGGTTTCCAGGCCGTACTGTACGGCCAGGGCGGTGGTTTGCTGGGCGCTGGGGGCAGGCCGGAAGCGCAGGGGTGGCAGCGGTGGCTCAACCTCAAAGAGCACCACTGGGCGTCCTCCCCGGCGCTCCAGCAGCTCGGCGAGCAGCGCTTCGGTTTCAGGGCGGCTTAGCCGGTCAAACCGGGGAAGGGCGGCTTGGGCCCTCACGCTTTGGGCGCTGTTTTCCGAAAACGGTCCAGCCAGCTGCGACCAGCTCCCATCAAAAAGCCAGGCGCTTTGTACCCTTTGGTGGGCCCTCAGGATGAGCTGCCCACCGGGAAAACCGCGGCTTAGCTGGGCGCTGCGGGGTAGCGGTGGGCCGATCTCGCGATAGAGGGGTTCGCCGTCTATCCGCAGGGCCTCGGGTACCCCCAGAGGGGAGCCTTGGGGGCCTTTGCTTAGGCTTAGACTGCGTTCCCCCAAGACAACTGGCTGTGCTTCGCCGTAGAAGTAGACCCAGCGCTCGGTACTCTCGGGAAAGAGGAGCTGGATCTCGCTAACCCAGTAGGCCCGCTCACCGGGTTGCGGTACGCAACCCATCAGCCCCAAGGCCAAAACCGCCCACCATCGCTTCATACCCCCATCTTAATCGGCAGCGGCCAAGGGGTGGGGGTTGGGTGAAGCTTTGCTCAAACTAGCCTCGGCGGGGGTCGAGGGCGTCCCGCAGGGCGTCGCCCAGCAAGTTGAAGCCCAGCGCCACGAACATGATGGCGAGCCCTGGGAAGGTGGCCACGTGGGGTGCAGTGGCCAGGTACTCCCGGCCGCGGGCCAGCATCAGCCCCCACTCGGGTTCAGGAGGACGGGCGCCCAGGCCCAGAAAGCCTAGCCCAGCGGCGAACAGGATAGCCACGGCCATCTGCAGACTGGACTGCACGATGATGGGGGAGAGAGCGTTGGGCAGAATATGCCGTAGGAGGATGCGGGCATCGGGGCTGCCCAGGGCCCGACCGGCCTCCACAAACTCCCGTTCACGCAGCGAGAGCACCGAGCCCCGCACCAGCCGGGCGTACACCGGGATGGCGGCAATGCCCACCGCGATCATCACGTTGGTAAGGCCGGTGCCCAGGGTGGCCACCAGCACAATGGCGAGGAGGATGCCAGGGAAGGAGAGCATGACCTCCACCACCCGCTGGGCCAGAAGGTCAAAGGTGCCCCCGTAGTAGCCCGATAGGAGCCCCACCGGCACCCCGACGGCCAGACCAATGGCAACGGCGATGAGGCCGATGGAGAGGGATATCCAAGCCCCGTAGCACAGCCGGCTCAGGATGTCCCGCCCTTGCTCATCGGCCCCCAGTAGGTAGAACTTGATGGGGCCGTCCACGCCGAAGAGGTGGAGGTCGCTTTTGAGTAGACCGCCCCACCAGCTCCAGGGCTCCCCACGAACGAAGAACCGCAGAGGGTAGAGCTCCTTGCCTACCTCGAGCTGGCCCAAGGGGGTGCGGCTTACCTCCCGTACCCAAAGGCCCAGCTGGCCCTCTGGGCCTCTGAGCTCTATCCGCATGGGTGGAACGTAGGTACCCCGCAGGTTTTGCTCTACCGGGCTGTAAGGGGCAATAAAGGGGGCAAACGCCGCGACCAGAACGAAAATACCAATGAAGGTAAACCCGGCAATGGCCAGCGGGTTCCTAAAGAGTCGTCGCCGCCAGCGAGGAGCGGTTTGCTGGGAGGAATTGGGCTCACTCATAGCGGATCCGTGGGTCTATGGCGCCGTAGAGCAGGTCAACCACCAGGTTGATGAGGATGAAGGCCACCGCAATCAGCAGCACTGCGCCCTGCACCACCGGGTAGTCGCGAGCCAGGATGGAGCCTACCAGGAGTTGCCCAATCCCGGGCCAGGCAAAGACCGTTTCGGTGATGACCGCACCTTCCAACAGGGTGCCAAACTGCAGGCCGGCTACCGTGACTACCGGGATCAGGGCGTTGCGCAGAGCGTGCTTGAAGACCACCACCCGGCCGGGCAGACCTTTGGCCCGGGCGGTGCGGATATAGTCCTGGGAGAGCACCTCGAGCATTGCGCTTCGGGTCATCCGGGCCAGGATGGCGGTGGTGCCGGTGCTCAGGGTAATTGCGGGGAGCACCAAATGCCAGAGGCTTCCAGTTCCTGCAACGGGGAACCAGCCCAACCCCACAGCGAAGATGAGGATGGCCATTAGCCCAAACCAGAAGACCGGCATGGAAACTCCAATCAGGGCCCCCAGCATAGCCAGGAGGTCAAAGACGGTGCCGGGGCGAAGGGCTGCAACGATGCCGGCTGGGATGCCCACCAGCAGGGCTACCAGCATAGCCCCCAGGGTGAGCCTCAGGGTGTTGGGAAAGTAGGTGGCTAACTCGTAGCTTACCGGCTTGCGGGTGCGCACAGACTCCCCTAGGTCGCCTCGAGCAACGTTGACCAGGTAAAGCCCGAGCTGCACGTGCCAGGGCTGGTCTAGACCAAAGCGTTTGCGTATTTCGGCCAGGGCCTCGGGGGTAGCAAACTCGCCGGCCAGAAGTTGGGCGGGGTCGCCTGGAGCCAGCCGCACCATCAGAAACACAGCGAGCAAGACCCCCAGAAGAGTGGGAATCACGGTCAGAAGACGACGGAAGATATAGGTAGTCATCTGATTCTGAGGGTCATCCTAACCTGGCTGTGGGGTGCGTGAAAACCCCGCCACGGGTGTGGCGGGGTTGGACTTTGGACCTAGCGCTCAGCTGAAGTTCGGAAGCTGGCCCCGCTGGCAATAAGGCGCTCGGTGGGGTGTACCACAAAGCCCTGGACTTCGCGGCGAATGGCTGTGACTTGTTGTTCGGAGTGCAGGAAGACCCAGGGCACGTCGTTGTAGATGATCTGCATGGCGGTGCGGTAGAGCTGTTGGCGGGCTTGAGGGTTGGTGGCCACCCGTGCTTGCTCTAGAACGCGGTCCAGACGCGGGTTGGTGTAGAAACCTCGGTTGAAGCCGTTGGGGGCATGTTGACTGCTGTGGAAAAGGCCATACAGGCCGTAGTCGGCATCGCCAGTCACGGTGCCCCAACCCAGCATGGCCATCTGAATTTCGTTGCGGTCACGGGGTTGGTTGGTGGCGGCTAGGTAAGCGCCCCATTCCAGGGTTTGAATCTGGGCTTGTACCCCTACCGCCCTGAGCTGGCTTTGAACCGCTTCGGTCACCCGGATGTCTTGCAGGTAGCGACCGTTGGGACTATGAATGGTGATTCGCAGGGGGTTTTGGGCGTTGTAGCCTGCTTGGGCCAGGAGCTGACGGGCTAGGTCGGGGTTGTACTCGTAGGAGCCAACCTTGGTGTACCCAAAGATGCCCGGGCTGATGGGGGCATCAGAGACCCGGCCAAAGCCTCCCAGCACGAATTTAACGATTTCCTCTTTGTTGATGGCGTGGTTGATGGCCTTGCGCACCCGGATGTCGTCAAAGGGCTTCTTGCTTTGGTTGAAGTAGAAAAAGATGGTGCGCACACTGGGGGTGGTCACCACCTCAATCTCGGGACGGGCGTTTAGGCGTTGTACATCTTGGGGAGGTACCCGGACAGCTACGTGGGCTTGGCCCGTTTCCACAAGGGCCATTCGGGTGGCGGCTTCAGGCACCGCGAGGAAACGCAGGCGCTCTATGGCCGGTTTTCTTCCCCAGTAATCGTCGTTTCGAACTAACTCCACAAACTGCCCTTTCTGCCAGCGGTCAAACTTGTAAGGGCCGGTGCCCACAGGGTTGTCCCGGTAGCCTGCGCCCAGCCGCCGGATGGCGGTAGGGCTTTGGATGCCGGTGGAGCTGTGCGTTAGGTGGGCTAATACCGGCGCGAAAGGTTCGGGCATGCGCAGCCGCAGGGTGTGGCTGTCCACCACTTCGAAGGCCGTAACCCGCCCCCGCAGCAGGAAAGCAAAGGCTGAGGCCAGCTCCTGGGAGACCAGGCGCTCCAGGTTAAACTTCACTGCTTCGGCGTTGAGGTCGGTGCCATCGTGGAATTTTATTCCTTTGCGCAGGTAGAGGGTAAGGGTTTTGCGGTCGGCGCTAAAGGTGTAGCGCTCAACCAGGAGCGGTTGAATTTTGCCCTCGGGGGTGTATTCAAAGAGGGTCTCGACCACGTGATTAACGACGGTGGCCGAGGGAGAGTCGGTGGCCAGTGGTGCGTCTAGCGTGGTAGGGTCGGTACCCTGGGCGATAACCAGGGTGCGCCCCTGCCCGAAGGCCAGGGGAAAGGCTAGAACGAACGCCAGCAAGGCGAGAAACTTGGTTCGCATAAACCTCCTCTTCTCGCAGCGTTGGCCCGCAGCCGAGCCCGCCCGCGTCATCGGTTAGCAACCTAGGGCTTGGGGCTCGAGCCGAGAAGCCACAATCACGAAGGCTCTGCATGAGCTATGCCGAGCACTTCCTGCTACGTGCCGTTAGAATACGGAAATTGGGCCGGGGCTCCTTGCAACCTAGCTCACATTTTGTGCGATTTATTTGTTGGAGAGCAAGCAAGCGAACTGTCGGTTCATCCCCGCGTGTGCGGGGAATACGCAACCTTCTATCTCCGTGGTGGCCGCGCCCCGCGGTTCATCCCCGCGTGTGCGGGGAATA
>NZ_JANXCG010000044.1 GCF_025060375.1 Meiothermus sp. | reverse complement strand
GAGTGAGGCCTGCCGCGTGTTCTTCCGGAAGGTACTGGAAGTCGAGTGGAAATTCGCACAAACGTTGGGCTTGAAGCAGGCGAATAGTATGTACGAAAAGCTGTCAGCCTCCCTCGACCGCGATAAAGACGCCTTCCCTTTGCGCATCGGCTTCGGCTCCGGCAAGCTATCTGTCACTCTCTCTTTGTTAGAAGGCCAGTTCAACCCTCGAACCCGCCAGCTCGAGCCCGTAGATAACAACCCCAAAACCCGAAAGACCGCCGGGGCGGTGGATCCCAAAGACGGCTGCCCCCTGGGCTGGGCCATCGCGCGGCTCGAGCCCATCCAACCATCATGATTCTCACCGCCATTGTGCTTGCCCTCGAGGGCCCCGCCCGCCCCGACCCCGACGGCTGGCGGGGGCTGGTGTATGGCCTGCTGAAGGAGATAGACCCCGACCTCCACAGCGCCCAGCCCAACCCCTTCAGCCTCTCGCTGGGGGGGTGTGAGGGGGCCTGGTGGGTGCGGATAGGCATTCTGGAGGAAAGCCTCTACGCCCGGCTTTCGCCCAGGCTCTTTGGGCTTCTGGGCCAGCCAGTGAGGCTCAAGTCGGCCTTCACCGTGCAGGCGGTGTTGCAAGAGGAGCACCCCTGGGCCGGCGTGAGCAGCTACCCCCGGCTCTTCCAGGGCCAGGCGGGCCCCAGCCTGGGCCTTCAGTTCGCCAGCCCCACCTTCTTCCGCCGTAAAGGGAACAGCTACCCCCTGCCCGAGCCGCGCCTGGTCTTCGACTCGCTGGCCCAGCGCTGGAACGCCTTTGCGCCGGTCAAGGTGCCGCCTGAGCTTGCGGAAAGCTGGGAGCGCATGACCATCGCCCGATTGCAAGGCCACACCCAGGCCACCCGGCCCAACCCCGACGAGCGGGGGGTGGGCTTTGTGGGGCGGGTGGTCTATCACCTGCCCGCGGCCAGCCCGCTGGAGGCCCAGTGGATGCAGGCTTTGGGCCGCTTTGCCTTTTACGCCGGGGTGGGGGCCAAGACCAGCTTAGGCTTTGGCCGGGTGCGGGCCTTCGACCCGAGACAGGAGGTACACCATGCAGGAACTGAAGGAGAGGCTTCAGCAGGCCTGGCAGAACCTGAAAGCGCAGGAAGCGGAGGGGGCTAGGGCCCAGGAAATCTACGCCCAGAATGTGTGGCCGCTTCTGCTCGAGCTCTGGCGCAAAGAGCCCCAGGTTTACCCCTTGCGGGAGACCTTCGAGGTCTCCATCCACACCCTGGGCACCAGCCCGGAGGCCACCACCCTGGCCGCGCTGGGCCTGGGGGCCGACGAGGTGTACGTGCTCCACACCCCGGAGAGCAGGCGCTACCTGAGCCAGTTGCAGCAAGACCTGGGGCGGGAGGTTTACCCCATCGAGATCGACAAGAGCGACGTAACCCGGCTCTACCGGGCCGTAGGCGAGCAGGTGCGCAAGCACCCCGGCAAGAAAATCGCCCTCGACCTGACCAGCGGCACCAAGGCCATGAGCGCCGGGATGGCTGCGGCAGGCTACTTTTTGCAGCGGGTGCATCCCAGCCTGCGGGTGGCCTATGTGGACAACGACGCCTTCGACCCCGCTTTGCGCAAGCCGGTGGCCGGAACCGAAAAGCTCATCCTGCTGCCCAACCCTCACGAGGTGCTGGGCGACTTAGACGAGCACCTGGCCCAGGAGTTCTACGGGGCGCGGGAATTCAGCAAAGCAGCCGACCGCTACCAGGCCCTCAGAAGAAAAACCGGGCAGGGCCATTTTGAGGTGTACGCAGCCCTTTGCGAGATGTACCAGCGCTGGTACGCCCTGGACTTTGAGGGGGCCTCGAGCAACGCCCAGCGCCTCCTCAACTTCCTGACGCAAGACGCCTACCGCAACCACCCCCTGAACCGCCACGCCCAGCGGCTCAAAGAGCAGAAAGAGGGCCTCAAGGCCATTGTGGCCCTGCTCCAGTCGAAGAACTTTTCCGAGCAAAAGGGTATTCTTTGGCTGACCGCGACGCTTTTACAACTGGGGGACGAGCGCAGGGAGCGGCAACCGGTCTCCGCTGCTCTTTATTACTACCGGGCCTTCGAGCTGCTTTTGCAACACCGTCTTGCGGTGCGGGGACGCAGCGACGACGAGCCCAACCTGAGCCCTGAAGAACAGCAGCACCTGCGGCAAGCCCTGTCTGTCTGGCTGGGAAAGCCACCCGAACAGATCAGGCCGGTGCAGAAGCTGGGGCTACTGGAAAGCATCGCCCTGCTGTGCTACCTGGGCGACCCCGCCCTGAGTCGGTTCTCCGATAGCGACCTGCGGGGCTACCAGGGTATGCTGCAAAGCCGCAACAAAAGCCTGCTGATCCATGGCCTCGAGGTGAGCAAGAAAGGGGACGTGGAAAGGCTCCAGCAGTTTGCCCACAGGCTATACCAGACCACGCGGGAAGAGGCCGGGTTGGCCGTGTCGGTTGAGCCGGTAGAGCTGGTGTGACCCTCCACCTCACCGAGCAGTCCGCCACCCTGCGCCTGCGCCAGGGCCGCCTGCGGGTCGAGCTGGACCAACAAACCCTGGCCGAGCTTCCGGCCCGCAAGGTGCGGGCAGTGGTGGTCTGGGGTAA
>NZ_JANXCG010000089.1 GCF_025060375.1 Meiothermus sp. | reverse complement strand
CCAGAACCTCCTCCCAGGTCCAGCCGGGCCTGGGGGTCACCACCAGATACAACCGTCCCTGCAAGCCACCACCCCCTTAGGCCGGCAGGGGGCCCCGCGCGGCCCTGGGGATGGGGTTTGGGTTGTGGGGGTTAGGGCGCTCCGCATAGGCTTCCCTCCGCCGGCATTACCCGG
Source organism: Meiothermus sp. (assembly GCF_025060375.1). Lineage (GTDB taxonomy): Bacteria > Deinococcota > Deinococci > Deinococcales > Thermaceae > Meiothermus. The sequence goes on along the minus strand of NZ_JANXCG010000089.1, from coordinate 4,537 downwards.
ATCAGGTTCCAAGGGTCGCTGGGAAGCACCCAGCTCTCAGCCCCTCCCTTGGGGCACCCCTAGCCTGTACGTGGGGATTATACCCCTCCACCCCTGCCGTGTGAAGCCCTAGCCCGGCCGGGTGGCCCGGATCCGCCCCCGCGCATCGTAGTGGTAGACCACCCGCCCCCGCCGCACCACCACCGTGTCCGTCGTCCAGCCCAGCAGCTCATCCCGGCTCCCGATGCCGATGGTGCCGATGAGCCGCCCCTGTGGGTCGAAGATATCCAGCACGTTTCCCCTGCGCCGCACCGAGCCAATCATCCTAACCTCCTTTGGACAACACCCTGGGAGGGATAGGCTCATTCTAGACGGCCCGCTTCCCCAGGACCACGGCCCCGCAGCGGGGGCACCCTGCACCCACTGGGGGCGGGGGCCCTGGGGCTCGAGCCGAACCTGCCCCCCCGGGCAGCCCACTCCCGAAGACTCAGACCACCATCCTGCCCTAAGGCGACGGAAGGTGCAAAAGAGGCGGTCAACAGGTGGACGGACCTTCGCATGGCGTCGAAAAGGCCCCCTGTTCGGGGCCACGCGCGTGGGCTCTCGTCTGTGGTCGTGTCTCAGGCGGCGGCAAAAGAAGGTTGGCCAGCCCGAGATGGAGCTTTTCACCCTTGCTCAGGGTAGCACGAGTGTGGGGGCTGCATAGGTCCCCCAAGTCCCGATGAAAGTGCAGGCAGGGCTCGCTGAAGCCCGAGACCCATCCTGGCGCTCAGCTACCCAGCCAGAACCTAGGGTAGTGCCCGGCTTTGGGAAGAGGGCTTATGCTGAAGGCCATGGAGCCATTGGCGTCGCCTCTCCCCCTACCCGAGGCCGAACTGCAGGCCCTTTGCCGCCGCTATCGGGTAAAGCGGCTCTCCCTCTTCGGCTCGGCGGCCAGGGGGGAGCTTGGGCCCCAAAGCGACGTGGACCTCCTGGTGGAGTTTGAACCCGAGGCCGCCGTGGGCTTCCTGACCCTGGCCCGGATGGCACGGGAGCTGTCCGAGCTCTTTGGCCGTCCCGTGGACCTGGTCCCGCGGAGCGGCCTGAAACCCATCCTCCGCGAGAGGGTTCTGAGGGAAGAACGCGTCCTCTATGCGTCCTGAGCGCCTGTACTTGGTGGACATCCTTGAGGCGGCTGAGGCCATCGGGCGCTTTCTACAGGGGGTAGAGGAAGCCTCTTTCCTGAAGGACGAGCTACGGCAAAGCGCCGTGTTGCAGAAGCTCATTCGTCATCGGTGAGGCCGCAGCCCGCCTGCCCAAAGCCTTCACCCGCCAACACCCTCACATCCCCTGGCCGGACATCGTGGCCTTTCGCAACATCGCCGTGCACGAGTACTTTGCCGTGGATTGGCGTATCGTGTGGGTCACGGCCAAGCAAAGGGATGGACCAAGACTAGGAGGCGAACCAGGGCGGCCTGATCGGGTTGGTTAGCCCTGAGGGGGCAGGCCCGGACCCAAGTGCCGTAGAAACTGCCGTAAAAGCCCTCCCCGCCTTGCTTCCAAGGCGGGGAGTTTTGGCTTTCCATCGCGGTGGGCGATGGTGGACTCGAACCACCGACCTTGCGCTGATCAGCGCCAGGAGGGCCGCCCAGATGGAGAAGAGCTTCTCGCCCAGCGCCTCCCCGGTTCCGGTCACCCCTTACCCCTCTACCCCAGCGGCGTGGAACACGGCCTGGAGCTTGCTGAACTGGATCCCTGGCGATGGTCGGGAAGAGCTCCCTTTGCCGTGGGAATGGCGACCCGCCGCCCGTTCGATGAGCGCATCCTCAGGCCCCCAGAACTCTGGGTAAGCCCGGACAGGGTGGTGGGGGTCTACGTGGATTTCCTGGGGTGGGCCGAGGTATGGCTAGACCTGAGCGCCAGCGACGCCCTGCCGGGGAGCGCCCTGCTGGCAAGCGGCAAGGGGCGGGCGCTGCTGCCCTTCAGAGGCCGTCGGTACGCCAAGGGAGCCGCCCTGAGGGCCTCCAAGCCCAGCTATGGTTCCGGGAGACCCTCCGCCCCAGGCTGCTCAGGGCCCTGCTGGAGCGGGCCCCGCTCCCGGAGGACCGCCTGGCCGACTGGATAGAGGAGGGCCTGGCCCGGCAGCAGCTCAGGGGCAGGGGCTGGAAGGGGTGGCGGGGCTGCGGGCCCGCCCTGGCCCCTAGGCCTGCCCCCGCCTCCCCTTGAGGTTCCTCAGGGTCTGCTCGAGCATGCGCTTGCGGGCGGTCAGGTGGTCCTCCTCAATCAGGGTGGAGAGGGCCTGGAGCTCGTCCACCTCCTCCGCGTAGTGCCCGGCCAGCGTGCGAAGCATGGGGGCCGCCTGCTGGATGGTTGCACTGGCCTCCTGGAACATCCCCCGGTCCAGCCAAGCCACGGCCTCCTGCCGGAGCCGGGTCACCTCGAGCTTGGCCAGGTAGGCCAGCACCTCGGGGTGCTCCGGCAGGCCCTGGAACTCCGCCTCCCCCACGGCCTCCAGCGCGAGGGGCAGGCGCAGCTCCTGCCTCCGGCCCTCCTCGTCCTCCCAGCTGAGCCAAAGCTCCCCCCTGAAGGGCCCCGGCGGCAGCAGCAGGCTGAAGGCCAGCTCGAGGGGCAGCCCGCGGATCAGGTCGGGCAGCTGGTACTGCCCCTGGGGCCCCTCCGCAAAGGCGTTGTGGAGCCGCACCTGCACCCCCGGGGCCACCAGGGCAAGGCGCACCCCCTTGGCGAAGGTGGCGGAGAGGCCCGAGAGCTCCTGGGCGAAGATCCGGGGCAGGTCGGCCGCGCTCTCGACGAAGTAGAACTGGCCCCCGCCCCGGTCGGCCATCAGGACCAGCAGGTCCTCGTTGAAGTCGCGGCCGATCCCCAGGGTGGTGGTGGAGACCCCCCGCCGGGCCAGCTCGCCCACGTGCTGGGCGATGGCCTCCGGCTGGGTGAGGCCCTGGTTGGCCAGCCCGTCGGTGAGCAGGAGCACCCGGTTGAGGGCGGCGGGGTCCAGGTGCTGGGCCACCTGGTAGGCGGCCTCCCGCCAGCCCTCGAAGAGGTTGGTGCTGCCCCCATGGTGAACCCCCCTGAGCCGGGCCAGAAGCGCGGGCTTGTCCGTCACCGGGCTGGAGGGCAGCAGCTGCTCGATCTGGTCGTCGTAGGCCACGATCGCCAGGCGGTCCTGTGGGCCCAGCTCCTGCACCAGGAAGGCCGCGGCCTCAAGGGCCCTCTTCAGCTTCCCGCCAGCCATGCTGCCCGAGCGGTCCAGCGCCAGCCCCAGGTTCAGCCGGGGGCGGCCGCGCTCCCTCTCCGGGGCGTGCAGGCGGAAGAGTACCTCCAGCCGGGTCTCGCCCTCAAGGCGCACGGCGGGCTTCAGGGGGATGAACTCCACGCGGGGGATGCTCTCGTTCATGGTCTTCCTCCAGGTCTCTTGGAAACGCTTTGCAGCGCCCTGCCGATCTCCTCCAGCAGGGCCTGCCACTCGGCCGGGCTCTGCGGCAGCGGGTAGTCCTCGGCCAGCCACACCTCCAGCCCCTCCCGCACCCGCACCCGCCAGAACGGCTCGGGCCCCGCGGGGCGCGGCCGGGGGGCCGCGGCGGCCAGCCGCTCCAGGTACTCCAGCGCGGGGTTGGCCGGCCTGAGCACCACCTGGGTAGGCTGCTGCAGGAGGGCCAGGAGTTCCTCGGTGCTCCGCTTGCGCAGCTCCGGGGCCAGGGTGCGCAGGGTGTGGCCCTGGGCCAGCAGCTTCCGCGCCAGCAGCAGCTGGAGCAGGTGGCGCCCGCTGTAGCGGGCCTCGCGCCAGTCCCGGGCAGGGGGGTCGAGCAGGCCCTCGGAGGTGTAGTAGCGCACCGTGCGCCCGCTGACCGCCTCCTTCCCCCGACCCGCCTCGGGGAGCACCTGGGGCAGGAGCCGGTTGGCCTCCTCCACCAGCTCCTCCAGGCCCCAGGTGCGGTGGGGCTCGAGCAGGTAGGCCAGGTCGGGCATGCCCCCAGGGTATCAAAAACACTTTCGTTTGTCAATTACACTTTTACTTGCCGCCGCCCAACCCGTGCTCCCATGCGAACTCATTGCCTGACCATGATGCGCCGGGGGAGGAAGCAGCCCTCCAGGGCATACAGGCTCATATCCTGCCGTAGCCCGACCGCTTGAGGCCCCCTGTGAGGAGGTCCTCTTGGAGTCATCCGCGCAACCCAACCCCGGTTTAGGTCCCGGGAAAGGGCTTCGTCTGGATGCCCTTCTCCAGGACCTCCAGCGTCGATGGTCTCTTCGGACACCAGCCTCCTGGTGCGCCCGCACTACCTGGATCCGAACGACCCTTTTCCCAGGCGGTGGACCTGGCCCAAAGGGGGTACTCCCGGCCAGGGCTGGAGCATCCTGTGCTCCCCAGGCGCGGGCCGGGCGCCGCTATTTACAAGCAAAACACCGCCGGCTTATGCCCTAGGAGTTTCCCCAAGGGGTGAATGGCGGTCCCGTTCCATCCGGTAGCGCACAAGCTGCTCAAGGTTCCGCATGAAGGAGAGGGGCGTGCCAGACAGGCGCACCAGCTCCCGCAACAGCCATTCCTCCTTGAACTCCGTGA
>NZ_JANXCG010000028.1 GCF_025060375.1 Meiothermus sp. | reverse complement strand
CCGGCCCACCAGGCTATGGGCCAGGGCCGCCGAGACACCGGCAGCGGTCAAGACCTGCACGAACTTCCTACGGGCTGGATTCTGGGGTTGCGTTTCCATTTTGCACCTCCACCCTGCTGTTCGCAGAGGGAGGGAACTTTGGATTAAGGGGCAGGGGGCAGGCCCAGCAGGGTGGTGGGCGCCGGGCTCCCGCCGGGAGGCTCGAGGGAGACGGCCAGGGCCTGGGCCTCAGGGGGAAGGCGCAGGCTCTTGATAGGGGTGCGGAAGGTGGGGAGCGGCAGCGGGCTGCCCTGGGCCAGCCCCCAGGCCTGGAAGACCTGGCCCTGGGGGGGCCAGCGGTTCAGGAGCACCAACGCAGCCCGGTCCCTCCGCAGGATGACCCGTCCCACCACCTCGCCTTTGGGGCTGGCGAGGGTGACCACCTGGGCCTGGGGGTCGCGCAGCGCGAGCAGCCAGAGGGCGCTCCATCCACCCGTGTACCCCAGGCCCAGCAGGAGGAGAACCGCCGCGGCCCGGACCAGCCAGACCGGAAGGCCGTGCCGCCGCGGGGGCCGGAGGCGGGCCATGACCTTTTCCTCCAGGCCAGGCGGTACCGGGGCTGGGGGCACAAGGCTGGCCAGGTCGGCGGCGGTTTCCTGCAGGGCGCGGGCTTCGGCCCAAAGCTCCGGGTAGCGGGAAAGGGCGGCCTCGAGCCGGGCCCGCTCCTCGGGGTTTAGCGCCCCCAGGGCGTACAGCGGCAGGAGTTCCCGCACCTCCTCAGGCCTCACGCAGCACCCCCTTGAGCCGCGCGAGCGCCCGCCGGGCCCGGGTCTTCAGGGTGCCCAGGGGTAACCCCAGCTTCAGCGCGGCCTCCTGATGGGCGTAGCCCTGGTAAAAAAGCACCTCAATGACCTCCCGCTCTTCCTCGGAGAGCTGGGCCAGGGCTTGCTTGAGCCGGATGCGGTTCAGCTGGCCCTCCTCGTCCAGGCCAGCACCCGGAAGGTCAAAGGCCTCGGCCTCCTCGTCCTCGAGGGGCTTGGGGCGGGCCTCCAAGCGGCGGATGTGGTCTACCGCGGTGTGGTGGGCGATGGCCAGGAGCCAGGCCCGGGCCGAGGCCCGCCGGGGGTCAAAGGCGTTCGCGTTTTGCCAGACCTTGCTGAAGGCTTCCTGCACCACGTCCTCCCCGCTGGCCGAGTCCAGGCCCATCCGCCGGGCCAGCCCCAGAAAAGCCCCGGCGTAACGGCGAAAGAGCTGTTGTAAGGCGGCCTCCTCGCCCCGCGCCACCAGGGCCAGCAGGGCTTCGTCGGAGAAGGCCTCGAGGCTCATGCTCGGCCTATGCTAGCATACGCAAAAATTCAGCACTTTGGTTTTTAGACCCCCCAACCTGCTAGACTACTCCCCGTGAGGCGAGTTTTCTCCGGCTTTCAGCCCACCGGCGACCTGCACATCGGCAACTACCTGGGCGCGATGGTGAACTACATCGCCCTGGGCGAAAAGCTGGGACAGGACGCCATCTACTGTATTGTGGACTACCACGCCCCCACCAACCCGGCGGCCTACGACAAAGAGCTGCTGGCCCAGCGCACCTTCGACGCCGCGCTGGTGAACATGGCGGCGGGCCTCGACCCGGACAAGGTGATTCTCTTCGTGCAGTCGCACGTGCCCGAACACACCGAGCTGGCCTGGATCTTTACCACCCAGACCCCCTACGGCGACCTGACCCGCATGACCCAGTTCAAGGACAAAGCCGCCAAGCTCGAGTCGGTACCGGCGGGGCTGCTCATGTACCCTGTGCTGATGGCCGCCGATATCCTCCTCTACAAGGCCGACACGGTTCCTGTTGGTGAGGACCAGCTGCAACACCTCGAGCTCACCCGCGAGATTGCCCGACGTTGGAACCAGAGGTACGGGGATACCTTTCCCGAGCCCGAGGCCTACTTGAACCCCCATGCCCCCCGCGTACCCGGGGTTGACGGCAAGGCCAAGATGTCCAAAAGCGTGGGCAACACCATCGGCCTTCTGGAGGACGAAGGGAGCATCTGGGAGAAAATCCGGGCTATGCCCGACGACCCCGCCCGCATCCGCCTCTCCGACCCCGGTGACCCCGAACGCAGCGTGGCCTTCAAGTTTCTTCAGTACTTCGCTCCGCCCGAGCTGGTGCAGGTGCTCAAGGAGGAGTACCGCCGCCGCGGTATTGGCACCCTGGTGGTCAAGCAGCTTTTGATGCAGGAGATGATGAAGACCCTCCGACCCATCCGCGAGCGGGCTGAGACCCTTCGCGCCCATCCCGAGCGGGTTTGGGGTGCTTTGGAGGACGGCGCAGCCAAGGCCCGCCGAATCGCCCAGACCACCATGGAGGAGGTTCGGGAGAAGTTCGGATTGCTCCGCCCCAAGAGGGGTCGCCCCTCGCAGCCCCTCAGGACATGATTACCCTTTGCTTCGAAGGGTTTAGCGGTAGCCCCAAAGAGCTGGCAGAGCGGGTCCGCAAAGGGCAGATTGAGGCGCGTGGTCTGCCGGTGCTGGCCCTCACCGAACAGGCGTTGGCCCAGGTGGCTGAAATGAGTCTTCCTGAGCGGAGCGAGCTTCTGCCAACGCTTGCTGAGCTGTTGCTCTACAAGCTACGGGCCTTCGCACCGGGGCTCGAGCCGGAGCCCCTCCCCCTTGAGGAGGAGGCTTCCGAGGGCGGAATACCGGGGTTTTTGGAAACCCTGGTGGCCCTGGAAGAGGCCATCGCCTTTCTCGAGCAGCGGGCCCGAAAGCGGGCGCGGGTCTTCCCGGTGCCGCCCTCGCCCTTGCCCAAGGACCGCCGTCTGCGCCCGTTGCCTGTGGAACTTCTTCAGCAGGCCGCTGGCCCCTTGGCCCGTCGGGTATCGCTCCACCTGGAGCCCGAGACCTTTGGGCTGAAGGAAGCCTGGGAGCGCCTGCGGAGGTTTCTGCAGGGGGTAGGGCGGGTGCTTTTTGGGCGGCTGCCCTTTCGTGGCTGGGGTGAGCAGGTGGTGGCCTTTGCCGCGCTTTTAGAGGCCAAGAAGCAAGGACAGGTAGAGTTGCGGCAGATGGAGAACTTTGGGCCCCTCGAGGTTGAGCTCAAAAGCCCTTGACCTACTTGGGGATTGGGACGTCGGCGTGAAGCTTCATCTTGTCGTCGAGGGTCTCCACCTGTATGGAGATGCCCTCCTCTTCCGGAAAGTAGCGCTTGAGCACGTCCAGCAGGTCTTGCTTGAGCTGTTCCACCAGCCCAGGGGAAAGGTGGGCGCGGTCGTAGGCCAGCACCACCTTGAGCCGCTCCTTTAGCTGCTCCCTGCTGCTTTTGCCACTGAAAGGCCACCAACCCATCACCTACCTCCAAACAAACGGCGCAGCGCCCCCAAGAACCCTGGGTTGTCGTTGAGGGCGGTGAAGGGCACCTCTTCCCCCCGCACCCGTTGGGCAATTTCAAAGAAGGCCCGGCCTGCTGGGGAACCGTTCTTGAGCACTAGGGGCTCGCCTTGGTTGGAGGCGATGAGCACGCTGTCGTCTTCGGGAACAATCCCAATGGGTTCGATGCCTAGGATTTCCACCACGTCCTCTACCGAGAGCATGTCGCCCCGCTGCACCATCCTGGGGCGGATGCGGTTGATGACCAGGTAGTTCTCCCGCACCTCCCGGGCCTCCAGAAGGCCGATGATACGGTCGGCGTCCCGCACGCTCGAGACCTCCGGGTTCACCACCACCAAAGCCCCCTCTGCGGGGGTGGCAGCGGTCTGGAAGCCCTTTTCAATCCCCGCAGGGGAGTCAATCAGCACCCGATCAAACCCCTCCTCCTCCAGCAGGGCCCGCACGATTTGGCGGAACCGCTCCGCGTCCAGCGACTCTTTGTCCTTGGTTTGGGAAGCCGGCAGAAGGGCGAGGCCTTCTACACGCTTATCCCGAATCAGGGCCTGCCGGAGCTTGCAGCGTCCCTCGATGACATCAATAAGGTCGTAGACCACCCGCCCCTCGAGGCCCATGACCACGTCCAGGTTGCGCAGGCCCACGTCCACGTCCACCACCGCCACCTTTTCGCCTAGGCGGGCTAGGGCAGCGCCCACGTTGGCGGTGGTGGTGGTTTTGCCCACCCCTCCTTTCCCTGAGGTCACCACGATCGCTCGAGCGTTCATAACCCTCCGAAAACCACCTGGCTCGGGGCCTAGACGCCCCCAGTATACGTGGGGCGAAGGGGCTTGTCAGCTCAGGGTAAGACCCCAAGCCTGGAAGGAGCCCTTCTGCGCCTAGTTCCCCACCTTCTGCCGTTCTTTGAGGGCTGCTTCCCGTAGCTCCCGCCGGAGTACCTTGCCTACCGCACTCTTGGGAAGCTCGTTGCGGAACTCGTAGATGCGGGGTACCTTGTACGCGGCCAGGTTCTCCCTGCAGTACCTGTCCAGCTCCTCTTGGGTTAGGGTAACCCCCGGTTTGGGGACGATGAAGGCGGCTACGGTCTCACCCCGGTAGGGATCGGGCAGGCCCACCACCGCTGCTTCGGCCACCTTGGGGTGTGCGAATAAGACCTCCTCCACCTCCCTCGGGTAGATGTTGTATCCTCCCGCGATGATCATGTCCTTCTTGCGGTCTACGATGTAGAAGTAGCCGTCTTCGTCCATCCGGGCCATGTCGCCGGTAAGCAGCCAGTCAATTTTGATGGTCTTGTTGGTTTCCTCGGGGCGTTGCCAGTAGCCCAGCATCACGTTGGGCCCTCGCACAGCCAGCTCGCCCACCTCGCCGGGGGGGAGCTCGTTTAGGTTCTCGTCCAGAATTTTGGCATCAATCCCAGGCATGGGAATGCCGATGCTGCCCATCTTGCGTTGCCCCGATAGGGGGTTGCAGTGGGTGCAGGGGGCGGCCTCGGTCAGGCCGTACCCCTCCACCAGCTTGCCACCGGTAAGTTCCTCAAACTTCTTGGCCACCTCCACCGGTAAGGCGGCTGAGCCCGAGATGCAGACCTTCACGGTTCCTACCCTGCGCTTTTCAATGCCAGGGAAGTTGATAAAGCCAATGTAGAGGGTGGGCACCCCGGGGAAGTGGGTCACCCCGTGTTTCTCGATAGCCTCGATGCAGGGCTTGACCTCTGGCCGGGGCAGCAGGACCAGCTTGTACCCCGCGGCTAGCCCGTAGTTCATTGCTACGGTCATCCCATAGACGTGGAAGAAGGGAATGGCGCCCAGCATCACCCCTTTACCCTCCAGCTCCTTTACCTCATCCCCACCCCAGGCCAGGCTTTGGTAGGTGTTGGCTACCAGGTTGCGGTGGGTGAGCATTGCCCCTTTGGAGACCCCGGTGGTGCCGCCGGTGTACTGCAAAAGGGCCACTTCGTCGGGTTTCGCAGGGTAGGGTTGGTCGATGGGGGTGGCGCTGCGCAGGGCCCTTTTGAAGTCGAGGCGCTTGGGGTGCTGGGGAAGCTTGACCCAGCGCCCTTCCCGGCGGGCTTTTAGGGGAAAGAGCAGGTTTTTGGGGAAGGGCAGGTAGTCCTGGATGCCGGTGGTGAAAACCCGTTTGACCGGGACTTCCCCCTCGATCTCGGCGTAGCGGGGCCAGAGCAGGTCCAGGATCACGAGCGTTTCCGCTCCAGCGTCGGTGAGCTGGTGCCGCAGTTCGCGGGGGGTGTAAAGGGGGTTCACGTTTACGCAAATCCCCCCCGCCACCAGGGTTCCGTAAAAGGCGATGACGAATTGGGGAGAGTTGGGCAGCATAATCGCTACCCGGTCGCCAGGTTGAACCCCCTGGGCCCGGAGGGCCCCAGCAAAACGGAGGACCGACTCCCAAAGCCGGCGGTAGCCCATCGTGTACCCCAAGAATTCCAGGGCCACGTGGTCAGGGTATTTTCGCACGCTTTCCTCTAGGAGTTTCCAAAGGGGTATTTCAGGGACCTGTACGTCGGCTGGGACACCTTTGTCGTAGTGTTTGAGCCAAGGCTTGTTCATAAAAGCTCCTCTGTGTTTGCCCCAAGTCTAGCAAAATTTGTACTTGGTTCAACCCACAGGTCAGTCGGGCGGTTGACGTGGGGCGGGGGGAGTGTTTGACTAGGGGGCGTGAGCCTCAAGGAAGCCATCGCTCAGATCACGCCGAGCCTGCTTGCTATGCGCCGAGACTTTCACCAGCACCCAGAACTGGCCTTCCAGGAGGTGCGGACCAGCGCCAAGCTGGCCGAGTTTTTGGAGGGGCTGGGCCTCGAGGTAACCCGGGGGGTGGCCGGCACCGGGTTGGTGGCCCGGCTGAAGGGAGCCCGGCCTGGGAAGACGGTGCTGGTGAGAGCCGATATGGACGCCCTGCCCATCCAGGAGGCCTCGGGGGTCCCCTATAGCTCCCAGACCCCTGGGGTTATGCACGCCTGCGGACACGACGGGCACGCCGCGATTGCTGCCCATGTGGCTGCGGTGCTGGTCCGGCAGAGGGAGAGCCTGGAGGGCGAGGTGCGCTTCGTCTTCCAGCCTGCCGAGGAGATCGTGGCGGGGGCCAGGCCCATGGTGGAAGCGGGGGTGCTGGAGGGGGTAGACCGGGTGGTGGGGCTGCACCTGTACAGCCTGATGCCCGCGGGCCAGGTGGGGGTGCGGCCCGGGCCCTCTATGGCCGCTGCCGACGCCTTCACCCTCCACCTGCGGGGCCGGGGTGCCCACGCGGCCATGCCCCACGAGGGTGTGGATACCGTGCTGATGGCGGCCCATACCGTGGTGGCCCTGCAGAGCCTGGTGAGCCGTGAAACCGACCCCATAAAGACCGCGGTGGTCACCATCGCCACCGTTCAGGCGGGTGAAGGGGCCCACAACGTCATCCCCGAAACCGCGGTTCTCAAGGGTACGCTGCGCACCTTTGAGCCCGAACTGCGGGAGCGCTTGATGCGCCGCATCGCTGAGCTGGCCCAGGGCATTGCTGCAGCCATGGGGGGGAGCGCTTGGGTGGAGTGGAAGCCAGGGTCGCCTGCGGTGGTCAACGACCCCGACCTGGTGGAGCGCTTCCGACAGGTGGCCAAGGAGGTGGTGGGGGAAGAGAGGGTGCTGGAGGTACCCCCGGTAATGGGCGGGGACGATATGGCGGAGTTCTTGAACCGGCGCCCCGGGGTCTACTTCTGGCTGGGGGCAGGGAGCTCCAGCCCGGACCAGAACCGCCCCCACCACCATCCGGGTTTCTGGATTGACGACGAGCGGGCCCTGCCCCTGGGGGTGGAGTTGCTCACGCGGACGGTGCTGGACTTTTTGCGCTAGCTTTCCTGACTTGATACACCCTTGACGGCAGGCAATAGAATGTGAGCGAAGTTGGAGGAGGTTGAGATGCGCCGAAGAGATGTGCTTAAAGCCGGCTTGCTGGGGGGAGCAGCTCTGTCGGGTTTGGGGAAGGCCCAGTCCGGGGGCAGCTTTTCCATGACCATCGTTCACGTCAATGACACCCACGCCCGCATCGAACCGGTGAGCGTAACCCTGAGCGGTCAGGCTACCCCCATGGGTGGGGTAGCTCGGCGGGTGGCCCTTTTTGACCGCCTGCGGGCCACCGAGCGCAACCCGGTGTTCCTGCACGCGGGGGATGTCTTCCAAGGCACCCTTTACTTCAACCAGTACCAGGGGCTGGCCGACCGGTACTTCATGCACCGCGAGGGCATCCGGGTGATGGCCCTTGGGAACCACGAGTTCAACCTGGGCCCTGAGGGGTTGGCCCGCTTTTTGAGCGAGGCCCGCTTCGCGGTGGTCTCGGCCAACACCGATGTCTCCCGCGAGCCCAGGCTGGCCAAGGTGAAGCCCTACGTGGTGCTCTTTGTGGGGGGTGAGCGGGTAGGGGTGATTGGCCTCACCACCCCCGATACCGCTATCATCTCCAACCCCGGCCCTACGGTGCGCTTTACTGACCCGGTTCCTGCAGCCCAAAACGCCATCAACGAGCTTCTGGCTCGAGGTGTGAACAAGATCGTCATCCTATCCCACCTGGGCTACCTGGCCGACCTCGAGCTGGCCCGCCGCATCGTGGGTTGCCAGGTGATCGTGGGGGGGCACTCCCACACGCTTCTGGGCCAGTTCCCCCACCGCGAGCTGCAGCCCGCTGGGCCCTACCCCACGGTGGTCAAGAACCCGGAGGGCCGGGATGTGCTGGTGGTGCAGGCCTGGGAGTGGGGCAAGGTGGTGGGGGTTCTGCGCCTGACCTTTGACGAGAAGGGGTTGCTGACCAGCTACCAGGGCCAGCCCATCCTGGTAACCCCGCCCTTGCGCGAGGACGTCTTCACCGCCGATGCGGTCAAGGTTTACGCCCTGCCCATCGCGGCCCTCAACGCCCAGGTGGTGGCCCAGACCCGAATTGCCCTAGATGGCGAGCGGGCCAACGTGCGGCGCCGGGAGACCAACCTGGCCTCCCTCATCGCCGACGGCATGCTCTGGAAGACCCGCGGCGCCGGCACCGTGATCGCCCTGCAAAACGGCGGGGGGGTGCGGGCCAGCATCCCGGCGGGCCCCATCACGGTGGGTAAGGTCTACGAGGTGCTGCCCTTCGGCAATACCCTGGTGGTGCTTGACCTGAGGGGAAGCGAGATCATCGCTGCCTTGGAGAACAGCGTCTCCCAGTGGGAGCAGACGGCGGGACGTTTCCTCTCCGGGGTGGCCGGGTTGCGCTACACCTTCGACCTCTCCCGCCCTGCCGGGCAGCGGGTAACCCGGGTGGAGGTGGCCGCTCAGGGGGGCTTCCAGCCCATTGACCCCAACGCCACCTACCGCACGGTGGTCAACAGCTTCATCGCCGGGGGCGGCGACGGCTTCACCAGCCTGCGCGACGCTAAGGGCTTCCGCACCGACACCGGGTTCAGCGATGCGGAGAGCTTCATGGAGTACCTGCGCAGCTTGGGCACGGTGGAAAGCGTGGCAGGAGGCCGCATCACCATCCTCAACGAACCTCGTAGCCGGCGTTGGGACGGACCCTTCTACGTGGAGTCCCCTGCTCGAGCGTTGGTATAGCTGATTCGGTGCCCGCGCTGGGGGCCGGGCGGGCTTCCCTGAGGGGTGGACGGTAAAATACGGCCATGGAAATTGCCAAAATTGGCGTGGTTGGCGCCGGGCAGATGGGCTCGGGGATTGCCCAGGTGGCGGCCCAGGCGGGCTACCAGGTGGTGTTGCGCGACCTCGAGGAGGGCTACCTCGAGCGTGCCCTAGAGAATATCCGGCGTTCCTTGGGTAAGCTTCTGGAGAAGGGCCGGATTGACCCAGGGGCCCACGAGGTGGCGCTGGGCCGCATCCAAACCACCTTGCGCCTCGCTGACCTGAAGGACTGCGACCTGGTGGTGGAGGCCATTGTGGAGCACGAGCCCACCAAGCTGGAGCTTTTCCGCGAACTGGACGGCCTGGTAAAGCCCGGGGCCATCCTGGCCTCCAATACCTCTTCCATTCCCATTACCCGCCTGGCGGCCGTCACCCGCAGGCCGGAGCGCTTCATAGGTATGCACTTCATGAACCCGGTGCCCCTGATGGAGCTGGTCGAGGTCATCCGCGGCCACCTGACCAGCGACGAGACCACCCAGGCGGTGCTGGGGGTGGCCCGCCGCATGGGCAAGACCCCGGTGGAGGTCAACGACTACCCTGGCTTTGTCTCCAACCGCATCCTCCTGCCCATGATCAACGAGGCCATCCAGTGCGTGATGGAGGGGGTGGCCACCCCAGAGGCCATTGACCAGGTGATGCGCCTGGGGATGAACCACCCCATGGGCCCTCTGACCCTGGCCGATTTCATCGGTCTGGATACCTGCTTGGCCATCATGGAGGTCCTCCACCGGGGCCTGGGGGACGACAAGTACCGGCCCTCACCCCTCCTGCGCAAGATGGTGGAGGCCGGGCTTCTGGGCCGCAAGAGCGGCCGGGGCTTCTACCGCTACGACGAGAGGGGCAACAAGATCAGCTAGCCATGGTGGTCTGGGTCCTGGCCGGCCCCTTGGGTTTGGGCATAGGCTTGGGGTATGCACCGCGTCTGGGCTGCCCGTAGGGCCTGGCGGGTCCGCCTCGCAATAGCGCTGGGGCTGGCGCTTTTGCTGCTCCCGTTGGCCGTGCTGGTGCACCCGGCCTGGGCGCTGGTCTCTGCCCTGGGCCTTCTGTACCCCACCCGCTGGGAAGAGCCTCGAGCCCTGGCCGACCTGGACCGCCGCTACGGCCTGGCCTACCGCAGCGCCCTGGAAGCCCCTGCCCACCACCCCTGGCGGGACCAACTGCGGGCTGAAGCAGAGGCCAGCCTGCGGGGGGCCCGACCTCCTGCTTTCCCTTGGATCGCCGCTGGCCTCTACCTGGCCTTGGTGGGCCTGGTGTGGTTCCTGCCCCCCCTGGGTTTGCCTTCAGCGGCCTCTTCGGCAGCTCCCGCCCCTTCCGAGCCTGCCTCAACCCAGGAGGAGGGGGCCACCGGCCCGCAGGCTGGGCAACCCCCCTCCGTGCAGGCCCCGCCGCAAAGCCCGGGGACGGCCGCTCCTGGCTCCCTGGAGCCCCCCAGCGGGGAAGCGGAGGGGTCTGCGGGCGGGACAACGGAGCAGGAGGCACCCCAGGAGGCCGCCGACGGGACGACCCAGCCCGACCAGCCAGGTCAGGGCCTCCAGCCGCCGGCATCCAGCCAGGAGAACCGGAGCGCAGCCCAGCCAGGAAACCCGGAGGGCCAGCCCCAACCCACCGCGTCCGGGCAACCGCAGACCGGCCAGCCTGCTCAGGACGTACCCGGGCAGGCACAACCCCCACCATCCGGTCAACCGCAACCCCCTCAGACGGGCCGCTCATCCCCCGGACAGACGCCGCAGGGGCAGCCTGTGCTGGCTCCTTCGGGTGCGGAGCCCAACCCATCGGGACCGCCCCCACAACCCCCTCAGGCGGAGCCATCCCAACTGGGGCCCGGGCGGCCCGAGCAGGCCCAGCCGCAACCCGGCCGGGCCTCCCCGGCAGACGGGCAGAGGGTCCAAGGCCGGGGGCAACCGGGGGGCGGTGAGCAGGGCAACCCCGGAGTGGGGACGCAGGCCCGCCCCACCCAGCGCCCCCCAGCCAACCCGCAGCGCCCAGCGGGGGAGGCTCCGCTCAGCCGGGGTGAGGGCCAGCAGGGCAGGCCGATGCCCCTGCCCAGCCCTTGGCGGGCCGGGCAGCCCCCAGAGAACGTGCAGCGTCAGGCCGAAAAGTACCTCGAGTCCGAACCCCTGCCCCCCGAGGTGCGCGAGGTGGTGCGGCGCTATTTCGAGCTACCCCAGCGTTGAAAACCCACCCCGCAAGGGGTGGGCTCTGGCTGGACGACCCCCTAGAACCTGAGCACGCCCTGCCCACCACCCCAGGTGATGGTCATGGTGCAGCCCGCCAGGTCGGGGTTGCTGCTGGTGTTGATCGTACCGGAGAGGCTGGCGGTGTTTGGGCCGCCGTTTTGCAGGATGTCCAGAAGGGTCCCCAGGTTAGAAAAGCTCAGGGTGCCGCCGGTGATGTTGCCCACGGTGTAGCCGCTGCCCGACTGGGTGAGGGTGAAGCTCACGTTCTGGGCGCTGGCCTGGGCCTGACGGGGGCCAGTGGAGGGGCTGTCCGAGACCGTCAGGTTGACGCTCATGGTCACGTTCACGCTGGCGGGCAGGCTGGCTGGGCAGCCGCTCCCGCTAAAGGAGACGTTCGAGATGGCCAGGGTGTAGTTGAAGCCGCTGGGGGTGGCGGGCAGGTTCAGGCTCTGGTCGTTGAAGGTGGCGTTCAGGTTCAGGCTGCCCGTGGCCTGGCTGCTTGCAGCCAAGGTCACACTGGTTTGCTTCCCCTCCAGCCCGAAGGGGTTGTTGATGGGGGGGCTGCTGATGAGCCCGCACCCCGCCAAAACCAGCACGCTTAGGCCGAACCACAATCCTCTCTTGCCCATACCTCACCTCCTGCTGCGAGGCCACAGCTCCACTATAGGGTAGGGGAGTGGCCAGGGCGGTGAGATTTGCACCTTAGACCGACTTAAAGCTTTCAAAGGGCTCTTTACAACTGTGGCAGACGTAGAGGGCCTTGCAGAGTGTGGGGCCGAAGGCGTTCGTGAGCCGGGTGTCGAGGGAGCCGCAGCGGGGGCAGGGGGTGGGGTTGGTCTCAATCTGTATAAGCCCGCTTCCCTCGTGGGCAGGTTTGGGCGGCGCAATCCCGTACTGGCGCAGGCGTTCCTTGGCCTCAGGGGTAATCCAGTCGGTGCTCCAGGGCGGCGAGAGCACGGTTTTTACCTCCACATCGGCGAAGCCCAGCGACCGGGCGGTTTTCTCCAGTTGCTCCCGGATCAGGTGCAAGGCGGGGCAGCCCGAGAAGGTGGGGGTCATGGTGATGGTGGCTTTGGGGCCTTCCACCTGGACATCCCGCACGATGCCCATCTCCACCACGCTTACCACCGGAATCTCAGGGTCAGGAATCCGGGCTAGGGCTTCCCAAACTTGCTCGGCGGTGGGTAGGGCGGTCATATCACCAGACCTTGGCCTCTGGGTCCCAACGGGCAGTGGACTGCATCTCGGCCAGGAGGCTCCACAGGTGTTCGGTGT
Organism: Meiothermus sp.; assembly: GCF_025060375.1. Taxonomy (GTDB): domain Bacteria; phylum Deinococcota; class Deinococci; order Deinococcales; family Thermaceae; genus Meiothermus. The sequence goes on along the minus strand of NZ_JANXCG010000028.1, from coordinate 24,738 downwards.
GCTGCTCCCGCGAGGTAGGCTGGTATCCCGGATTGATGGGCAGTTTGAGGCCGGCGTTTTGCAGGTGGCGGCTGGCCTGCTCGAGCCACCGTGCCTTGAGGGGCACTAGGTCGGGCACGATGCCCTCGGCCACCAGGAGCTCTTCGCCAGGGATGGGCACAAAAAGCTGCTGGGCGTAGCCCCACTGGAAGTCTAGGGCCTGCTGTAGCCGTCGGTTGGACTCCTCGGTCCCCAGGCCCAGCCGCTCCACCCAGGCCCGGGTGTGCTGAAGGTGAAAACGCTCCTCACGGATGATTTTCTGGGCGGCCCCGGCCAGGGGCGGGTAGGTGCTTTGTTGGGCAGCCTCGAGCCAAAGCGACTCGTACAGGTCAAAGAGGTACTGCCTGAGCATGGTGAAGGCCCAGTCGCCCTTGGGTAGCTCCACCAGCTCGCAGCAGCGGTACTCGTAAGCATCGCGGAAGAAGGCCAGCCGGTCAGGGTCGCTGCCGTCCAGCTCTTTTCGCAGGCCGTACCAGAGTATGGCGTGGCCCAGCTCATCCTGGGTGATGTTGGCCAGGGCGATGTCCTCTTCCAGGATGGGCCCGTGCCCCACCCACTCGCTGTTGCGGTGTGCCAGGATTACCTCGTCGTCGGCCAGGGTGGTCAGCTTAGCAATGAGCGCATCCTTCACCAAAGGCTTCATCCTCCCCCCTCCGCTTGGGCCGGCTCGCGCTCACCGTGGTGTAGTATTGTTGCTGTTTGTAGGTTTTCTCCTTGGCCGGGGCGAACCAGCTCTCCACAGTTTCTTGGCTGGGGTCGCTTCTGTGCACCTTTTCAGCGGCTACCACCCACCAGGCCAGCCCTTCCGCATCCCTAAAGCGGGCCAGGGCCTCCCTAAGAGCCTCCTGAGGTGAGCAGGCCTGTACCTCCCCCACGTGGTCCACAAAGGTCATGGAGCGCTTGTGGCTGGTTTTGCGAAAGACCAGGTAGCTGGTTGGCCGGAGGCCTCGAGCTGGCGTGGCCCCACCCTGCAGCGCTGGGTCCTGGGCTATTTCCTCCTTGGTCCAGGAAAAGACCTCCTCCGCCCGCACCACCCACAGGCTTACCGCCTGGGGCCGCCGGGCAAAGACATTCCGGGCGGTCAGAAGGGCGTGCTCGGGGTCGGCAGCGTGCACTGAGCCCACCGCCTGGTGGGGCTTTCCTGGGGCATCTTGCTTGAAGACCTCCCAACGGGGCCATTGGGTGTCCATCCGGGCCCTCCTACACCGCTACGGCTCTTTGCTGTCTTGCCGCATAGGCTTGGAGCGCCTCCCGCACCCAGGCCCCCTCGGCGTGGGCGCGGCGGCGGGCCTCCAGCCGCTCTTTGTTCATGGGGCCGTTGCCGCCCACCACCTGCCAGAACTCTTCCCAGTTGATGGGGCCGTGCAGCCAGTTCCCGCTCTTTTCGTCGTAGCGCAGCTCGGGGTCGGGAATGCTCAGGCCCGCGGCCAGGATTTCCGGGGCGTGCTCGTTGATGAACTCCTGGCGTACTTGGTCGTTGGTTTTGGTTTTGATGCCCCAGCGGACCAGCACCTCGGTGTTGGGGCTGTCTTTATCGTGGGGTCCCAGCATCATCAGGGCCGGCCACCACCAGCGGTTGATGGCGTCTTGGGCCATGGCCCGCTGCTTGGGGGTGCCGTGGGCGTAGAGCAGCACCATCTCCTTGCCCTGCTTGTGGTGGAAGGTCTCCTCAGCGCAGATCCGCACCATCGCGCGGCTGTAGGGTCCGTAGGAGCACTGGGCCAGCATGGTCTGATTTTTGATGGCCGCTCCGTCCACCAGCCAGCCGATGGTGCCGATGTCGGCCCAGGTGAGGGTGGGGTAGTTGAATATGGAGGAGTACTTGGCCCTGCCCGAAAGCAGCGCCTCCAGCATCTCCTCGCGGCGTACGCCCAGCGTTTCAGCGGCGTGGTAGAGGTACTGACCATGCCCGGCCTCATCCTGCACTTTGGCGATGAGGATGAGCTTGCGCTTGAGGCTGGGAGCACGGGTAATCCAGGCTCCTTCGGGGAGCATACCCACCACTTCGGAGTGGGCGTGCTGGGAGATCATCCGGATGAGCTGGCGGCGGTACTCCTCGGGCATCCAGTCGCCAGGCTCTATCTTCTCACCCCGTCGGATGCGGGCTTCAAACTCGGCCAGGCGCTCCTGGTAGTCGGGGTCGGTGGGAACTCCGTATCTGCCGGGCATGTCTCCTCCTGATCAAACTAACGCTCGTTAGTTTAATTTAGCAGAGGGCACCCCAAAGTTCAAAGTGGGGTGGGTCACGAGGGCTTTGGGTCTTCCCGAGAAGGCCCTTTGAGCCGTACCTGGGCCTCAGTGATGGCGGTAGCTTCAGGCCCCGAGGCCAGCCGCAGCTCGAGCCCCTCCACCTCGGGCAGCTCCTCCAGGAGCCGGGAGACCCGTAGCAGCAGGTCTTGGAGGCTTTCCAGATGAGCAATTCCTCCCAGAGGGGCCAGCATCTCCGCAGCCTCGCGGTCGGTGAGGGGGGTGATGCGCAGGCCGAGGGGCTGCTCGCCCAGGGGCAGCCCGGTAAGCGCCAGGGAGAGCACCGGGCCGAACAGGGGGTCATGCTGAACCCGTAGGGCCAGGGGGATGGCCCCTTTAGGGGGAGGGGATAGCCTAAGGCCGAAGCAGTCCAACAGGGCCTGGACCGTTTCGGGCTTCAGCAGGCCCCTAGCCCCGGCTACCAGGGCTCGGGCTTCGTCCTCGCGGACGTTGTGGTCGGGAATCTCTCCAGGGGGCGTTTTTCTCCACTGGGCGTAGGCATAGGCCGCGCCCAAGGCACGCCCGGCCGACTCTGGAAAGCGATAGGTGGGGATTTGCTCGCCCTCGAGCTGCACCCGGGGCCTTCCCGCGCTCATGAAGCAGGTGAGCAAGGGAATGTCCACCCCCTGGCGGCGGGCCTCCTGGAAGGCCTCACCCAGGGCCTGCTGGACTTCCTCCACGGTGGCGTAGCCCAGCGGAACAAAGAGGGTGATGAGGGCGTGGAAGCCCTCCTTGAGGAGCCTTCTGACGTTTTCCCGGTAAGCCTGGCCCGAGGCCCGGGAGCCCAGGTCCAGCACCTCCGCCTGCATTCCCTCGGTTTCGAGGGCATCTTTGGCTAGGTAGGCGGGTCCCGAAGCGTTGCTCAGCAGGGCTACCCGTGGCCCTTCGGGCAGGGGTTGGTGGGCCAGCAAGGCGGCGATGTCGAACATCTCCTCAAGGTTCTCGGCCCGCACCACCCCGGTTTGCTTGAAGAGGGCCTCCACCACCGCGTCCCGACCCGGCCGCACTGCCAGGATGGGCTTTTTGCGCCCCACCCGTCGGGCAAGCCGCGCGAACCGCCTGGGGTTGCCAAACGACTCCACGTAGAGCAGGATCAGCCCGGTCTCGGGATCTTCCTCCCAGTACTGGATCAGGTCGTTGGAGGAGATGTCCACCTTGGCGCCCAGCGAGACGAAGTTGGAGAACCCCAGACCCATCTCGCGGGCGTACTCCAGCACGGCCAGGCCCACGGCCCCACTCTGGCTTGACATGGCAATCTGGCCCCTGAGCGGTAGCCTTGGGGCCAGCCCAGCGCACAGCTGGACCTCTGGGCTGGTGGTCATGAGGGCCAGCGAGCCTGGGCCCAGCAGGCGCATGCCGTACCGGCGGCAGGTCTGCACCAGGGCCTTGGTCTGGGGCGGCTCCATATCGGTGGTGACCACCATCAAAGCCCGCACGCCCCGCTGACCGCAGGCCTCAGCGGCCTCTAGGACCTTCTCCCGAGGGGTGGTGAGCACCGCCAGGTCTACCGGGCCGGGCACCGCCTTGATGGAGGTGTAGGCCAGCATGGAACCCACCACCGGCACCTCGCCTGCAGCGGGCACGACGGCTGGGTTGACCGGGTAGACCGGCCCTTGGAAGCGGTTCAGCACCAGGTTTTCCAGCACCCTGTAGCCCACGCTCTCCGGGTCGCGGGAGGCCCCTACCACCGCCACGCCCCGCGGGCGCAACACCGGCAGGAGCGAGGCCACCGTAGCCACCCGCTCGCGCAGCTCAAAGCGGGCCAGCATCTCGGGGTTGGGCTCAATTTCAAAGCTGACCTCTACCTCTCCTGCCTCGTTGTGGGCCTCAATTTTGAAGCCGCTGGCCTTGAAGACATCCAGCATCTGCTTGTTTTCGGCCAGGGTGTAGGCGTGGAAGCGCCGGATGCCCCGCCGCACCCCGATGAGGGCCAGCCGCTCCAGGAGCAGGGAGCCTAGGCCGCGGCCCTGGTACCAGTCGTCCACCAGAAAGGCCACCTCTGCCGAGGTAGAGCCAGGGCCTTCTTGCACGTACTCACCGGTGGCGATGATGCGCTCAGGGTCGCCGGTGAGGACCACCAGGGTGACCTTGTCCTCGTCGGGAGGCTTGCGCAGGAGGAGGTCGGCAGCGGTCTCGGGGTCTATTTCCGAAAAGAAGCGGAAGGTGCGGGCTTGGGGGGAGAGGCGCTGGAGAAATTCCACGAAGAGGGGCCGGTCTTCGGGTTGGGCCGGGCGCAGGGTAGCGGTGCGGCCGTCCTTGAGCAGGATGGGGCCGGACTCGAGGGCGTACTGCGGGGTCGGGGGAGGGGTGTAGCGCTCAGCCATAGCCTCACCCTTCAGGATAACCCGGCTTTCCCAGCGAAAAAACGCACCCCTGGGGAAGGCCTGCTGGGTTAGAGGGCTGGGGGTGGTGGACCTGCGTCTCGCAGTGGGCTGAGCGGCGGGTTACGCTGGGGCTCACTCAAAGCGCCGGTTCACGACCTGGCCGGGGTTGCCCATAACGCCCAGGTCCCGCCCATTCAGAATGACCCGCACCGCCCCCGCGTTGCCCACCCGCACGTTCACGGGCAAGGGGTAGCTTTGCTGGGTGCCCGGTCCAGCCGTGCCCTCGAAGAGGATTTGGCCAGTGCGTCCGTCAGCCACGCGCAGCCAGCTCGTCCCCTCAAAGCGGAGGAGCAGGCCGCTGGGAGGGGTGCCCGGGCTGGGGGAGGGCTGGGTGGGGCTGGGGTTGGCGGGCAGGGGGGTCAGGGTGAGGCGCAGGTTGCGGTCGGTTTGCAGGTCGAGCACCTGCTCGTGCCTGCGGTACCCTGGAGCCTCAACCCGCAAGGTGCGCTCCCCTGCCTCTACCCGAACCTCCAGGGGGGACTGCCCCAGAAGAAAGCCGTCCAGATAGACCCGCGCCCCGCTGGGGTCGGTGCTGACCCGGAGGCTGACCTGCTGAGGGGGCGGGGGGAGGGAGGGAGTGGCCGGGGGCGTCGCCTGGGAAGGGGCTGCCGAACGCAAGGCCCACCAGGCTCCGAAGGCCAGCAGGAGGGCCAGCGGGAGCAGCCAGAACCATCTGAGGGGGGGGGGTTGCGGGGGGGGAGGTGTTCTGGTGGGCTCAGGGGGGAGGTTGCTGGGGTAGAGGGCCAGCAGGGGGGCCGGATCAAGCCCCAGGAGCTGGGCGTAGCGCTTTAGGTAGCCTCGAGCCAGGGCAGGCTCGGGCAGCTCATCAAAGCGGCACTCCTCCAGGGCCTCCAGCACTGCCCGGCGCACCTTGAGCGCCTCGGCCGCCTTCCCAAGTTCCAGCCCCCTGCTTTCCCGAGCCTCCTTCAGCCGCTTGCCCAGCTCGCACATTTCCCCCATTCTACGCCACTGCCTGAGGGCGGTCTTGGAGTTAACGCTTCGGGGCCTCTCCGTCCTGGGCTAGGGCCCGCGCAATCTCCGCCGCCAGACGGGCGTTCTCCTGCAGGAGCCGGAGATTGGCCACATCGGTCTGCCCCCCGCTCAGTTCGGAAATCCGCCGCAGCAGGAAGGGGGTCAGGGCCTTGCCGATTACCCCGGCCCGGGCGGCTTCCTGCGTGGCCTGTTCTACCCAGCGCTGGACCTGCCCAAAGGGCAGGCCCTGGGATATGGGGTTGAGGACCAGGGTGGCCCCCGGGAGCCCCAGCCCTCGGGCCGCCAGGAAGGCCCTAGCGGCCTCCTCGGGGCTTTCCACCCGGGCGGGCAGGGGGTAGGGGCTTTGGGGGCTGTGAAAGGCGGGTAGGTGGTTTGTGCGGTAGCCGAGCAGGGCCACCCCGAAGGTCTCCAGCCGCTCCAGTGTGGCTGCCAGGTTGAGGATGCTTTTGGGGCCGGCGGAGACCACCAGGATAGGGGTGCGGGAGAGCTCGAGCAGGTCTGCCGACTCGTCGTAGGGGTGGGGGTGTACCCCCCCGATGCCCCCGGTGGCAAAGACGGGGATGCCCGCCTTGTGGGCCAAAAAGGCGGTGGCGGCCACGGTGGTTCCAGCCCACTTCCCCTGGGCAAGGAGAGCCCCGAGGTTCCACAGGCTGGCCTTTTCGGCACCCTCGTCCCTCGAGAGGGCCTCCAGCTCTTCCGGCTCCAGCCCTACCACCACCTGGCCCTTTACCACGGCAATGGTGGCGGGAATGGCTCCGGCCTGCCGGACGGTGGCCTCGAGGGTCCGGGCAAGCTCCAGGTTGGTGGGACGGGGGAGCCCATGGGTGATGACGGTGGACTCCAGGGCCACCACCGGTTTTCGGGTTTGCAGGGCTTCGGCGATTTCAGGGTGCAGGCGCATGATTCCCAGAATACGCGGAGCGGGGGTTTTTGTCGCATCCTTCTAGGCCCCTTGATTGGCTTTTCATGGGGGTTTTCCTAGATTTTGCTCAGACTTCTGGTCTAGACTAAAAATCGTGCGATTTTTGCGCTGGGCGCCTCTTTTCCTCCTCCTGTTGGTGGGGCTCCCAGCATTTCCACCCCTCATCACCTACGTCCTCCAAGAGGGCCTTAGAGCGGCGGGCTTCCGCGCCACCTGGCGGGCTGCGGGGGGGTACCTGCTGGTGGGCTTTGAGCTGAGGGAGGTCCGGCTGGAGGGTAGGGGCCTCAGGCTCGAGGCCGGCCGGTTGCGGCTGGGGTACAACCTGCTCGGCCTCAGGCGGAAGGAGTTGCCTTTGCGCATCTGGGCTGAGGAAGGGGACCTGCACCTGTCCTGGGAGGCCCTCCTTCCCCAAGGGGCCGGGTCTGCTCCTCCGTCCCTTTTCAGCCTGCGGATTGACGAGCTGGCGCTCAATCGGGTGAGCGTGCAATTGGAGGAGGGAAAGGCGTTTCCTTTGCCCCCCCTGCGGGCGGTTGTGCGGGGTTCGGGGCCGTACCAGGTGGTCCTGAACCTGCCCGAGGGCCGTCTAAGCGCCGTGGTTTACCGCACTGGGCGGGAGCTGGAGGCCTGGCAGGTTGAGTTTCGAGGGGACCTGAGAGCGGCGCGGTACTGGTTCAGCGGCCTGGAGTCGGGAGAGGTGGAGGGGAGCTGGACGGTGGGGCCTCAGGTGAAAAATGGCGTTCTGGGGAGAAACCGGATCAAGAATGCCTCTGTTCGCCTGGTGGGCTTCGCCCTGAGCCAGATTTACGGTGAGGCCGATTTTGATGGGCAGGTGGTGACGGCTAATCTGGTAGGGCGCGGTCTTGACGGCCCCCTAAGGGGCTCGGCCACGGTGGACCTGCCCCGCCAGGAGTACCGCTTCCGGGTAGAGGGGCGGCCCACCCTTCCTGCCCTAGCCCAGCACTTTGGCCTCCGGCTGCCCGTGGAGGGGGGTGGGCCTTTGGTGCTGGAAGGGCGGGGCTGGCAGAGGCTGGAGCTCAGCGGCCGCTACAGCGGGGAGGGCCGCCTTCTGGGTGAGCCTCTGACCTACGAGGGGACCCTGGCCTTTGACCAGAGCTTCCGCCTGGACGCCGTGGTGGACGGGGCCATTTTTGACCGCACCTTCCAGGCCCGGGTGGCCCTGCGAGACGATGCCTACACCGTGACCCTGCGAGACGTCTACCACAGCAACCTACGCCTTTGGGGGAAAGGGCCCCGGCTGGAGGGGCAGGGGGTCTTGGTCTGGCCGCGCCCCCTGCTGGGCGAGGCTGAGCTGCGCTTTTTGGCCCAGGGTGGACGCTGGTCCCTCGAGGTGCTCTCAGAGGGGGTTGGCCTGCCCCTGGCCCGGCCGTTCAGCCTCTCGGGACGGCTGGAGGGAGAGGGGCCTCGGGTGGGAGGGCGGCTGGGGGAGCTCGAGCTGCGGGGGTTCTGGGACGACTTGAGCTTGCGGCTGGGCGGCCTCGAGATGTTGGTAGGCCGCCTGAGCGGTTCAGGCCGCTTCAAGGCAGGCCGCTTCAGCGCCGAGCTGGGCTACGACTCCCCCTACACCCGCTTTCCCATCGCTCTACGGCAGGAGGGTTCAGCCTGGAGGATTTCCAGCCGCTACGGAGAGGGGAGCTACGCCGGGGGGGTTCTTAGCCTGGAGGTGCGGGAGCTGCCCATCGCGCTCCTGGAGCCCCTTCGGCTCTCCGCCGATGTGCGTTACGGCGGCGGTCGGCTTTCCGGGACCTGGGGCCTCAGGGGTGAACGGGTGCAGCTGGTGGGGGAGCTTTACGACCTGGCCACCCGCTACCGGGGGGTGGTGCAGACCCCCTTCCGGCCCCTTAGGCTGGAGGGGACCGCGAACGCGGAGGGCTTGCAGGCCCGGCTTGAAACCCTGCGCATCCGCGCCGACGGGGAGGGTCTGCGCATTGAGGGACCTTTGCGGCTTACCCCGCAGTTGCGGCTGGAGGCCGGCCTGGGCCTACGGGCGGGGGGCTACACAGGGGAGGTGCGCTTCGACTCCCCCTGGCTCGAGGGGAGGCTTGAGGGCCGGGGCGAGGAGCTTTGGCTGAGCACGGAGGGCTACGCCCGGCTTTCGGGCCCGATCTGGCCGGTCCCCAACCTCACCGGACGGCTTACCCTGCCTTCGGCGGGCGGCGTGGAGGTGGAGGAGGTTCCCCTTTGGGTGGGCCGGAGCGAGCTGCGCTGGCCGGAGGGACGGGTCCTGTTTCGGGCAGGTTTTCCCTTTGAGGGCGCGCTTCCCCTGCGCATGGGCGGACAGCCTGCCCGCCTTTGGGCCCGGGGGAACCTCGAGGGAGGGCAGTTGGAGCTCACCACCCCCTATGGCCGGCTTGCAGGCCGGGGGCTTTGGAGGAGCCTTGGTCTGCAGGGACGCCTGGCCTACGGCGGCTACTGGGGTGAGCTGCGGGGCCAGCTTGACCTTCCCCGGCTGGCCTACCAGGGGCGCTTGAGGGTTCCAGAGCTGGAGGGCGAGATGGAGTTCCGCGGCCAGGGGGCCCAGCTGACCTATGCCGCCCAGCTCCAAAACGGCCGTCTGCGGGTGGTGGGGGACTACCAGCCGGCGTCGGAGCCGCTTGAGGGGTTGCGGCTCCGCCTGGTTGCTGCTGACTACAGCCTGGAGCCCTGGGGCTTTCCGGGCCGCCTGCGGGGGGGTTGGTCGGAGCGGGGCGGGCAGCTGACCCTGGATACCCCCTACGGCCAAGCCCGGCTCAGCGGCACCCGCCTGCTGGGGCCGGTGCGTGCCCAGCTGGAGAGCCCCTACGCGCGGCTCCAGGGCTGGGCCAGCCTGGAGGGGTTGGACCTGCGGGGTAGCCTTCGGCTCCCCTACCTGCGGGGTACGCTCGCGGTCTATGGTCCTTGGGAGAACCTGTCCGCTTCGGGGCAGGGTACCTACGGCCTACCCTACCTGGAGCCCCTGCCTTGGCGGTTTGAGGCGGATGTGCTGGAGCAGACCTGGCGGCTGGAGGGGCCCCTGGCGCTTTCAGGCCGCGGCCTGTCGTATAGGGGGCGGGTGAGCTGGCCCTATCGCTGGCAGGGGCGCGGCGGGGTGGTGGAGGGGGAGCTGGCGGGGAAGGCCCTGGAGCTGTGGAGCGAGCTGCGCACCACCTACGCTGGCCTGCCCCTGAAGGCCCGGCTGGAGGCTTACGGGGCAGACCTAAGCCGGCTGCGGGCTACCCTGAGCCTGCCTGAGGGGCAGGTGGAGGTGGAGGGGCTTAGGGCCTACCTTGATCTGGAGACGGGGCCTTTGGCCCGGACGTTCGCTGCCGATGTGCAGGGTCGGTTGCGAGGCTGGCTGGACCTGGAGGGGCGCGGTGAACTGGAAGGGCGCCTATGGGCCTATGGCCAGGAAGTTCAGGTGGACTACAAGGACCGTTCCCTTTCGGCTTTCTTGCCCCAGTACCACGCGGGGGTGCTGCTGGAGCTCGAGCCCGGCCGACCGCTTCGCCTGGTGGGTACGGGCGATCTCGAGGGGGAGCTTACCCTGGGGGAGCGGCTGGAGGGTCGGTTGGCCTACAGGGGGCCCCACCTGGAGGCAGAGGCCGAGCTTGGGGGAAGCCCTCAGCGCCCCCAGGTTGGGCTGGAGCTCCACACCCCGTGGACCCGATTGCGCGCAGACGGGAGCTACACCCTGGCCCAGCAGCGGGGTCAGGCTAAGCTGGAGGTCGAGGGGCCCTACGCGCAAGCCCAGCTCTCCTTGTACACCCTGGGTAGTCGGTACCAGGCCAGCGGGCGGCTGGTGGGATTGCGCTACCTCGAGCAAAGCGGCCCCCTGAGGGTTTTTGGGGAAGGGGCAAGCTGGGGGTTGGTGTGGGATGCCCCTTTGCGGTTAGAGGCTGAAGGGCAGGGGGTTCTGCTGAGGCGGGCGAGGGTTTCAGGGCAGGGCCAGGTGGAGGCCTTGGACCGCCGATTCACCCTGGCGGGCCGGATGGACCTGCTGGAGGGTTCCTTGGATGGGCGCCTACAACTTCGGGGAGAGCAGGTAGACCTGGCCCTGCTGGGCCAGGGCCCCCGGGTTTTGGCCCAGGGGCGGGCCTATGGCGCGGTTGTTCGGGCTTCTGCTGGCCTGGATGGCGCACTTCAGGGCGACCTGGCTTACCGCCAGGGCCTAGGGGTGGCCGCCCTCGAGCTTCAGGCGGGGCTTGGTGGAAGCCTGAGCCGCCCTGAGCTGAGGGGACAGGGAAGGCTTGTGGGCCGGGGTGCCGAGATTGCGCTCAGGTTTGGCTACCGGGAGGGGCTTTGGGCGGAGGCCTGGGGAGCTGGGCTTTCCGCGCGCCTTGAGAACCACCACCTTCGCCTGAACTTCGACGGCAGCCTGGAGCCCTTTCTGGGGCTGCCCCTCCACCTGGTGGCCCAGGGGGAGGGGCCCTGGGAGGGGCTCGAGCTGCCCCTCCGGCTCACCGGCCCCAACCTTTTGGCCGAAGGGAGCTTCTGGCCGGCCCGGCTGGAGGGCCAGCTGGCCGGGCGCTACGAGCGGCAGCGGTTTGAGGTTTTTTACGACGGCCAGCTGCGGCTGCGGCTCGAAGGGCCCTATGCCACCGGGTTGGTTCGCTGGGCCGCGGGGGCCCCCAGCGGCTTGGTAAGCCTGGACTTCCCGGTGGTAGGGGGGCGCTGGACGGGCCGGGCCGACCTGGAGGAGGGCCGGGTTTGGTTGGAGGGGCGCGAGGGTTGGCAGGGTCGGCTCCAGCTCCGGCTCCGCGAGGGCTGGTCCCAGCCAGGGCGCTGGGTTCTTGAGGCGCAGGCCCGGGGGCCTTGGTCGGGCCCGGCCGATTTGCGCTTTGAGGGCCGGTTTGAACTGGATGCTTCGCCCCTGGCGCTGCGGGGCGATGGTTCGCTCTGGATGCCCGAATGGGGGAGGGTGGAGCTCACGGCCCGGGGGCAGGAGGTGGACCTTCGCGGCCGCGATGGGCTGGACCCCCTGCTGGCCCGGATTGACCTCAACCCCCTTCGGCTCAGCTGGTCCTATGGGGGCGCCCTACCGCGGGGGCTGGGGAGCCTGGAGGCCCAGGGCGTCTACCCTGGCCGTTGGCTGGTGGGTCGGTACCGGGTGGCCGGGCAGGAGGTGGCCCTGGAGGGCCAGGAGGATGGTCTCAGGCTCCAGGCCCCGGGTCTGGAAGCCCGCCTGAGCCCTGGGAGCCTCTGGCTCCGGTTGGAGGGGTATCGCCCGGTGGAGGGGCTCTACCTGAGCGGGGGGGTGGAGGGTCCTTGGGGCAACCTGCAGGCTGACCTGGGTTGGGAAGGGGGGGGGCGGAAGGGAAAGGTGGTGGCGCTTTGGCAGGAGGGCCGGCTGGAGGCCCAGTTGGAGGGGGACCTGTCGGGCGCAGTGGCCTACAACGGCGCCTGGTCGGGGCGGGTGGCCTTTCGCGAGGGCTACCTCGAGCTCTCCGGAACGGGCCTCCCGGTGGTGGACGGCCAGGTGTTGGGGATGGCCTTGCGCTTGGCCTACCCCTCCCTCCAGCTGGCCCGCCCTGGGGCCCCTTCCTCCCTGCAGGTCAACCTTGCTGAGGCCAGTGCCTCGGGGGAGCTCCCCCTTGGGCCTGTGGAGGTGCGGGGTCGGGGTGGGCTTTTAGAGGCGGTCTACCCCTTTGCTGAGGGTAGCTTCCGGGCTGAGCTGGACCTGCGCACCTACGAGGTGCGGCTTTCCGCGCCTGAGCTGGGCACGGGTATGCTGCTCTTTTCGAAGGGGCAGCTTAGCGGGGGCCTGAAAATTTCCCTCTACGGCCTTGAGGTGGCCCTGGAAGGGGCTGGAAGGGAGCTTCAAATCCGCGCGACCCATCCCGAGACCCCTTGGCTTCCCTGGAGGGTAGGGGCTTTGGAGGGACAGGTAGGTCTAGACGGGGCCTGGCGCCTGGTTTACAGCGACGCCAAGGAGCAGCGGCTCCAGCTTGAAGGCCGTCTGTTGGAGGCCCGCTTGCTGGCCCAAGGCCCTTGGCTCGAGGGCCAGATGGGATACGCCGCTGGAGCCTGGCAGGGCCGCCTGCGCGCCGAACTCCCACTGGAACCCCTGGCCAGCCGCCTCCAGCTCGAGCTGGAGGGAAGGGGGGCTTTGGAGGCCAGCGGCAACCTGAGCGGCGACCTAGGCCGCTTGCGCCTAGAGGCACGCCTCGCTCAGGCTGGTCTCGAAGCCCGGGCTGGGTTCAGCGACCTGGCCCTGGAGGAGGTGCCCTGGATAAGCACCCGCTTGCCCTTTATTCAGGGTCGCGTCACCGGCCTCATAGAGTACGCGGGGGGGCGGTTGGTGTTCGGGGCGAGCAGCCCGGCGCTTCGGGTCAAGGGGGACGACCTGGCGCTGGCCAGCCGCCTAAGCGGGAGTTGGGAGGGTGGCTCCATGCAGGCTGAGCTGAGCCTAGAGCGTCCCCTGGGGGAAGGGAGCCTGGGTCAGGACGGTATTGCGGGTTCCCAACGCACCTGGTTGCGGCTTCGAGTGCAGAACCATCGGCTCCAGGGGGAAGCCAGGGCAGTGGCCTTTCCGCTGCACTGGTTGTTCTCCACCTGGGCTGGCGACCTGGCGGGCCAGGCTTTTTGGACGGGTCAGGCCCGCTTCAGCCTTGACCTCGCCAACCCCTGGGCTTCTCAGGGGGTCTTGGTGGGGGAGCGGCTGCGTTTTCAGGGAGGGGGCGATGCCCTGGTGGGCAGCGCAGCCTTGCGCTTTGAGGGGGAGCGGCTCTACATAGACCACCTGGCCCTTACGGGCAAGGGCACCTGGAGCGGCTCGGGGTACTACGGGCGTCGGGGCAGCAACCTGCGGCTGGACCTGGAGAACACCGTTTTTACCCCGGTGTTGCAGGTGCTGCCCAACCTCAAGCCCCTGGCTCCAGAGGGCAGCGGTACCCTGAGGCTTCGCTCGAGTGGACAGGTCTTTGACCTGACCCTGGAGAACTTCCGCTTCAAGCTGGGTCCGGTACAGGCCGAAACCCCCCGCGCGGTTTTGCGGGTGGCGGACACCGCCAGTGCGGAAGGGCGCATTCTGCTTACCGCGCCCTTTCCCGCCCAGGCCCAGCTGTCTGGTGAGGGGAGCCTGAACGGCTTCACCGTACGGGCCTCTGGAACCGCCAACCCGCCCCTGCTCAACCCGGGTGAACCCTTTGACCTGAGCTTCAGCTACCCCGCTTACACCATAGACGCCTCCTTGCGCAACCAGCGAGCTCGGCTGTACGGGACACTCTTCCCCCAGCTTGTGCTGACCCTGCAGGGGCTGGTTCCGGTGAGCTATCCGCGCTACTTCCTGCTGGAGGGTCTTCTGGACACCAACCTAATCCTGCGCTACCAACGCGGGGTCTACATTGCCCAGGGGGCGGTGGAGGTGCTACGGGCTCGGTTGGGCCTTCCCGAGGGGCAGCAGGAGGTTTCTATCCCGGCCTCTGAGCCCAAAACCCCGCCGGCCGCAGGGGTACCCCTGGAGTTCGCCAACATCCAGTTCCGCGCTGAGCGGGGCGTCCTGATCCAGGAATCGCTGGTCCAAGGCGAGCTGGCCGGCGAGGTCTACCTGGGGGGCAGCCTGGCCGACCCCTACCTTTCCGGGGAGGTGGTGCCCTTGCGGGGCAATTTCAAGCTCTGGGACCGCGACTTCACCGTCCGCGATCGGGGCCAGGAACGCAGCTACGCTCGCTTTTCGCCCTCGGCGGGTATCCTGCCGGAGCTGCAGATCGTTGCCGATACCACGGTGCAGGATCGGGGTCAGGAAAACCGGCGCGTACAGATCAACCTCACCTTGAAGGGCGAATTTTTGCGCCAGAACGGACGCATCAAGGTCGGCCTCACCCCCTCCTTCACCGCCTGGAGCAACGGCGAGCTGGCTCGCAAGGCCGACGGCCAGGCCTACACCGATGCGGAGATTTATGCCCTGTTGCTGCTGGGCCGCTCTGACCTTTCGGCCCTTCCGGCCGACATCGCCCAGACGGGCCTGCAAGCAGCGGTTCAGAACTTCATCGTGGGCCAGCTCGAGCGCGAGCTGGCCAAGGCCCTGGGGCTGGACCAGGTGCGGGTGGAGATCCCTGCCCTCAATGGAGGTACCCTCGAGGAGACCCGCTTCACCATCGGACGCTACCTGCTCCCCGAGCTGTTTTTTGCTTACAGCGTGGACCTGCGGGGGTATCAGACGGTGTTTGCGGAGTACCAGCAAGGCGACCTGCGCTTCCGCTTCAGCAGTGAGGTGTTTCCCCAACCCCGACCGGAGCTGACCTTGGGCTACACCCTGCGGCCTCTGGGGGCCGACCTGACCCTAGACATCGCTACCGGCGTAGGGGACGGTGCACGGGGGGATGGGGTGCGCTTTGGAATTGGCATAACCTTCCGCTTCTGAGCCTAAATTTCCAGCGCCCGGGCTTGTACCCGGTGGAATCCGGCCCACTCGGTTTCGCTCCGGTGGTCGTGGCCCAGAAGGTGCCACAGGGCGTGGGCGGCCAGCACCCGCAACTCCTCCTCTAGGCTGTGGCCCAAGGCTTCTGCTTGCCGCTGGGCGGTCTCAAGGCTGATCACGATGTCCCCCAGATGGGGAGGGACAAACGGGTCGCCGGGTTCGTAGCTGGGGAATGAGAGGACATCGGTGGGGATGTCCTCACCCCAGTGGGCCTTTTTGAGCGCACGTACCTCTGTGTCGTCGGTTAGGACCAGGGTCAGGGCTTTGTCGCCTTGCCCCAGCTCAACCATGAGCTGCTGCAAGACCCGCCTGAGCTTGCTCCTGATCCCTCTGGGTAGTCGGACATGGGCAACTAGGGCAACGGTGGCCATCTATGAGGAGCGCTCGGTCTCGTACTCGTAGGACTCGTAGGCCTTGATGATGCGGGCCACCAGGGGGTGCCGCACCACGTCCGACTCCAAGAAGCGTTGCTGGGCGATACCCTGGATGCCTTTTAGGACGCGCAAAGCCTCCACCAGGCCGCTTTTTTGAGCCTTGGGCAGGTCTATTTGGGTGATGTCCCCAGTGATGACCACCCGGCTGTTGAAGCCCATCCGGGTTAGAAACATCTTCATCTGCTCGGGGGTGGTGTTCTGAGCCTCATCCAGGATGATGAAAGCGTCGTTTAGCGTACGCCCCCGCATGAAGGCCAGTGGCGCCACCTCAATGACCCCAGACTGGATGTACTGCTCAAAGCGCTCCGCGTCAATCATGTCGAACAGCGCGTCGTAGAGAGGGCGCAGGTAGGGGTCGATTTTGGCCTGTAAATCCCCAGGCAGAAAGCCTAGCCGTTCCCCGGCCTCCACTGCGGGCCGGGTTAGGATGATTCGCTTGACCCTTTTGGCCTTCAGGAAGGCCACCGCCATGGCTACCGCCAGGTAGGTTTTGCCGGTTCCGGCGGGGCCAATTCCAAAGGTGATGTCGTGGGTGCTGATAGCTTCTACGTACCTGCGCTGGCCGGGGGTTTTGGGTTTGAGCCGGCCGGGCAGGACGATTTCCCCTTCCAGGCTGGGGACTGAGGTTTCTTCCGGGAAGGATTGCCCGTTCTCGGCTACCAGGACGACCTGCTCGAGGATTCCCGTGTCGATTTCGGCCCCCTGGCGTATCAGGGTAACCAGGTCCCGCACCACTTGTTCGGCCAGGCGCACGTTCTCGGGCAGACCAGAGATCCGCACCTCCTGCCCCCGTACCACGAGCTGGACGGGGAGAAGCTTGCGCAGGGTCTTGAGGTGCCTATCCCCTTGGCCCAGCAGGGCCAGGGCTTCTTGAGGGGAGCGCAGGGGTACTACCGCCTTGGTTTCCTTACCCTTCTCCAATATCGGCTCCTGGGTTCGGCCAGTATCTGGTGCCAAACCACACCATTCAGAATAGCATCCCTCTGAGTGGACAGTTGCCAGCGAGGGGGCTTTGGTGTTGGCGGGGGTGGGGCCTGAGGCTCGGTTTCCCTTCGGGTCTGAGGCTCCCTCCTGGCTTCCTCCCCCTTGGCTCGGGTGGGGACAGGTTTGGGTCGGGGGGCCTGGGGTTTGGGGACCCCGGGAGGGCTGTGCGGAGCCGGGCGGGCCGCAGGGGGTGGGGCTGAGGGTTGGGGCGGGGTGGTTTGGGGTGTGGGGCTTGGGCTGGGCCTGGATGGGGCGGGCGGCGGCCGGTTTTCCCCTGGGAGGGGAATTTCGTCGGGCTCAAAATCGGGGGGTATCTGCTGCCCGCGCCGCAGAAAGCCCTGGAGGGCTGGAAGGATGATGAAGAAGAAGAGAAAAAGCAGGCCGAGTAGGTCGTCTAGGCCCATACTGCCCCCTAGCGCGGGCTGGTGGTGCCCGAGCCTCCCTCAGGGGTGGCCCCGCCGCTGGCCCGGCTGATGGACTCGCGCATATCGGTGTCGGCCTCGATGTTCTTGAGCTGGTAGTAGTCCATCACCCCTATGCGGCCATTCCGAAGGGCCTCGGCCAGGGCCAGAGGAACCGCAGCCTGGGCCTCCACCAGCTTGGCCCGCATGGCCTCCACCAAGGCGGCGTTTTCCTGCTCCAGGGCTACCGCCATGGCCCGGCGCTCCTCAGCCTTGGCCTGGGCGATCTTCTTGTCGGCCTCGGCCTGGTCAGTGCGGAGCTGGGCGCCGATGTTCTTGCCCACATCCACCTCGGCGATGTCTACGGACAGAATTTCAAAGGCCGTGCCTGCGTCCAGACCTTTGGCCAGCACGGTTTTGGAGATGCGGTCGGGCTGTTCCAGCACCATCTTGTGGTCCTCTGACTGGCCGATGGAGGCCACGATACCCTCGCCCACCCGGGCCACGATGGTCTCCTCCCCAGCCCCACCCACCAGCCGGTCGATATTGGCCCGCACGGTGATGCGCGCGGTGACCAGGAGCTGGATGCCATCCTTGGCCATCCCAGCCACCGTAGGGCTGGTGATGACCTTAGGGTTGACCGAGAGCTTGACCGCCTCCAGCACGTCGCGCCCTGCCAGGTCGATGGCCGCGGCCCGGTCGAAGTTGAGCTTGATGCCAGCTTTGTCGGCGGCGATCAGGGCGTCCACCACCCGGTCCACATTACCCCCCGCCAGGTACTGGGCCTCGAGCTTGGCCGTTTCCACCGGGATGCCAGCTTTGAAGGCTTTGATCATGGGGTTCACGATCTTGGCCGGGGGAATCCGGCGGAAGCGCATCCCCACCAGTGAGGTGAGGGGTACGTTCACGCCAGAGAAGAGCGCGGTGATCCAGAGGGGCACCGGAACCAGATAGAAGAAGAGGAAAACCGCTAGAAGCGCGATACCTGCGAGGATTAGGATGCCTATCTCCATGAACTCCTCCTAAAACCTTGTATACACCCGCCTGTCATCTGGGCCTCAGCCCTCCACCCGCCGCACCACCACCCGCGGGCCCTCCACCTGGATCACCCGGATGGTCTGCCCGCGGTCGATGAACTCCCCCGAGGTGACCACGTCCACCCGGCGCTCGCCGAACTGGGCGGTGCCTGCGGGGCGCAGGTCGGTCAGGGCAACGCCGATGGCCCCCAGCAGCGACTCCAGCTCGTTTTTGGGTGGGGCTTTCTCCTCCACCGCGCTGCTCAGCACAAAGGGCCGGGCAGCCCGGCCTTTAGGCAGGTAGCGGAACATCAGGAAAAGCCCCAGCACCAGGCCGATGATGGCGTAGGAGCCCACCTGCAGAGCCTCGTCCCCGAAGGTGAAGTAAATAGAGGCCCCAATCAGTCCAAGGCCCACCAGGCCTGGGATGCCGAAGCCTGGGGTAACGAAGAGCTCAAAGGCGACCAGGAGTAGCCCAGCGAAGAGCAGGATGACGGTAAGGGCGCTGGAAAGCCCAGCCAGGTACCCTCCGAGGAAGAAGAGCCCCAAAGAGGTGAGGCCAACGATAGCAGGGATGAAGGTGCCCGGGGTGAAGAACTCCAGCACCAGCCCCAAAACCCCCACTGCCAGCAGGATGGCCGCGATGGTAGGGTCGGTGAGGAAGCGGGCGACCCGCACCTGGGGGCCGGGCTCGAGCGTCTCCACCTCGTCGCTAAAGCCTGCTTTCTCCAGGGCTGCCCGCAGGCTCGCCACCTCGGCGTCGGCCACCTTGAGTTCCACCGCCTTTTTGGCCGAGAGGGTCAGGGGCTCACCCTTGGTGGTGATGCCCCGTACCTCTATCTCGGGGTCAACCATGGCCTCTGCGATGTTGGCTGGCCGCCCGCGGGCTTCGGCCACCGCGCGGAACTTGCCTTTGAGCGCGGAGATGACCTTACGGTCGGCGGGGTTGGTGTTTCCCACCACCGGTGTTACCGTGACTGGCAGGGCCGCGCCGATGTTGGAGCCGGGTAGCATCATGATCTGCTGGGCCGCTAAAGAGATTAGGGCCCCTGCGGAAAAGGCGTTTTCCACCAGGGCCAAGGTGGGCACGCTGGAGGCCAGGATGCGGTCGGTGATGCGGATGGCGGCGTCCACCCGCCCTCCAGGGGTGTTGATGCGGAAGACCACCCCGCTGGCCCCCTCCCGTTCAGCCCTTGCCAGCGACTGCTCCACAAAGGTGGCCAAAGGCCCGTCGATGGTCCCCTCTATGGGAACGACGTAGGTCCGCGCCTGCGCCAGGCTGGTCAGCAACAGCAAGGAGAAAATCAGGTTCCTCACCAACTTTATCTTAGCAAGCCAAGCCGGTGGGAGTGTAAGGTGGTCGGTGGGTACCCTGGGCGGGCCCGCCTTTAGGCCGTAGAATCCTTTTGTGAAGCTAGGTCTCATAGGGTTCCCCTTGCACCACACGGTTTCTCCGGCCATGCAGGAGGCGGCCTTGAGGGCGGCAGGGCTTTCAGGCTCCTACCGGCCCTTAGAAACCCCCCCTGAGCGCCTGGAGGAGCGCCTTCAGGAGGTGCGTCGGGGGTATGTAGGGGTCAACGTCACCATCCCCCACAAGGAAAGCGTGCTGGCCTGGCTTGACGCCCTGAGCCCAGAGGCCCAAGCTGTTGGAGCGGTCAACACCATACAGGTAAGGGATGGCAAACTAATCGGCCACAACACCGATGCGCCCGGATTTATAGCCGCTTTGGAGGAGGCCGGTATTGCCTACCGGGGGAAGAGGGCCTTGGTCCTGGGGGCTGGGGGGGCAGCCCGGGCCGTGGTCTATGCCCTTCGAGAAGGAGGGGCCTGGGTGAGGGTGCACAACCGCAGCCTGGAGCGGGCCAGGGCCCTCTGCCGGGACCTGGGGGCCCAGCTGGTTGCAGAGGACGACCTGGAGACGGCGGTTCTGGGTTGCGACCTCCTGGTGAACGCCACCAGTGTGGGGATGAAGGACCCCCACTCCTCCCCCCTGCCGGAAGGGCTTCTGCCTCGCTCGGCCGCGGTGGTGGACATCGTGTACAACCCCCTTCAGACCCGCCTGCTGCGCGAGGCGGCTCGAGCCGGGCTGCCCACCCTGGGGGGTGTGCCCATGCTGGTCTGGCAAGGGGCCTTGGCCTTTGAGCTTTGGACAGGCCTTAGGCCTAACCTGCAGGTAATGTACCGGGCGGCCCTGGGGGTACTGGAGGGGTCGGCGGACTAAGGGCGCCAGGCCCCGTCCCGGTGGCCCTGGCCTGTACGGGGTTGGGGGCTCCTCTGGGGTTCCTCACCCCTGTATCACGATGGGCAGGATTACCGGGTTGCGGCCTGTGTTCTTGGCGATGAATTTCTTCACCGGGTAGTAGATGTCGTCGCGAATCTCCTCCAGCCGCTTTTTCTCCCGCATTCCCCGGTGGAGGGAGTCCAGGGCCATTCTCCGCACCTCGCCCAGAAGCCGCTCTCCGGCCTTCACAAACCCTTTGGAGATCACCTCCACCAACGGGTCGCGGCTCACCAGCGCGGTGATGACCACCACCCCTTCGGCGGCCATGTGATTGCGGTCCTCCAGTATCTCGTCGGTGATGTCGCCTACCCCTAGCCCGTCCACGTAGAGCTGCCCGTGGGGCACCTTACCATCGAACTCTATGCGGTCTGAGGTGAGCCGGATGAGCCGCCCATTCTCGGGAATGAGGACTTTCTCCGGGGGGTTGGGCAGGCTTTCCGCCAACCACTTGAAGTTGACCTGGTGCCGTACCTCGCCGTGCCAGGGTAGGAGGAAGCGGGGCCGAGCTAGGTTCAGAACGGCCTTGAGCTCCTCGTGGCTGGCATGTCCCGAGGCGTGGACCTTGTAGCGGGGCGGGTAGAAGACATAGGCCCCTAGGGCATACAGGCGGTTGATCATGGTGTTCACCGCCTCCTCGTTGCCGGGGATGGGGCTGCTGCTCAGGATAACCGTGTCGCCCTCCTTGATGGCGATTTTGGCGTGGTTCCCCGAGGCCAGCCGGGATAGGGCAGCCTCGGGCTGGCCTTGAGAACCGGTGGCGATGACCAGCACCTGCTCATCCGGCAGGTCCTTGATCTCGTCCAGGGTGTAGAAACGGTCCTTTTGCTTGAAGTAACCCAGCTCGAGGGCGATTCGCGCGTATTTGAGCATCGAACGCCCCTCTACCGCTATTTTCCGCCCGTACTTCTCGCCTGCGCTGACCACCGACTGGATGCGGTGGATGTGGGAGGCGAAGGTGGTCACAAAGATGCGCCCCTTGGCCGCACCGATGACCTTGTCCAGCTCCTCGGCCACCTCGCTTTCGCTGGGGGTGGTGCCAGGCCGCTCGCCGTTGGTGGAGTCGGCGATTAGGCAGAGCACCCCTTCAGCCCCAGCCTGGGCGATTTTCTCCAGGTGGGAGGTCTGGCCATCAATAGGCCGTGGGTCGAGCTTGAAGTCGCCGGTATGGACGATTTTTCCAACCGGGGTGTGGATGACCATTCCGAAGTTGTCGGGGATGGAGTGGGTCATCCGAAAGAGGTCCAGAAGGAAGTAGCGACCGATGCGGATGCGGTCGTCTGTGGAGACCTCTTTGAAGTTGTACTCGCCTGGGTTGATGCCGAATTCCTCCAGCTTTCCTCGCACCAGGCCTAAGGTGAGCCGGGCCCCATAGACCGGTACCTTGGGGAGCTGGGGGAACAGGTAGGGCAAGGCCCCGATGTGGTCCTCGTGGCCGTGGGTAAGTACCCATCCTTTGATTAGGTCCTTGTTCTGGATCAGGTAGTCAATCCGGGGGATGACGATGTCCACCCCCAGCATGTGCTCGTCGGGGAAGGCCAGGCCCCCATCCACAACGAACATTTCATCCTCGTACCGGAACACGGTGATGTTCTTTCCAATCTCTCCGGTCCCACCGAGGAAGACAATTTCAACGGCTCCACCAGGCTTGCCTAGGAGGATGGGCTCCTTGGGTTTTGGCCGGGGTTGCCGGCGGCGCGGCCCCCGGGGACGAATGGGGTTGGAACTCTCGTTCATGTTCCCTCCTGCGGCCACCTCGGGGTCGCCACCCCGAGGCTGAACGGCCGCGCGGATGCACACGGCTAGCGTTTGGCGGGACGGCGGGGTACTATTCCCTCCAGCTCCGGTCGGATTAGGTCGACCCGTCCCTGCTCGTCAATGCTGTTGACCTTGACCCGCACCTTCTGGCCGAGCTTCAGCACATCCTCCACCCTCTCCACCCGCCCTTTGGCGAGCTGGCTGATGTGGAGGAGGCCGTCCTTGCCCGGCAGAATCTCCACAAAGGCACCGAAGTTGGTGATCCGGGTGACCGTGCCCTCGTATATCTCACCTACCTTGGCCTCCGCAGTGAGGCTTAGGATGCGCTTTTTGGCCTCCTCAGCAGCAGCAGCGTTGGCGCTATAGATGCGGATGGTGCCGTCTTGTTCAATGTCAATTTCCACACCTAGCTCCTCGAGCTGCCGGATGTTTTTGCCGCCAGGGCCAATGATGAGCCCAATTTTCTCTGGGCTCACCTTGAGCGCAAGGATGCGCGGCACGTGGGGTTTCATCTCGGCGCGGTGGGTGGGCAGGGCTTGCTCCATAAGCCTTAGGATGTGCAGCCGGGCTTCCCGGGCCTGGTAGAGGGCCTGGCGCATCAGCGCGGGGGACAGGCCTTTGATTTTGATGTCCATTTGCAGTGCGGTGATCCCATCGCGGGTTCCGGTAACCTTGAAGTCCATATCGCCCAGGGCATCCTCCAGCCCTAGGATGTCGGTGAGCACCACCGCCTGCTCCCCTTCCTTCACCAAACCCATGGCCACCCCGGCCACATGCTTTTTGAGGGGAACTCCCGCGTCCAACAAGGCCAGGCAGCCCGCGCAGACCGTGGCCATGCTGGAGGAACCGTTTGACTCCAGCACGTCCCCCACCACCCGGATGGTGTAGGGAAACTCCTCCTGGCTCGGCAACACCGCTCTGAGGCCACGCTTGGCCAGGTTGCCATGCCCCACCTCCCGGCGGCTCACCCCGCGCAGCCGCCGCACCTCGCCGGTAGAGTAGGGAGGGAAGTTGTAGTGGACCAAAAAGGGGTCCTCGGTTTCAATCCCTAGGTCGTCTACCAGCTGGGCATCCCGGCCGGTACCCAGGGTTACTACCCCCAATACCTGTGTTTCGCCCCTGGTGAAGAGGGCCGAGCCGTGGGCTTTGGGGAGAACGTCGGTTTCTATCCAGATGGGCCGTATCTCCGTAGGGGTGCGCCCGTCGGCCCGCCGGTTCTCCTCGAGGATCAGTCGGCGCAGCTCCTTGCGGACCACCTCATCAAAGGCCTCAGCCACCTGCTTGCGCCGGAGGCTGTCCACCGTGCCGTCCTCGGCAGGGGGTGCGAACTCCTCTACCAGCGCCTGGGCGAAGGCCTCCAAAGCCCTGGAGCGCTCACCCTTGGAGGCGGTCTGCAGCACGCTGGAAAGGCCCTTCTCCGTGGCTCGCTGGTAGAGGGCCGCCTGGACTTCGGGCTCGAGCTTGGCAGGGGGAGTAAAGGTGAACTTTTCCTTCCCCAGCTCGCTGCGCATCTGCTCTTGCAGCTCCAGGATGGGCTGCATGGCCTGGTGAGCGAACTCCAGGGCTTCCACCAGCTTGTCCTCCGGGACTTCTTGGGCCGCGGCCTCCACCATGATGATGGCATCCTTGGAGCCGGCTACCACCAAGTCGAGCTGGCTCTCCTCCTGGGCGGTTGGGTTTAGCACCAGTCGGTCGCCCTGCAAGCCCACCCGAACCGCGGCGATGGGGCCTTCCCAGGGGATGTCGGAGAGCATCAGAGCAGCGCTGGCGGCGATGGGACCCAGGATGTCCGGGGTGTTTTCCTGGTCGGCCGAGAGCACGGTGATGATGACCTGTACTTCGTGGCGGAATCCTTTGGGGAATAAAGGCCGGATGGGCCGGTCGGTCAGACGGGCTGATAGTATAGCCTTTTCGCCAGGCCGGCCCTCCCGGCGCATGAAGCTACCGGGAATGCGTCCTACGGCGTAGTGGCGCTCCTCAAACTCCACCGTGAGGGGCAGAAAATCGGCTTCAATGGGGTTCTCGGAGGCCTGGGCGGTGGCCATGACCACGGTGTCCCCGTAGCGCACCCAGACTGAGCCCGAGACCTGCTTGGCGTACTTTCCCGTTTCGATGCTCAGGGTACGGCCCCCTAGCTCCACGCTGTAGCGCTTGCCTTGGGGTACTGGATTGGCTTGACTCATGGTGGCTCCCAATAGCCCAGATTATGCGCTGGGCGCGCATATTTTCCACCGATCTGCTCTGTTCTTCCCCAGCTGGCTCTGCACGTTGCACTTTTCCCAACACCAAGATGCCAGCGGAGCCAACCCCGGGCCCCGCCTACCGAGCTAAGTCCATTGTACATAAAAATCCCCGGGGAGGCCCCGGGGGTTTTTTCACTTCCGAAGACCCAACCTCTCGATGAGGGCTTTGTAGCGGGCCTCATCTTTTCTTTCCAGGTAGCGCAAAAGCCGCTTGCGCTGCCCCACCAACATGAGAAGACCCCGCTTGGCGGACATGTCCTTCCTGTTGGCGGTGAGGTGGGCTGAAAGGCGGTTGATGCGTTCGGTTAGAAGGGCCACCTGCACCTCTGTAGAGCCGGTATCGCCGGGCTTCTGCGCATGCTGCGCGATAATACGGGCTTTATCCTCTCTGGTAAAGGGCATTTCTCACCTCGCCAGGAAAGCCTCAGCCTATCCGCCAAGGCTCCCTCGAGCCCTCGCCGGGCGAGCTAAGTATAGGCTTGCTCCTTGAGCGGGTCAAGCCTTTGTAGTCGGTCAACACATTTGAGACTCTGTGGGGACCGCCTCTCCCCGTATTCTAGCCAGGTACTCTAAAGGGGCCAGGCCCCCCAAGGCCCGGTGGGGTCGCCGGCGGTTGTAGTGGTCCAGGTAGGCGTCAAGCTCCC
>NZ_JANXCG010000047.1 GCF_025060375.1 Meiothermus sp. | reverse complement strand
AGACGCACCAGCTCGCCCTCATACCGTACTTCCCGCCGCTCCTGCACCAGGCTGAGCCTCCCGTGGGTCAGAACCTGCGGGCGAATCTCACCCCGTCTGGCCAGCGCCCGGAGGCGGGCTACCAGCTCTGGCAAGGCAAAGGGTTTGGCCAGGTAATCCTCGCCCAAAGAAAGGCCCCGCACCCGGTCGGGCAGGGCCTCACGGGCGGTGAGGAAGAGGATGGGTTGCAGGAAACCAGCCGCTCTAAGATCCCTAGCCAGCTCAAAGCCCGCCTCCTCCCCCTCGGGCAGGCGTACGTCAAGGAGGAATAAGTCGTAGGGCTTCTGCCAAATCAAAGCCTCAGCCTCGAGCCTGGAGCGGGCCAAAACCGGTGCGAAACTGTGCTGACCGAGCGCCTCGAGCAGACTCTGGCCCAGAGCCACATCATCCTCCACCACCAAAAGGCGCAGCTTCATGGAAAGCCCTCCAGAAAAGCCTTGGCTCGGGTGTCAGCCGCCCTCTTTCCCGCACCCAAGCTCCCCAGCTATCGTTGGAAACCCAGGTAAAACTCTGGTAAAAATCACCAAACCCCGGAGCAAGGCAACCCGCTCGAAACGCTAGCAAGCAGCGCCCACCGCAGCTTTAGCACCTCGGCAGCTTGAAGCCGAAGCTCCGCACCACAGGCCAAAAAGGCCCCCTTCAGCTGACCCGCCGGGCCAGGTAAACGAAGAAGGGTGCCCCCAGGGCCACCACCAGGATGCCCACCGGGGTCTCGAGGGGCCGGTCTATGAGCCTGGCGGCCACATCGGCCAAGGAGAGCAGGCTAGCCCCCAGCAGGGCCGAGAGGGGAATCACCCGCCGGTAGTCGGCGCCCACCAGCCACCGGGCCAGATGGGGCACCACCAGGCCCAAAAACCCGATAGGCCCGGCTACGCTCACCGCGGCCCCGGCCAAGAGCACCGCCAGCCCGGTGGCCAAAAGGCGCACCAGGCCCACTCGCGCCCCCAGGCTCTGGGCCACTTCCTCCCCCAAGGCGAGCAGGTTGACCTGCTGCGACAGGGCGACGGCGAGCAGGAGCGCGGGCAGGGCCCAGGGCAGGATGATCCAGAAGTGCTCCCAGGTGCGCCCGGCCAGGCTGCCCGAAAGGTTGATGAAGGCCCCCCGGGTGCGCTCCTCAAACATGATCAGGAGAAAGCTGGTTGCCGCCCCCAACATGGCCCCCACGGCAATGCCCGCCAGGGCCAGCCGCACCGGGGTTAGGCCCACCGCCGCGGTGATGCTGTAGACCAGCGCCGCCGCCCCCACCCCGCCCAAAGCGGCCAGCAGCACCGTAGCCCAGGCGGGCAGGCCGGGGAAGAAGACCACCCCCAGCAACAGGGCCAGTGCGGCCCCCGCGTTGACCCCCAGAATTCCCGGCTCGGTGAGGGGGTTACGGGTGACGCCCTGCATCATGGCCCCCGAGACCCCCAGCGCGGCCCCCACCAGCAAGGCTGTCAAAGCCCGGGGCAGGCGCAGGGTGTGGACGATGAGGCTCGAGTTGGAAGCATCAGGCCAGAAAAGCAGCCGCCACACCTCACCCAAGGGGATGTCCACCGCTCCCACCGATATGGCGAGCAGCAGGGAAAAAGCCATGAGTCCTGCGGCTAGCGCGAATAGCGGCAGGGTCTGGGTAAGGCGGAGCGAGCGGGTCATATTCAAGGCTTGAAGGCGTAGCGGCCCGCAGCAGGCCGGTCGGCCAGGAGGCCGCTGTCGATCAGCTCGGCCAGGATGAGCCGGGTGGCCAGAGGGCCCCGGCCCCGGGTCCAGTTGTCGCGGTCGAACTCGTATACCCGGCCTCGCCGCACAGCCTCGAGCCTCTGCCAAAGCGGGTTCTTAGCCCAACCGCGCACGATTGGGGTTTCGTCGGGGGCGGTGAAGAGCACCAAGGTGGCGGGGTTCAGCGCCACCAGGCCCTCCAGGCCCAGCTCGTACTGGGTCTGGTTGTTCTGCGGCTTGGCCAGGCTCTTGC
>NZ_JANXCG010000039.1 GCF_025060375.1 Meiothermus sp. | reverse complement strand
TTTCCCCAGGTCTTTGTTGAAGGAAAAGGAGAAGACCAGCGCCGCCGCGAGCCATGCCGGAAAAATTGTCGCCGAGGCCAGGGCGACGATGAAGACATGCGACATTGAAGCTTTGAAGGGAAGGTTTACGGCGGTTCTTCTGGCCAAGAAGACCAAAGCTCCCCAGAAAACCAGATCCAGCGCATTGAAGCGGTGGCTGTTGGGGCTGGGGAGCTGGGCGAGCACAAAGAGCAGGCCCACCAACCCCAGGAACAGGCCGAGGATAAACACCAGGACTTGGGCGGGTGGAAGCACAGGGCGGCGGGCCACACCTCGAGTCTACAGCCCGCAACAAAGGAGGCGGGTGGAATTCGCACACCCGCGCCTGTTGAATCGTTACTTTTTTACTGCCAGTTCAGATCTGCACCAGCGGCCATGGCCAGGGCGACAAGGGAGGCGACCAGGGTCAGGATCTTAAAAGCGAGCTTCTTCATAGTTTTTCCCTCCTGGACGGTGTGGAAGCGCTTTTTGCTCTGCCTTCCAACCTTGGGCAAGACAATAAAGTAAGACCCCCCGTTGAGTCAAGCCACACGGGTTCTTAGCCACACCAGGTTTAAAATGTAGCAAAAATACAATTTGCCCGATTCTGCGCCTGCCCAGGGGCAGGACAGCCCTAGCCTAGAGGAGCGCCGAGGGGAAGGCGGTGATATTTGAACAGGGGGAAGGGGGTGGGGCGTTACGCAGTGGATTGGGGTAGGGGTACCCAGTAGGTGGTGCCCTCCAGGGTTAGCTCGAGCCCGCAGCCTTCCTCCAGGGGGAGCTGGAAGGGGAGGTTGGGGGTTATTTCCTTCTGGAGCTGGCTTCCATCGGGTTTTTTGAGGGTGATGAGGACCGGTTCCCCCAGCCCTGGAGCGCCTTCTGGCCTCAAGAGGTGGCCCACTAAAACCCGCTGGGTGCCCTCGAGCCGGAGGCCCAGGTCTAGATAGCAGTCCGCTACCTGGTAGAGCCGGTTCCACTCCGAAGGGGTGGCAGGACGTTTGCCCTGCGGTATCTTTTCTGAGCTTAGGATGAGGACGGCTTGCTTCATGGCACCCCGGCTTTTCAAAACACCCAAAGAAGATTGTACCGGAATTCCACTGGGCCGGCTTGCCGTCGTTCAGAGCCGCATTATAAGCTGAAAGACGGAGTGTCCAAAGCCAGCATGCCAAAGGGGACGCCAGGGCAGTACTTCTTGAAGAGGGGAGTGGCGCCGGATGTTCTAACTGAACGCCTCGAGCTGCTTTTGCCGCTGGAGCGAGAGGTTCTGCTGGGCCGGGCCCTTGGGGAGCCCCTCCGTCAGATCGGCAGGCGGTACAATCTGACCGCTGAGGGGGTGCGTCAGGTGGAACGGAGGGCCCTGGGGAAGCTACGGGCTGGGGTTCTTCGCGATGAGGCTGAGGGAGAGCGATTTCGTCAGGCGGTGGAGCAGAGGTTGGGGGTGCCTCTGGAGCGGGCGTTGCACCGGCTACCCAGGCTGCAAGCCCGGCTGGTGCTGGCCCATGCCCGGGGCGAACCGGTGCTCCCGCTGGCCTCTGGGTTGGGGTTGAGCCTTTGCGAGGCCCTAGCGCTGCGGGACCAGGGGATTGCCCGCCTTTTGGGGGAGGAGCGGGGTTCACGGGCGGGGCGCTGGGCTGAGCTCAAGGCTGCGGTGGTCTCCGCTTTGGCACAGGGGCCGCTGACCTATGGGGAGCTGGAGCGGCTTTTCCCCATGTCCCGCCGCCGGCTTGCCCGGCTGATGCAGGAGCTGGTGGCGGAGGGGCGGGCCGAAGTTGGCGATGATTACCCCTTCCGATTTATGCTCCCGCCTTAGGGGACCCTGCCGCAGCGGGAGCTATAGGGAGGGCCAGACCAGCACCTCTTGGCCCACCCGCAGGTTGTAGAAGAACAGAGCGTCGGAAGAGAGCAGGAGCCGAGGTCCCAGATTTCCCCTAGGCTCCACTGAAAGCCGCAGGGTACGACCATCGGCCCGGACCTCAACCTCGCTAAAAGGGCCGTAGTGGTCCCGCCAGGCCCGCAGGAGCTGGGTGTCCAGGCGGGCGTGGAGGGAGCCCTCCAGCCGGTCTATGGTGAGGCGTGCCGGGTGGGGAGTACGGCGGGTGATGCGCACCAGCCCCAACCGGGCCAGCCGGGCAACGGCCCGCTGAACCGATTCGCCCCTCGCTCCGCTTCTAGCCACAAGCTCAAAGAGGCTTACAGGGGTGCTCAGGTGGGGCAGCAGCTCGAGCTCCTCGGGAGAGAGGGCGAGGTGGGCCGACCCTTCAGCACGGGCAAGCCCCACCAGGTCAAAGGGGCTTAGGCTGGGCCAGGTATCCATAGAGCGGATGGCCTCGAGCAGGTAGTGGTCCAAGGGACCCTCCAGGCTCGTGCAGGGGGGCCGCTCACCAGGCAGGTAGCGGAACTTCCCCTCCTTTAGGGCGAGGATTTGGAACAGCCCCTCGCGCCCAACCTGGCCGCGGTACTGGGCGTGTACGGGCTGGCCCCGCTCGAGGTAGACCTCACCCCCCGGAACCCTAAACACCCCTGTCTGCCGGGCCTGGGCCAGCAACTGGAGAATTTCTATCGGCCCCAACAGCTCGAAGGTGCCCTCCATGCCTACAGGATAGCCTCTTGTCCGTTGGCCTTTTGAAGCTCAGCAGGGGGTAGACCTTTTGGTGAAACGTGGGTGCTTTTCGGATAACGGATTGAGGGGGCTTAGACTGTGGCTGTGAGAATTGCTCAGCGTTGGGGTCGGGCGGCCTGTTTTGTTTGGTGGCTCGAGCGCCTCCCCTTGGCGTTGGCCCTGCACCTTAGGCCCCCGCCACGGCCTGCCCAGGTGCGCTTTGGCGAGAGGCTGAGGGCGCCGTTGCGGTTGGACATCCCCTATTACCCGGCCAGGGCTGAACAGGGCTACGTCTTCATCCCCATGGACGGCTACTTCGATCAGGCCGAAGAGGTTCTCAGGAGCTGCGGACACCTGCGTTTCGAAGGGCGTGAATCCGGGTTTAACCCTTGAGAGGGGGGGCTTGGCTTGCTAGGTTTGTTCTGGATAGACCGACCATGCGCCTCCTATGGGCAACTTTGCCTGTGCTCCTGGCAGCCTGTCAGGTGACCCCGGGGCTGCCTCCTAACACCGGCTACTGGTCCGATGCCCGCTTCTGGGCTGGTTTGGGCCTGAGCAAGCCCCAGGAGGGCCAGGATGTGACCATCCCGGCAGGCGTCCGGGTGATCCTGGACGAAAGCCCGCCTCCGCTTGGGGGGATTACCGTGCTGGGCGAGCTAGAGTTCGCCCGAAAAAACCTCAACCTCACGGTGCGCTACCTGATGGTGCATGGTCCTGGGGTCCTGCGGATTGGTTCCGAAGAGGCTCCCTTTAGCCATCGTGCGGTCATCACCCTGAGCGGCCCGCCCAGCGACGAGGACGTGATGTTGGGAATGGGCACCAAGTTCCTGGGGGCCATGATGGGGGGACGGTTGGAAATTATCGGCGAAAACCGGGTGGCCTGGACAAAACTGGCCGAGACCGCGCCCGCCGGAAGCACACAGATCCGGCTGGTGGAGCCGGTGGACTGGCGGGTGGGGGAGGAGATCGTGATTGCCTCCACCGCGCTTGACCCCTACCAGGCTGAGGTGCGCACCATCCGGGCGGTTCAGGGCACCCAGATCACCTTGGATAGGCCGCTGACCTATGGGCACTTTGGCGAGCTCCAGACCTTTGCTGGCCGGGTGTTGGACGAGCGGGCTGAGGTAGGCCTGCTCTCCCGCAACATCGTGATTCAAGGGGACGAGAACCCCCCTGGGGGCTTCGGCGGTCACGTAATGGTGATGGGGGCCAGCCCCTCCCGCCGAGAGACCAACCCTGCCCTGCGCAGCCGCGCCCGGGTACGGGGGGTGGAGTTTCGCCGGCTGGGCCAGTTTGGTCGCCTGGCTCGCTACCCCTTCCACTGGCACTACAACGGCGACTCGAGCGGGGACTATCTGGAGAACTCCAGCTTTCACAGCAACTTCCAGCGGGGTATTGTGGTGCACAGCACCGACAACGTCCTCGTCAGGAACAACGTGCTTTACAATACCCTGGGCCACAGCATCATGACCGAGGACGGCAGCGAGCAGGGTAACCGCTTTGAGCGCAACCTGGTGGTGCTGACCCGGGCCTTTCCCTACCTTTCCAGCCACCTCCAAGAGCAGAACGACCATAAGGCCGCCTCTTTCTGGATTAAGGGGCCCAGCAATGCCTTTGTGGGCAACGCGGCAGCGGGGGGCGAGTTTACCGCCTTCTGGTTTGACAACGTGGGGGAAGTGGACGCCGGCCGCTTTGAGTTCCGCGACAACGTGATCCACTCCTACCTGTTGGGCAAGGCCATCGGGGCTCCAGGCAACGTGGGCGATCTGGGGGCCTTGTGGATTACCGGGGACCGCGCTGCACCCAGAGTCCATGGGCCTTTCCTGTTCGAGCGCCTAACCATCTACAAGACCCGCTCGGCCCTTTGGGCCAATCCAGTGGGCGACCCGGCGGGGGAGGTGCGGATGGAGGTGCGCAACTCTGTTCTGGCCGACAACGGGGTGGCCATCGGTAGCCACGGCATTCGTGATTCCCTCATCGTGGGGAAAAGCGCCAACCTGGATGCCGAGGGGGAAATCGGTCGCCTGGGGGTACAGGAGTACGGAGGTACCACCACCCTAAAGAACGTCACCTTTGTCAACTTCGGCCCGGGCACCAGCGCCATCGCCACCCGCAATTGCTTCCGCGAGGGGCCCAACATGGTGGTGGAAAACCTGCGCTGGGTCGAGGCCCAGTTCAGTCTATGCAGCGGGAGCAGCGACTTGGCTATCTTTGACCAGGACGGTAGCTTGAGCGGGAGTGGAAGGGCGAGCGTGGTGGTTCCTGCCGCGCCCGGCTCTCGGGCTATGTACACCCAGGAGTGTGAGCTCAACGCGGCGGCCAACGCCCGTATCTGTCCCATGCAGGAGTACTTCAATCTCCTGCTCGAGACCGATCGCTTCTTTCGTAGCTACGTGCCAGACGCCCCCAGCCTTCTTCGGGACGACGGGGTGGTGCAAAGCAGCAGCGACGTGGTCAACCCTCCCTTCTACTGGACGCTCATAGAGGGTCGGCGCTATACCCTTCAGACCGACCTGGTTGCCTGGCAGTATGTGCGCCTACGGCTGTACCCCAAGTACAGGAATTACGACGGCCCTCCTCGGGCTGCGGTGGTGGTTCTGCCCAGCAGTACCCCGGCTTTTTCCGTGTATCGCTGTGCCCTGGAGCTTCAGCAGCCTGGCGCTCAGTGTGCGGGGAAAACCCGACTGGACCCTTTGGAGAGCCTTGCCGAGCTAGAGGGCGCGCGCCAGGTTGCGTACCATTACGACGCTTCTGCTGGGCGCATCTACCTCAAGCTCTTTACCCACACCTCCCTGCTGGTACAGCGATAAAAAGCCCCCCAGAAGGGGGGCGAAGGGCAGACGCGAGGGTTTGCTTACTGGCGGGCTGCGGGTGGGGCGAACTGGATAACCCGCGCAACTTCGCCGGGGTACTTGGCCTCGTTGAGGCGGATCACGTAGTAGTCGGCGAGCTTGCGGTCGCCCTTGCTGTCAAACTCAATCCGACCAGTCAGGCCGTCCATCTTGACCTCGCGCACCGCACGGGCCACCTGCTCGCGGGTGGGCTTGCGGCCGTTGTTGGCCTTGATGGCTGCCTCGATGGCGTTGATGATCACGTTGGCCGCGTCGAAGGCGTAGACCGCGTAGGCTTCAGGGTCTTTGCCAAACTTGGCCTTGTAGCGTCTGGCAAACTCGGCGGCCTTGGGCAGGGTGCTGATGGGGCCGGCGGTGGTGGTGTAGATAATCCCCTTAGCCGCGCTGCCCGCAATCCTCACCAGGTCGGAGGAGTCCAGGCCATCGCCGCCCATGAAGGTAGCGGTGATGCCCCGCTCCCGCATCTGCTTGATCAGAACACCCCCTTTGTCGTAGATGCCGCCATAGTAGACCAGGTCGGGGCGCTGGGCCCGCATCTGGAGGATGAGGGGCTGGAAGTTGGAGGCTTCCTCGGTGCCCACCAGGGCAACCACCTGGGCTCCCAACTCCCGGGCCCGGGCAGCAAAAGCCTCGGCCAGGCCCTGGCCGTAGGGGGTTTTGTCGTGAATCACGAAGAGCCGCTGCTTGCGCAACACCCGCACCGCGTACTCAGCGCCTACCGGGCCCTGCACATCGTCGCGACCGCAGATGCGGTTTACGTTCAGGTAGCCGCGGTCGGTGACGCGGGGGTTGGTGTTGGCTGGGGAGACCATCACCAGGTTGGTGTCCTTGTAAATCTCGGAGGCCGGGATGGCCACGCCGGAGTTCAGGTGCCCCACGATGCCCAGCAGGTCAGGGTCGTTGACGATGCGCCGGGCTACCGCTACCCCTACGTCGGGAGAGGCCTGGTCATCCTGGGGGGCAAACTGGAGCTGGAAGCCGAGCTGCTGGAAGCGGGCTTGGGCGTCCTCAATGGCCATCTGGGCCCCTTGGGCAATGGCGGTTCCCAAGGCCGACTGGGGTCCCGACAGGGGGGAAACCGAGGCGATCTTAATCACGTTTGACTGGGCGCTGGCCATGCCCAAGGCCAAAGCCCCCAGCGCAAGGATCGCGATTTTCCTCATACCGATTCCTCCTGAAAAGATTTTCCTTAGCCAAGTACGGCTGGCCTATTCTACCCAACCTACACCAAGGGGTGTCAATCCTGGAGGTGTAGGTTGGTTTGCTCCAGCCAATACTGAGGGTACACTATTTTCCCGGGGCTGCAAGAACCTTAGGGTTGATCCTCCATCCGCCAAACCTTTCCGCTAAGGAGGTTTACCAGGTACAGCTCACCCTGCTCGTCCTCACCGAAAGAAGCCAGGCCAGTTCCCAATTGGGAAAGCTCGAGCTTGCGCTGCCAGGTGCCGTTTACCTGACGCAGACTCCAGAGGCGGCCGGTGCCAAAGTCGGTGAAGAAGTAGCGGCCCTGCATCCGGGGGAAGCGCCTGCCGCGGTAGACGTACCCTCCGGTGACGGAGTAGCCGTCGCCTCGGCCGTAGGCGTGGACGGGTGGGGTCAGGCTGGGGTGGTTGCAGCCAGGTGGGAGGCTGTTGTCGTTGCATCGGGTGCCCTCCATGATTCTCCAGCCGTAGTTGAGCCCTTTTCCGCCCTTGGGGCCCAAGCTGATCTCCTCCATTGCCCCTTCTCCCACATCCCCTATCCAGAGATCGCCCGTGGCTCGGTCAAAGCTGGCTCGCCAGGGATTCCTCAGTCCGTAGGCCCAGATTTCCGAGACCTGCCCACCCAGGACAGGGTTGTCGGGGGGGATTCGGTAGTTGCGCCCAGAATCGGAAGTGTTCACGTCTATGCGCACTACCTTTCCAAGCAGGTGGCGGTTGCCGGTTTGGGCCTCCAGGCGCTGGGCGTAGTTCTGGGGGTCGCCTCCTGAACCCCCATCGCCTAGGGGGATGTAGAGCATCCCGTCGGGGCCGAAGCCCAGCCAGCCTGCGTTGTGGTTGGCATAGGGCTGGTCTACGGTGAGCACCACCCGCTCGCTGTTCGGGTCGGCCACCTTGGTGCTCCGGTTCATGGTGTAGCGGGCAATTACGGTGTCGCCCGCGGTGTTGGTGTAGTTCACGTAAAAATAGCCGTTGTTGCGGAAGCCGGGGTGGAAGGCCAGGCCCAAAAGGCCCTGTTCGCCCCCTGTGGAGATTTTTCCGGAGATGTCCAGAACCGCTTGGGAGCGGAGGCTGCCTCCTTGGATGAGCCGGATGCGCCCCCCTTTTTCGACCACGTAAAGGTCGCCGCTACCGTCGCCGGCGTGGGTCAGGTAGAGGGGCTGGCTCAGCCCGGAGGCCACCTCGATCAGGCGGAGGTTGGGCTCTCCGGTGGGCGTGGGTGGGGTAGGCTCGGGGAGGGATGGGCTGGCCTCTTGGCAACCGGCCAGGGCAATCAACAAAAGGGGGGTGATGTACCGCATAGGGTCTCCTACACCAGAAACCCTACGGGCTTCAGCTGAGCCTCTTCTGAGTTAAGCTTCAAAGCGGCTAAAGCTTAGAATCGGGCTGTGCTGGCCCTACCTCACCCGCATGTTCCCCTGCAGGCGTCTGGAGGGGCTGCGCTACGGGCCCGGGCTTTACAGGCCTACCTGCTCGAGCTGCGGGCTGTGCTACAGCCTTACGCTCCCATCCCTCCGGTTCACCTGCTGGTTTTGGATGAGACGGACTGGAAAGCCCGCACCCGCCATCCCTATGGCTTTCCTTTTCAGCGCACCAGCTTGCGGGAGGGGCTGTATGTCTTCGTGCCAGCCCGCTATCCCGAGCGGCTGCTCTGGCGGTTGCGCGAGGCTTTGGTCCCTGCGGCCAGGCAGTTGGGCGAGCCCTTGGGCCAGGTGGAGGAGTTCTTGGATATAAACCTGGGGCATGAGTACGCCCACGCGGTGGCCGTGGCCTGGCAGCTGCGGGTGCGGGTGCGGTGGGTGGACGAGTTTTTGGCCAACTACCTCTTCCTGCTGGCCCTGCACCAAGCTCGGCCGGAGCTTTACCCCGAGGCCAAGCGGTGGGGACGCTGGCTGGCCGCTTTAGCCCCGAGCCAGCCCAGCCTGGGTAGCTACGAGGGGAGGGCCAGGACCCTAACCGACCAGCTCTGGTTTCAAGGGCGCTTTACCACCGAGGCCGCGGAGCTGGTGGAGGCCCGGGGTGACGGGTTGTTGAGGGGTTTGCTGGCGGCGGCCCCGCTGGGCCGAAGCACGGTTCACAAGCTTTTGGTGAGCCTCGAGCCCTCGCTGCGGGAGTGGTTCGCCGGTTTTGCCCCCAGAAGGCGGTGAGGGGCGGTGTGCTCCGAGCGCCTGCTGGTCTTGGGATGCTGACGGGCGCAAGCCTGCGAGGCTGGCCCGGTGCGACCTCCGGCAGCAGTCGCCCTCAGCCGGCCAGGTGGGCTGCTTGAGCGATTGTTTGGGTGGGCGGCTTGCGGAATGGGGCTTCGCCCCTTATAATCCTAGCTTGGCACTCGTTTGAGTGGCCGGAGACAGCGACGGGCTATGGCCTTAAAAATGTCGCCGAGGCGCTAGTAGGGAAGCGTTTTTCGCAACACAGGCTTCGGATCTCCCTAAATCCGAACGGTTCTAGCTGCGTTTGCGGCACGAGAGGAGGGACTTTGCCGAGTAAGCGCAACGTAGAGAACCTCGAGGCACTCACAGGGGTCCTCAGGGCTGCCCAAGGCTCGTTCTTCCTGGTGAACTACCAGGGGCTGGCGGCGGGACCCACGGCCAAGCTTCGCAAGGCGGTGCGGGAGAAGGGTGGGGAGCTCATAGTGGCTAAAAACACCCTGATTCGCAAGGCCATGGGCGACCTGGGGCTGCCCCCCATCGAGGGGCTCAGCGGCCCTTCGGCGGTGGTGGTTTTTAGCGACCCGGCCGCGGTGGCCAAAACCCTAAAGGAGTTTGCCAAGACGAACGACAAAGGCATCCCGGCCTTCAAGGCGGGGATGCTCGCGGGTCAGGTGTTGGACGCCAAGCAGGTGGAGGCCCTGGCTGACCTGCCCAGCCAAAAGGAGCTGCAGGCCGAGCTGGTGGGGGTGCTTTCGGCTACACTCTCCAACCTGGTGGGCGTGCTGGGAGCCAAGGCACAGGAGCTGGTGGGCATCCTAGAAGCCCGGGTGCAGAAGCTAGAAGCGGCTTGAAGGAGGTACAGAGATGGCTTTGGACATTGCTGCGATCAAGGCCCAACTTTCCAACGCGACGGTTCTGGAACTCAAGCAACTCATTGATGAGCTCAAAGAGGAGTGGGGCGTAACCGCGGCTGCTCCTGTGGCTGTGGCAGTCCCGGGAGCTGCTGCAGGCGGGGCTGCGGCCCCGGCGGCCGAGGAGAAGACGGAGTTTGACGTGGTCCTCAAAGAGGCCGGTGCCAACAAGCTCAACGTCATCAAGGAGCTGCGGGCCATCACCGGCCTAGGCCTGAAGGAGGCCAAGGACCTGGCTGAGCAGGGCGGTGTGGTGAAGGAAGGCGTCTCCAAAGAGGAAGCTGAGAAGATCAAAAAGCAGCTCGAGGGCGCCGGCGCCAAGGTGGAGCTCAAGTAACCGTGTTGGCTGGAGCCCCCGGCGAGCGCCGGGGGCTTGCCTTTTGTCCTGTTTTGACAGGAAGTTGATGCCTGGGATGGGATTGCCGTTTTCCCAGGGTAGGGTGGGGTAGGCTAGCCCTCGGGCTGAAGGGTGGTGGGGGCTATGGCCTCGGGGGCCCGCGTCTGAGCCAGGATTTCCCGCACCCGCTCGCCTTGCACCACCTCCCGCTCCAGCAGCTCGGCGGCCAGCTTGTGCACCGCTTCGGCGTGGGCGGCTAGAACCTCCTTGGCCCGCTCATAGGCCCGGTCCAGTATGGCCCGGATGTCGGCATCGATGAGGCGGCTGGTCTCTTCGGAGTGGTCCTGCTTTTTGGCGATCTCCTCGCCTAGGAAAATGGGCCCTGTGTTGGAACCCCAGGCCACGTTTTTGAAGTGGTCGCCCATACCCCAGTCCAAAACCATCTGCTTGGCCAAGGCAGTGGCTTGTTTGAAGTCGCCTGCGGCACCGGTGGTGATGGTTCCCACGAAAAGCTCCTCGGCGGCCCGGCCTGCTAGGGTCATGGCCAGGCTGTCCTCGAGGTGCTCCTTGCTCATCAGGATGCGCTCTTCAGGCCTGCTCCAGCGTACCCCTAGGGCCATCCCGCGGGGCACGATGGAGACCTTCTCGGTTTTGTCGGCGTAGGGCAGCACCTCACCAACGATGGCGTGCCCTGCCTCGTGGTAGGCTACCGCCCGCTTCTCTTGCTCGCTGAGCTTTAGGGTGCCCCGCTCGAGGCCCAGCATGATCTTGTCCAGGGCAGCCTGGAAGTGGGCCTGGGTAATCTCGTTGGCGTTCTCACGGGCAGCCTGCAACGCAGCCTCGTTGACCAGGTTTTTGAGGTCGGCCCCGCTGAATTGAGGGGTCAGGCGGGCCAAGGTTTCCACATCCACGTCCGGGGCGAATTTTTTGCCCCGCATGTGTACCTGCAGTATTTCCTTCCGCTCCTCCAGCGTAGGCAGGCCAATCACCACCTGCCGGTCAAAGCGGCCCGGGCGCAGCAGCGCTGGGTCCAGGATGTCGGGGCGGTTGGTTGCGGCCAACACGATCACACTGCTGTCCTTTTCGAAGCCGTCCATCTCGGAGAGGATTTGGTTCAGGGTCTGCTCCCGCTCGTCGTGGCCCCCGCCGATGCCGGCCCCCCGCTTGCGCCCGATTGAGTC
The DNA here is from genome assembly GCF_025060375.1 of Meiothermus sp. Taxonomy (GTDB): domain Bacteria; phylum Deinococcota; class Deinococci; order Deinococcales; family Thermaceae; genus Meiothermus. Next base: position 32,197 of record NZ_JANXCG010000039.1, on the reverse strand, counting down.
GAGCTCGTCAATGAAGATGATCGCCGGGGCGTTGCGCCGGGCTTCCTCGAAGAGGGTGCGGACCCGGCTGGCCCCCACCCCCACGAACATCTCCATAAACTCCGAGGCCGAGACCGAGAAAAAGGGCACGCCGGCCTCCCCGGCTACCGCCCGGGTCAGGAGGGTCTTTCCGGTACCGGGCGGCCCCACCAGGAGCACCCCCTTGGGGATTTCCGCGCCGATGGCAATGTACTTTTGCGGGTTTTTCAGGAAGTCCACCACTTCCATCAGCTCCCGCTTGGCCTCGGTGTGCCCGGCCACATCCTTGAAGGTGGTGTTGACCCGTTTCTCCTTTCCGTACAGCCGGGCCCGGCTCTGGCCAAACTGCATGACCTGGCCGGCCCCTCCCTGGGCCCGCATGAAGAAAAACCACCAGAAGCCGATGAGCACCAGGATGGGCACCAGCGTGTAGAGCAGCTGGGGCCAGATGCTTGGGGGGCGGTTCTCTATGACCACGCCGTGCTGCCGCAGGAGCTGGGTAAATTGAGGGTCGGTGTAGCCTGAGGGGAGCGCGACCACCGTGAAGCGGTCGGTGGTCTCGGTGCTGCTGCCCACGCGGATGCGTTCGGGGGCCTTGAAGAAGCCATTGATGCGGCCCTCCTGGAGGATGACCCGGGCTACCTTGCCCTGCTCCACATAGTTAAGAAAGTCGGTGTAGGTGATGCTGCTGCGGGTGGTGCTGCTGCCGAAGAGGGTAAAGAGCCAGTAGGCCAGGATTACGACAAGGACCAGGCTCCAAGGGTTGATGCGTGTAGGCAAAACCAGACCTCCGTTACCCTAAAATGGGGCGTCAAGTTGCCTTGCGCCCAGACCTGCAGTATATGGTACCCAATTTGCCCCCGGGGAATGGGTGCTAGGGGGGGGTTGGTGGGAAAGTGCCCTAGCTCACCCCCAGGTGCCCCGGGCCTTCCCCCTTATCATGGGGTGATGCGGGTGGTTTTAGAGGCCCTTCACCAGGGAGACTACGATACCGCCTTTGACGTGCTGGTGCGCACCTTGGCGCTGGCGCAGGGCGAGGAGGCCGCGGAGGTGGCGATGCTTCTGGCCGAGGCCTACTCGCTGTACGGGGAAGGCGGGATTGAGGGGGTTAACCGGGCCCTGGAGGAGGGTTTGGAAAGCTCGCCGGGCCTCGAGGCCCACCCTCGCTATCGCTCGCTTCTGGGGGAGGTCCGGGCCCTGGAGGGGGCCTCCGAGGAGGACGTGCGGCGCCTTCTGCCCGAAACCGACGACCCGCAGGCGCTCTACCATCAGGCCCAGGCCCTGATGTACCTGGGCTTGGCAGAGGAGGCCTTGGGAATACTGGAGCGGCCCCTCGAGCTGCCCGCGTTTCTCCGGTGGCGGGCCCACACCCTAAGAGGAAAGGCCTATGAGCGGTTGGGTAAGGCGGCTGAGGCCGCTTGGGCCTACAAGGAGGCGGCGCGCCTGGCAGTGGGGATGGAGCGCTACTGGAACCTGATTGATGCCGCGGCCATGTTTGTGGAGGCCGGAATGGGGCAGGAGGCTCTGGAGACCCTGCACGAGGCCGCCTCCGAGATCCTCGAGATGGAGGACCCTGAGGATGCCGCCACCCGCTTCTACCTCGAGGCCCGCAGCCACCTTTTGCTGGGCAACCCGGGGCTGGCCCTGGAGGCCATCCAGCGGGCTTTGGAGCGGGAGCGGCAGGGGGCTGAGCCCGCCTACGGGACGCCTTTGGTTCACGGCCAGACCCTGATGCAGCTGGGTCAGCCTGCGGAGGCGGTGGAGGCTTTTCGCGAGGCGGTGCGCCGCGCTGAGCCCTCTGAGCGAAGCTATGCGTTGCACGAGCTGGCGGTGGCCTATCTGGAGGCGGGCAAGCTGGCCGATGCCGAGGCCACCCTACGGGAGGTGCTGCGCGACCCGGAATACGGCTACCAAGGAGAGGCCTACGGCGACCTGGCGGAGACCCTCTACCGCCAGGGGCGCTATGAGGAGGCAGAACAGGCGGCTCGTCAGGCCATCCTGCTGGGCAATGCGGGGGCGGGGTACCTCATCTTGGGCAACCTGGCCTACGATCTGATGCACTACGAGGAAGCCCTCGAGCACTACACCAAGGCTTGCGAGGAGGCCCCTGAGGGCAGCCGGGACTGGATTACCGCTCAGCAAATGGTGGTGGACACCCTGGCCCAGCTCGGCTTCCGCCGTCCCGAAGAGATCGTTTCCCGCAGTGAGGCGGTGTTGCCGTACATCCACCCTTCCGACGAGTGGCACCAAACCCTCAGCAGTTACGCCGAGCGGGCTCGGAACCTGATGGGCGGCAGCCGAACGCTGAACTGAGCGGTGGTGGCTTACAGAGGGACCCCTTGGTCTGTGCTATGGTGCCCGTTATGGTCGAGCGTGTCTACCTGGCTAAGCCCCGGGGCTTTTGCGCCGGTGTGGTGATGGCGATTGAGGCGGTGGAGCGGGCGGCGCAGGCCTTGCAGGAGGAAGGGGAGCTGCTGGTCTACCACGCCATCGTGCACAACGAGGTGGTGACCCAGCGCTTGCGGGAGCGTTACGGCGTGCACTTCGTGGAGGACCTGGCTGAGATAGACCGCCTGCGCGAGGAAAGGGCCAAGGAGGGCAGGAAGCTTGCCAACACGGTGGTCTTCTCGGCTCACGGCATACCCCCCTGGTTGCGGCGCGAGGCGGCTGAACGCGGCCTGTACCAGATCGACGCCACCTGCCCGCTGGTCACCAAGGTACACAACGAGGCCAAGCGCTACGCCCGCGAGGGGTACTGGATTCTCCTCATCGGCGATTCCGCAGACCACCAGGAGATCAAGGGGACCCGCGGGGAGGCCCCGGAGCGCACCATTCTGGTGGCGGTGCACACCCACGTGGGGCGCGATCCCCGCCTGGCCGACCCCCATACCGTGGAGGTGCCCGACCCCGATCGGGTGGTGGTGCTGACCCAGACCACGCTTTCGGTGGACGATACCCTGGCCACCATAGATATCCTGAAGCGGCGCTTCCCCAAGCTGGTGGTCCCGAGCCGCAGCGACCTCTGCTACGCTACCAAAAACCGCCAGGACGCCGTGCGGCGTATCGCTCCGCATGTGGACTTCTTCCTGGTGCTCACGAGCCTGGCTTCTTCTAACGGAATGCGCCTTTTGGAGCTGGCGCGGGCTCTGGTGGGGCGGGCTGAACGTATAAACACCGTGGAAGATATCCGGCCCGAGTGGTTTCAGGGGGTGCGGTCCGTGGGGGTTACCTCGGCGGCCTCCACCCCGGATGACCTGGTGCAGGAGGTGGTGGCCTATTTCCGGCAGGGAAACCCCGGCTTGGAGATCGTGGAGGAGGGGGAGTGGGAGGACATTGAGTTCCGCGAGCCCAGGCGGGTATCTCCGGAGGAGTGGCGGGCCAGCCAGCGTTAGCAGGTCGTTATGGAGGGTGTTGCCCCAAGCCCCTGGCTCCTGTCCGTCGCCCCCATGATGGACTGGACGGATCGGCATTTTCGTTATTTGCTGCGCCTTATCACCCGGCGAACCCGCCTGTATACCGAGATGGTGGTGGATCAGTCTATCCTGCTGGGCCAGCGCTCGAAGCTGCTGGATTTCAACCCCGAAGAGCACCCAGTGGCCTTGCAGCTTGGGGGTTCGGTGCCGGAAAAGCTGGCCGAGGCTGCCAGAATTGGGGAAGAGTGGGGCTACGACGAAATTAACCTGAACCTGGGCTGCCCCTCGGAGCGGGTGCAGGGGGGTGGCTTTGGGGCCTGCCTGATGCGCTCGCCCGATCTCGTGGCCGAATGCATGGCGGCGATGCGCCAGGCGGTACAGGTGCCCGTCACAGCCAAGCACCGCTTGGGGGTGGACGAGCTGGAGGACTACCGATACGTGGCGCGTTTCATCGAGAAGCTGGCGGGGGTGGGCGTCGAGGTCTTCATCATCCATGCCCGCAAGGCCTACCTGCAGGGGCTCTCGCCTGCTGAGAACCGCACTGTGCCCCCCCTGCGCTACGACTGGGTCTACCGGCTCAAGCGGGACTTCCCCCAACTGACCATCGTGCTCAATGGGGGCGTGCAGAGCCTGGGGGAGGTCGCGGCCCACCTGGCCCATGTGGATGGGGTGATGCTGGGCCGGGCGGTCTATGAAGACCCCTTTGTGCTCGCTGAGGCGGACTGGCAGTTTTTCTCCTCGAGCCGCAGGGTGGACCGGTTCTGGGTGGCCCAGCGGATGGTGGAGTACGCCCGGGGTCAGCTCGAGCAGGGCCTGCCCCTTTGGGCGGTTGCCCGGCACATGCTGAACCTCTTCAAAGGGCAGCCTGGTGGCAGGCTTTGGCGTAGGTTGCTCTCCGAAAAGGCCCCTCGGCGGGGGGCGGGGGTGGAGGTGCTGGAGGAGGGACTGGAGCGGGTGCGGGCCGTGGCCGATCGGCGGAGTCCCTCCCCTAAAGAGCCCTCCTGGGGGAGGTTCTAGACTGGCCGGTAGCGCCCCCCGCTGGCCTGGACCAGGCCCTTTACCTCCAGTAGGGTGAGCAGGGAGAGGACCTCGCTTGGGGGTAGGTCGGTGGCCTGGGCCAGGTCGTCGGGCAGGGCTTCGGAGAGCTCGAGCAAAGCCCGGTAGACCTGGGCCTCAGGCCCTTGGAGAACGGGCTGCTCCGCTGCCGGGGCCCTTAGGCCCAGGGCGTTCAGCACGTCTTCAGTGCCCATCACCAGCCCGGCCCCGTCCTGGATTAGTCGGTTGCAGCCCAGCGAGGAGGCGTCGCTGGGGCGGCCTGGCACCGCCAGCACATCCCGGCCGAGCTCCATGGCAAACCGGGCGGTGATGAGGCTGCCGCTTTTCTCCCCGGCCTCCACCACCAGGACCGCATCGGCCAGCGCGGCCACGATGCGGTTGCGCCGGGGAAAAAGGCCAGCCTGGGGGGGTGTTCCCAAAGGGAATTCCGACAGCAGGTGCATCTGCTCGGCTAGGGCGCGGTTTTGAGGGGGGTAGAGCCGGTCCATGCCGCTTCCCAGTACCCCCAGGGTGTAGCCACCCCCCTCCAGTGCCCCCCTGTGTGCGGCGGCATCAACCCCCAGGGCCAACCCCGAGATAACCCCCACCCCTGCCTTGGCCAGCTCCCGGGCCACCCGCTGCGTCCAGGCGACGGCCCAGGGACTGGCTTTGCGGGTTCCCACGATGCCGATGTTCTTGGGGTTTCCAGGGAGCCTCCCTCTCAGGTAGAGCACCGCGGGTGGGTTGTCCAGGTGCCGAAGCCGCTCGGGGTAGGCCTCTTCCCAAAGCCCGATGAGACGCAGCCCCATCCGCTGTGCCCTCTCCCGTTCCCGTTCAGCCCGGCCTTCCCGCAGGGTCTGGCGGTAGGCCCGGCCCACCTCGCTGCCCAGCGTCCTGGCGATGGCCTCTGGGCTCAGGTCGGTCTGCAGGGCTTGGGCCAGGCGCTTCGGTCCGACGCCGGGGGTGAGGGCTAGGGCTAAGGGGTCAGGCATGGCATGCCCTAGGATAGCCGATGGGGTGGGTCTATACTGAAGAAGTGAGGGAAGGAACCACCTACTCCGGTTTTGTGGCCCTGGTGGGCAAGCCCAATGTAGGCAAGTCCACCCTGCTCAATGTGATGCTGGGGGCGAAGGTAGCTCCCATCAGCCCCAAGCCCCAGACCACCCGCAAGCGGGTGCGGGGGGTTTACACTGAGGACAACCGCCAGATTGTGTTCGTGGATACCCCGGGTTGGCACGAGGCCGAGGACGCCCTTGGGGAATACATGGTTCGCCAGATTACCGAGGCCCTGGCCGAAGTCAACGCGGTGGTCTGGGTGGTTGACCTGCGCCACCCTCCTACCCCAGAGGACGAGCGGGTTGCCCGGGCCCTGAGGCCGCTGCGGGACCAGGTGCCCATTTTGCTGGTGGGCAACAAGGTGGATGTGGCCAAGTACCCAGAGGAGGCCATGCGGGCCTATGCGGAGCTTCTGCCAGGCTTGGAGGTCCGCGCGATCTCGGCCCAGGATGAGCGGGATGCCCGGGCCCTGCGCGGCGAGCTGTTGGCCCTCTTGCCCGAAGGGCCCTTTTTCTACCCTGAGAACTACGCCCGGGGGGACCAGAGCGCGGAGGAGTGGGCTGCCGAGATTGTGCGCGAGGAGGCCATGAAGCGCCTCAAGGAAGAGGTTCCCTACGCCATTGCCACCAAAACCGAGGAATTTGAGCTGCGCGAGAACGGGATGTTTTACATCCGGGTGAACATCTATGTGGAGCGGGAGAACCACAAGCCCATCCTGATTGGAGCAGGGGGGCGGATGCTCAGAGAGATTGGGGCGGCGGCCCGCAAGCAACTCGAGATTTTCCTGGGCCGCAAGGTCTACCTGGACCTGCAGGTCAGGGTCTACCCCAACTGGCGCAAGGACCCCGAGGCGCTGAGGGAGCTGGGGTATATATAGGCTATGGGGGGTGGTCTGTGGAAGTGGGGCGGTTGTTGCTGTTGCTGGGGCTGGTGCTGGTGCTCCTGGGCCTTATCTGGTCCTATGCCCCGGGGCTTTTGGGGTGGTTCGGCCGGTTGCCGGGAGACCTCCGCATTGAGCGGGATGGGTTTCGCCTCTACCTCCCCTTTGCCTCCATGCTCCTGCTGAGCCTGGTTTTGAGCCTGCTTTTCAGCCTTATCCAGCGGTTTTTCCGCTAGAGGCGTGGGCTCCGCCAGATGCGGCCCTACGCGGCTCAGGAGGAGGGGTCACCCCTCATTCCCCGGGAAGCCCCAGCCCGTGGGTGTTGAAGGGGCCTGCACGTGGGTTGGGCACGAGCCCGGGTCTTTGGGTCTGCTAGACTTTGGGCGTTTACCCCGGGCCTAGGGAGGGAGCTTTCCCTGGCCGCCCTATGGGTTCGGAGGATACCTATGGCAAACGGTCCTGTCACCCAGTTCCTCAAGCACCACTTCCGCCACTTCAACGCCGCTGCCCTGGTGGAGGCAGCCGAGGCCTATCGGGCCCACCTGGAGGGGGGTGGGGCGATGATGGTCACCCTGGCCGGAGCGATGAGCACCGCCGAGCTGGGCCTGTCGCTGGCCGAGATGATTCGCCAGGACAAGGTCCACGCCATCAGCTGCACCGGGGCCAATCTGGAGGAGGACCTCTTCAACCTGGTGGCCCACCACCACTACGAGCGCATCCCCAACTGGCGGGAGCTGACCGCCCAGGATGAAAAGAGGTTGTTGGACCGCCACCTCAACCGGGTGACCGATACCTGCATCCCCGAGATGGAGGCCATGCGGCGGCTCGAGGCGGCCCTCCTGGAGGAGTGGGTGGCCGCCGACGGGGCAGGCGAGCGCTGTTTTCCCCATGAGTTCGTCTACCGCGTTCTCCGTTCGGGGAGGCTCGAGCCCTACTACCAGATCGACCCTCGGGATAGCTGGGTGGTAGCCGCTGCGGAGAAGAACCTCCCCATCTATGTGCCGGGCTGGGAGGACTCCACCACCGGCAACATGTACGCCGGTCACTGCTTGAGCGGAACCATCCGCAATGTCCACACGGTGCGCACTGGGGTTGAGTACATGATGGAGCTGGCCCGGTGGTACGAGCAGACCAGCAGGGCCCGATCCATTGGCTTTTTTCAGATTGGTGGGGGCATTGCGGGGGATTTTCCTATCTGCGTGGTTCCCATGTTGCACCAGGACATGGGGCGGACCGACATCCCGGTCTGGGGCTACTTCTGCCAGATTTCCGATTCCACCACCAGCTATGGCTCCTACTCGGGTGCGGTGCCCAACGAGAAGATCACGTGGGGCAAGCTGGGGGTGGAGACGCCCAAGTTTATGATAGAGTCCGACGCCTCAATCGTAGCCCCCCTGATTTTCGCCATCGTACTTGGCTGGTAGGCGCCTTGACAGGGCGGGCGGTGGGGTGTAGCCTTACTCTGGTAGGTTCAGTCATCAGCTAGGTGGTTCGGTAAATGAAACCCGCTGAGGCCGTCCCCACCCTAGAGCGTCCCCTTCGCTTGCTGGGTTTTTTCAGCGAAGAGCGCCCCTACTGGGGCCTTTCTGAGCTTGCGAGGGCCAGCGGCTGGTCCAAGGCCACCTGCTTGCGTAGCCTCCGGGCGCTGGAGCGGCACGGGATGCTGGTGCGGGAGGGGGAGCGGTACCGCCTGGGTCCCCGCCTCCTCCACCTGGGCGCTGTGGTCAAGGCGGCCTACCCAGCTCGAGGAGTGGCCCTACCCCTGATGCAGGCCCTGCGCGAGGCGACCGGCCAGTCGGTGCAGTGGGTGGTGCGGGATGGGCTGGAGGGGGTGTACCTGGAGGTCTTGGAGGCCCGGGGGAGGGTCCGGCTCTACATTGCCCCGGGCCGACGGGCCCCCCTGTACGCCGGGGCCTCCACCCGGCTCCTGCTGGCCTTTGCCCCGGAGGAGGTGCAGCGAGCGGTCTTCTCAGCCGAACGCAGGGCCTACACCCCAGCCACCCCGGTGGACCCGGCGCGGCTTCGGGAGCTCTTGGCGCAGACCCGAAAGACCGGTTTTGCGGCCAGTTTTGGCGAGCTCGAGCCCCACTCTGCCGAGCTGGCCGCCCCCATTCGCGGGCCAGAGGGGGAGGTGCTGGCGGCTTTGAGCCTGGCCGGGGCCGAGGCCTTGTACCGGGAGGAGGAGCGGCTCGGGGAGTACCTGCGCGCGCTGAACCAGACGGCCTGGGAGGTGTCGCGGCGGCTCGGTTTTGCCGGTGCATGGCAGGCCGACCCCGAGGGTTTTTTAGCGTTGCTTGCGGCAAAGATGCCGTAGCGCAAAGGAGGTCTTATGCAGCGATGGATCGGAGTTTTGGTAGGCTTGGCCCTGGGTATCGCCAGTGCCCAGACCCAGACCTGGACGATGGCGACCCCCTACCCCGACGGGAACTTCCACACCATAAACATCCGCGAGTTCGCCAGGGATGTGGAGAGCGCCACCCAGGGCCGTCTGGTCATCCGGGTCAACAGCGGGGGCTCCCTGCTGCCTCACCCCCAGATTCTGCCGGGGGTGCGCAGCGGACAGGTGCAGCTGGGCGAGGTGCTCATCTCCTTGCTGGCCAACGAAAACCCCATCTTCGCTCTGGACTCCATCCCCTTCCTGGTGAGCAGCTACGAGGATGCCCAGCGGCTCTACCGGGTTTCTAGGCCCGAGATAGAGAGCTGGCTCTCACGGCGGGGCATGGCACTTCTGTTCTCGGTGCCCTGGCCCGGGCAGGGTCTTTACACCAAGCAGCCGGTGAACAGCGTGGCCGACCTCCGGGGAGTGCGCTTCCGGGCTTACAACCCGGCCACCGCCCGGATCGCCGAACTCACCGGCATGGTGCCCACCCAGGTGGAGGCCGCCGATATACCCCAGGCCTTCGCCACCGGCATCGTCGCGGCGATGATCACCTCTGCCTCTACGGGGGTGGACAGCCAGGCTTGGGACTTTGCCCGCTACTACTACGACCTTAGGGCCTGGATTCCCAAGAACATGGTCATCGTGAACCGGCGGGCCCTGGAGGCCCTGAGCCCCGCTGACCGGGAAGCGCTGCTGGCGGCTGCGCGCCGGGCGGAGCAGCGGGGCTGGCAGGCCAGCCAGCAGGAGGCGGCCAGCAAGACCGCTATCCTGGCCCAGCGGGGGATGCAGGTCTCGCAGCCCAGCCCGCAGCTGGTGGCTGATCTGAGGAAGGTGGGCGAGACCATGGTCAACGAGTGGCTCCGGCGGGCTGGGGCCACTGGGGTTAAGATCTACCGGGAGTACCTGGGCAGGTAGGCCTGCGGCCCGCGGCGCCCTAGGGGCTTTGCCCCTGGTGCCGGGGCCCTTGCTCTCTAAAGGGGGCTTCGGTGCGCAGGTTCTTGGACGAACTCTATCGCCTTTCGGGTTTCCTGGCCGGGATTCTGTTGGTGTTTATCTTTCTCGTCATCCTGGCCCAGATTGTGGGGCGGCGGTTGGGGCTCGTGGTCCCCTCGGCCAATGAGCTGGCGGGGTTTGCCATGGCAGGGGCGGTTTTCTTTGCCCTGGCTCCTACCCTGCGGGCCGGGGGGCACATCCGCGTGGGGGTACTGCTGCGCCGGCTGCGCGGGCGGGCCCGGCTTTGGGTGGAGGTCTTGGCAGGGGGCCTCTCCTTGCTGGCCGCGCTGTACGCGGCCTTCCACCTCTGGCGGTTGGTGCTGGACTCCTACGCATACGGCGACCTGGCCCCAGGGCTCCTGCCCCTGCCCCTTTGGCTGCCGCAGAGCTTTCTGGCGCTGGGCATGAGCATTTTTTGCGTGGCCCTGGCCGATACCCTGGTGGCCCTGCTCAGGGGGGAGCTCCCGGGCTACCTTTCCGAGGACAGGGGGCAAGAGTAGCCCATGGAGCTGACCCAGGTAGCCCTCTTTTTGGTCCTGCTGCTGTTTCTGTTCCTAGGCGGTGGGGTCTGGATTGCCCTGGCCCTCCTGGGGGTGGGTTGGGTAGGGCTTCAGTTTTTCACCAACACCCCACCGGGGGCAAGCGTGGCCAGCAGCCTCTGGGCCTCTGTCTCGAGCTGGTCCCTGGCGGCCCTGCCCATGTTCATCTGGATGGGGGAGATCCTCTATCGCACCCGCCTGGCCGCCGACCTCTTCGAGGGGCTTTCGCCCTGGTTGCGAAACATCCCGGGCCGCCTTTTGCACATCAATGTCCTGGCCTCGGGTATCTTTGCGGCGGTGATCGGCTCTTCAGCCGCTACCACGGCCACCGTGGGGAAAATTGCCCTGCCCGAGCTCTTGCGGCGCGGCTACCCTGAGCGGCTGGTCCTGGGCTCGCTGGCCGGCGCCGGCACGCTGGGCCTTCTGATCCCCCCTTCGGTGATGATGATCGTCTACGGGGTGGCCGCTGAAGTCTCGGTGGCCCGGCTCTTCATCGCGGGGCTGCTGCCGGGCCTCCTGGTGATGCTCCTGTTCATGGCCTGGGTGATGCTGGCAGGCCTCCTGAACGCAAAGAGGATGCCTCCGCCTGACCCCCCGGTGCCGCTGGGGGTGCGGCTACGTGGCCTGCTCAAAATTCTGCCGGTGCTCCTCCTCGTGGTGGCGGTTATCGGCTCTATCTACACCGGTGTGGCTACCCCTACCGAGGCGGCCAGCCTAGGGGTGCTGGGAGCCCTTCTCATCGCCCTGGGGACCCGCAGCCTGACCTGGCAGAGCTTCCTGGACAGTCTGATGGGTGCGGTGCGCACCACCAGCATGATTGGGTTTATCCTGGCCGGCGCAGCGGTGCTCTCCATCGCCATGGGCTTTACCGGCATCCCCGCGGCGCTGGCGGCCTGGGTGGGGGAGCTGGGGCTATCCAAGTACGCCCTTTTGGCCACGCTGATGCTGCTTTTTCTGGTGCTTGGAGCCTTTTTGGACGGCATATCCATCATTGTGCTAACCACCTCGGTCGTTCTGCCGATGGCCAAGGCGGTGGGGATTGACCTGCTTTGGTTTGGCATCTTCCTGGTGATTGCGGTGGAGCTGGCCCAGATTACCCCGCCGGTGGGGTTCAACCTGTTCGTGCTGCAGGGTCTTTCGGGGCGGGACATCTTTACCATCGCCCGCTCGGCCCTGCCCTTTTTGTTCCTGTTGCTCCTGGCGGCGGCCATCATCACGGCCTTCCCGGAGATTGTGACCTGGCTGCCGCGGAACATGGTGGGGCAGTAGCCCCGGCGAGGCGGTATGTGGATTGACCTGAACGTTGATGCGGGCGAGTCCTTCGGCAACTGGAAGCTGGGCCTGGACGAAGCGCTTTTCCCCCTGGTCAGTTCGGTCAACGTGGCCTGCGGGTTTCATGCGGGCGACCCGCTCACCATGAGGCGGACCCTCGAGCTGGCCCAGCGGGCGGGGATTGCGGTGGGGGCACACCCGGGTTTCCCTGACCTGGTGGGCTTTGGGCGGCGGGAGATGGCCGCCACGCCCGAGGAGGTCTACGCGGACGTGCTCTACCAGGTGGGGGCCTTGGCGGCCTTTCTCAGGGTGGCGGGAATGCCCCTGCACCACGTGAAGCCCCACGGAGCCCTTTACAACCGGGCTACCCGGGATGCGCCCACCGCCGCGGCCATCGCCAGGGCGGTGCGGGACTACGACCCCGGCCTGCCGCTGGTGGTGCTGCCCGGCACCCCCCTCGAGGTGGAGGCCCAGCGGCTGGGCCTGCGAACCGTGGCCGAGGCTTTTCCCGAGCGGGGCTATACCCAAGACGGCCGGCTGGCCCCTCGGGGGACCCCAGGGGCCTGGATTCATGACCCAGAATTGGCAGCCCGCCGGGCGGTCCAGATGGTGTTGCGGGGCCAGGTAGAGACGGTGGACGGAGGGGTGGTGCCGGTGCGGGCCCAGACGCTCTGCATCCACGGCGATAACCCTCAGGCCCTGGCCATTGCAAAGGCGGTGCGCGAGGCCCTGGAGCGCGAAGGGGTTGTCGTCCGCACCTACTGAGGTGGGGCTGCTTTCGCATGACCCTGCGCGGTTTGTACCTGGCCTTCTCCGAAGGACTCGATCCAAAGGCCAACGCCCGGATGCTGGCCCTGTTCCGCCGCCTGCTCCATAGCCCACCGGCTGGGGTGACCGATCTGGTCCCGGGGTACCGCAACCTCTACCTGGAGTTTGACGCTGAGAGGACCTCTTTGGGCCGTTTGCGGGGCCTGGTGGAGCGGGCCCTGCGGGGGTTGCCCGAGGGGGAGGAGGGCCGGGAGGTGGAGGTGCCCGTCCGCTACGACGGTCCAGACCTGGTCTGGGTGGCTGAGCGCACGGGGCTTTCCCCCCAGGAGGTGGTGCGGCTCCACAGCGAGCCCCTCTACCGGGTCTTCGCCACCGGCTTCACCCCCGGCTTTCCCTTTCTGGGGCCCTTGTCCGAGCGCCTGCGGTTGCCCCGGCGGCCCACCCCGCGCCCGCAGGTTCCCGCCCATGCAGTGGCCATCGCAGGCGATCAGACCGGCATCTACCCCCTGCCCTCCCCAGGGGGATGGCACTTGCTGGGCACGGCCCTGGTGCAGATGTACAACCCCCACCGACCCCAGCCCTTCTACCTCCAGGCTGGCGACCGGGTGCGCTTCGTCCCAGCGGAAGGCCCCACTCCCCCCCTGCCGGAGCCCTTCGAGCTCCTTCCCTCTGAGCCCCGCTACCCAGCGCTGCGGGTGCTGGAGCCGGGCCTGCTGGACCTGGTGGTGGATGGGGGCCGGCGGTTTGGCGGGCACCTGGGGCTGGCCGCGGGGGGAGCGCTGGACGCCCGCTCAGCTCGGGTGGCCAACGCCCTGGTGGGCAACCCGCCCCATACGCCCCTGCTCGAGCTCACCCTAAAGGGGCCCCTTCTGGAGGCGCTGAGGCCGGTGGTGGTGGCCTTTGCAGGCTACGGTATGGAACCGCTGCTCAACGGCGAGCCCTTGGCGGCGGGCCAGAGCTTTGCCCTGCGGAGAGGGGATGTGCTGGGCTTCAGGAGCCGGCCGGAGGGTGCCCGGGGCTACCTGGCCCTAGCAGGGGGCTTTGAGAGCCGGCGCTTCTGGGGAAGTGCCGGGGCCGATGTGCGGGGGCTGATCGGTCGGCCCCTGCAGGCTGGGGATGTGCTAGGGGTGGACCATCCTCGGCCGGTGCGGCCCGGTCGGGCCTGGCCGATGCCGCGGCTGGTCCCCGCGGTGGTGCGGTTGCTGCCGGGGCCCCAGTTCACCCCGGAGGCCCTGGAGGCCCTTTGCTCAGGGCCCTATACCCTGGCGGCGGGCGACCGGATGGGGCTGCGCCTGGAAGGGCCCTGGGTGCCCGGGGGGGAGCTGACCAGCGAGGCCACGCCGCTGGGGGCTATCCAGATGACCCCTCAGGGCCAGCCCATCGTCCTGCTCAACGACCGAGGCCGGATGGGGGGCTATACCAAGCCAGCCCAGGTGCACCCCGCCGACCTGCCCCGGCTGGCCCAGCTTCGTCCTGGAGAGGGTCTGCGCTTCGTTTGGGCGGGAGGTACCCCTTTGGGGTATGGCGGTTGGGAGTACCCTGTGTAGTTTACAGATAGCGCACGACCTGCCAAAATACACACCAATTACGGGACGCAGATACCCCTACGGGAGGTGGTTGGTGGATACCCAGGTCAGGCGCTACTTTCGTAGCCAGCTTCACGTGAACAGCCCCCTTTCCCCGGGGCATTTCGAGCGGGAGCTGGCCCGGCGGATTGGTAGCCCTTCGCGCCGAAGGCCGATTCTAAACGCCTGGGAGGCATATCTTTCAGCCCAGGGCGGGGACCTGGACGCGGTGCGAAGTTTCTATTCCGAGCTGTTGCTTCACCCCCGCGAGCGATTGGAGGGCATGGTCTACGCCATGCACCTCCCCTTCATTGAGTTCTACGTGCAGACCCTGCCGCAGCACCTGCCCCAGGAGGGGCGGGTGCTCGAGGTGGGGGCCTTTACCGGAGGCCTGGTCAAGCTCCTCCAGGAGGCCCGGCCGGAGCTGGAGTGGCACGCCTTGGAGGGGGTGGGCGAGGCCGTGGCGCTGGGCCAGGCCCGCACCGGCCCTGCGGTGACCTGGCATGAGGGGTGGTTCCCCCAGCGGTTGGAACTGCCCCCCATGGACGCGGTCCTGCTCCTTTCCTGCCTGCCGGAAGGCCACCTGGGGGGGATTGGGCCTACCCTGGAGGAGAGCCGCTACTTAGAGCACTTTCGCTTTGTAGAACGTTTGCGGGGCCTGGAAGGGCTCCTGCGGCCCGGAGGGCTTTTGGTCTACGGGCACGGCCCCTTCCTGGGGAAGAACCCAAAGGCGGTGGTGCGGGCCCTGGAGAGGCTGGGGTTCACCGGGGTAGGCCAGGTGGGCGACGGGGACTACACGCTGATTACCGCGCGGATGCCCGAGGCCCTGGCCCCGATGGAGGAGATGGCCCCAGGCCCCATCCGTATTTCGCCCGAGCCTCCCCTCCAGGTGCCCCCTACCAGCCCGCAGGAAGTCTGGGCCCTGCTCGAGGCGGGGGACTACGCCGGGGTGTTGGATCGGGTGCCTCCAGGGGCTGTTGGTGAGCTGGCCTACCTGCGCGGCCGGGCCCTGCTGGCGCTTTCGCGCTACGCGGAGGCCGAAGAGGCCCTGGCCCGGGCAGGCCGGCCGGAGGCCGAGGACTTGCGGGCGCTGTGCTGGGCCGAGCTGGAGGACTACCAGCGGGCTCTGCCCCGCCTGGAAGCCCTGGCTAGCCGGGGAGGTCGCTTCAGATTGGCCTTGGGCAAGGCGTACCTGGGGCTAGGCCGACTTTCGGATGCCCTGCGCCAGCTTTGGGAGTGCGGCCTGCCTGAGGCGGAGATCTACCTGAAGGCCGCCCTCGAGCGCACCGAGGAGCGGGTGCTACGGCTCTGCCGGGAGGGAGAGTGGAGTGAGGTGAGCCGTCGGGTGGAGTTCGTGGAGGACCTCTCGCCCGAGCTGCTCACCCGCGGGCTGTTGCGCCTCGGGCTTCAGGCCGCCCTGCAGCAGGGGCTTTGGGGCCGGGCGGCCCGCTACGCCCAGCGGCTTTATGTCCTTGGAGAGTCGCACGGGGCGCTGGGGTTGGCGCTGGCGGGCCTGAAGGTGCGGGGGCCGGAGGCCCTGGACAGCGTGCCCTTGGCTGACCTGAAGGGGGTGGAACCCTACCTGACCGATGCGGTGGCCCGGGCGGAGGACGCCACCGCCCTTTTGGCCCTGGGGATGCTGCGCCACCGGGAAGGGCGGCATGCCGAGGCGGTGCGCTACCTCGAGCGGGCCGCACGGGCCTCCCGGGGCGAGCCCGCAGGGCTGGCCTACCACCTGCTGGCCCTCTCCAAGCGGGCCTTAGGGTACCCAGTGCTGGAGGTGCTGGGGGACCACAAGCGGGCCCACGCCCACCGAGCCTACCCGGTGACCCAGCTCTTTGAGCTGGCCCAGGAGGCCCTGGAGGCTGGGGAGCCGGTGCTGGCCCGCGAGTTTTTGGGGCGGGTGCGTGAGGCTGGGCTGCAGCACTTTAGCGATGTGGAGCCGGTCTTGAGGCTGGTGGAAACCCTGGAGGGTCCTTGGGAGGCCTTTCGCATGCTAGCTCAGAGTCTGGAGGAGACCCCTGAGCCTCCCCTGGAGCACCTCGAGCGGGCCTACCGCCTCTCCCGCAACTTCTCCCAAAGCCACGAGGCCCAGGCGGTACGGGGCCAGTACCTGGCCGCCCTCTACAGCGCTGGGCAGGCCCTGGGGGCCGAGGGGTTGCTGCTCTCCGAGCTCTCCCGTAATCCCGAGGCCCTGGAAGTGCTCTACGACCTGGCCGAGCACTACGAGCGCACCGGAGCCTACCAGAAGGCTGCTGAAACCTGGCGCAAGGCCTTGGAAATCGCCTACTACTGGGAGAAGGACCTGGCGCTTTCGCGGGAGATTTTGCGGAACCTGCTCTTTTTGAACCCCACCGACCCCGACCTGCAGCTCTACCTGGAGGAGCTCAAGGCTACCTCGAAGGCCCTCTCCCTCCTGGAGGGCACCCCTGATGCCTTGGCTGGGGCTACCCCTGAGGGCCTGATGCGGGAGGGGTTGCCGCGTTTCCACGGGGAGTACCTCATCGTGGTTGGGGGGCACACCCAGCTTCGCAGCCGCCTGAGCCCCATCCTGGAGGGGCAGGGGCTTAAGCTGGACTGGTTCGACTCGGACAGCTACGCTGCTGGCCGAGAGGTCATCCGGCGTATCCACAGCCGGCTCGAGCGGGCCCACGGCCTGATGATCATCAGCAGCTATGTGGGCCACGACCTTTCCGAACCGGTGCGCCTTGCGGCAGAGCAGCTGGGGGTGCCGGTCTACATCACCCCGGGGCGGGCCCGCGGGGTAACGGGGTTTTTGCGGGCCTTGGGTGAGTTTGCCCCCCAGATACTCCGCCGGGCCCTCAAGGGCTAGGGGCCAGGCTGGCAAGGTAGACCTCAGCCTGGCGAACCGCCCCCTCCAGGTCGGGCCGCCCGCCGGGGTAGTACAGCGCCCGGCTGGCCGCGTTGAGCAGGCCGGGGCCGCGGATGGCCTGGCCTCCCTGAGCGCCCAGGCCGGGCAGGAGGAACAGCGACCGGGGCAGCCGCTCCCGCAGCTCCCATACCTGGGCAGGGTAGGTGGCCCCCACCACCGCCCCCAGGCGCGACCAGGCGCCCATCCGTTGCCGCTCGGCCTCCTGGGCCAGGTGGTCGGCGACAGCCTGGTAGAGCCTGCGCTCGTTGGCCAGCAGGAGGTCCTGGAAGAGGCTCGAGCCGGGGTTGGAGGTCTTGACCAGGACGAAGACCGCACCTCCCGACCGGGCTGCCGCTTTGATGAAGGGTTCCAGGGCGTCTTGGCCTAGGTAGGGGTTCACGGTCAGGGCCGAGCCTGGGTAGGCTTCCAGGTAGGCCCGGGCGTAGGCCTCTGCGGTGGAGCCGATGTCCCCCCGCTTGGCGTCCACAATTACCGGGAGCGAGAGCACCCGCGCCCCCACCACCAGCTCGTGCATCAGGGCAAAGCCCGCCGGGCCCAGGGCCTCAAAGAAGGCGGTCTGGAACTTTACCGCGCAGACCTTTTCCAAAAGCGCCTCCATCAGGCTGAGGGTGTAGCGGCGGATGTGCCCCAGGGGCTCCGGGCCGTGTAGTTCGGGCCGGGGGTCAACCCCCAGGACCAGGGGGGGGCGTTGTAGAACCTCCTCTACGAACTCCATCCCAACCAGGCTACCCTGTGCCGGCGGGGCTTCAAAGGGGCCTTGAAGCTGGTCTGACCTCGGTTTTGGAGAATGCCTGCGGAGGTGTGTATGAGAAGAGCGCTGCTGGCTGGAATCCTCCTGGCCTCCGGCCTGGCCCAGGCTCCAAGGGTGGAGCTGGTGGGTTTTGCCGTGCTGCCCGCCGACACCTTTTCCGAAGGCCCCCCGAGCGGGGCCTACCGCGAGACCCCCGGCTTCCGCGCGGAGCGGCCCCCCTTCTCGAGCCAGCCGGTGCAGGGTTTCAGCGCCGTCCAGTTTGGCCCCCAGCCAGGGAGCTACTGGGTGCTTTCCGACAACGGCTTCGGCTCCAAGGCCAACAGCCCCGACTACCTGCTTCGGCTCTATCTGCTCACCCCCCAGCCCCGGACCGCCCAGGGTGGGCCGGGAACGGTTCAGGTGAACCGCTTCGTCCAGCTCCGGGACCCCAACCGGCGGGTGCCCTTTCCCATTCTCAACGAAAACACCCCCGACCGGCTCCTGACGGGGTATGACTTTGACCCCGAGTCCTTTGTCTTTGCCGCCGATGGGACGCTCTGGGTGGGCGATGAGTTTGGCCCCTACCTGCTGCACTTCGACGCCAACGGGGTGCTGCTCGACCCTCCCTTCGCCACCCCGGACTTCGGCGCCGGCAAGGACCCCAGCAAGGACTTCGTGCGGGCGCCGCAGAACCACGCCCTCATCATGAACCCGGTGGCCCCCGGCCAGCCCAGCCCGGCCAACCTGCCCACCTCCCGTGGCTTTGAGGGCATGACCACCAACCCGGGCCGCACCCGGATTTACGCCATGCTGGAGGGCACCGTGCTGGGCGATCCGGCCGGCACGGTGCGGCTTATGGAGTTTGACCCCGCGGCAAAGCGCTGGGTGGGGCTGGTGGGCCGCTACCGCCTTGACGACCCCGCCCACGCCATCGGCGAGATAGCCGTGGTCAACGAGAGCGAGTTTCTGGTCATTGAGCGGGATAACCGCCAGGGGGCCGAGGCCCGTTTCAAGCGGATTTACAGGATAGACCTGGGCCGGCGCGACGCCGAGGGGGTCTTCGCCAAGGAGCTGGTGGCGGACCTCCTCAACATCGCAGACCCCCAGGGCCTCTCCCCGCACACCCAGGGGGGCCTTTTCCGCTTCCCCTACTTCACCATAGAGTCGGTGCTGGTGCTAGACCCCCAGACCCTGCTGGTGCTCAACGACAACAACTACCCTGCGACGGGGGGGCGCGGTCCAGAGGTGAAGGACGCCAACGAGTTCATCTGGCTGCGGCTGCCCGCGGCCCTGCGGCTGGCGCCGGGCGTGGGCCAGCCCCGCTAGGCTTTTCGTTGGCACGGGCTCCCGGTGTGCCAGGGGCTTTCCGCGGGGGCTTTGGGGGAGAGTTGGCGGGTGGGCGCTTTAGAATGGAGGGATGAAAACCTGCGACTACCTGGTCATCGGTGCGGGCATTGTGGGGCTGACCATCGCCCTCGAGCTCGCCCGGCGCAACCCCAGCGCCAAAATCGTGGTGCTCGAGAAGGAAAAAGAGCTGGCCCAGCATGGCTCCGGGCGCAACTCCGGGGTGCTCCACGCGGGCTTCTACTACACCGCCGACTCCCTCAAGGCCCGCTTTACCCGGGAGGGAAACGCTCGCTGGAAGCGCTTTGTGGAGGAGCGGGGCCTGCGGATCAACCGCTGCGGCAAGCTGGTGGTGGCCAAAAACGAGCAGGAAGTAGAAGGCCTGCGGGAGCTCAAGCGCAGGGGCGATCTCAACGGGGTGGAGACCTACCTCATCTCCGCCAAGGAGGCCAAGGGGATAGAGCCTCGGGTCAAGACCACGGAGCTGGCCCTTTGGTCGCCCAACACCGCCACCGTAGACCCCCAGGAGTGCATGGCGGCAGTGGCGAGGGAGTGCCGGGAGCGGGGTATAGAAATCCACCTCAACACCCCCTACCAGGCTCGGCGCGGCACCGACATCATCACCCCGCAGCAGGTTTACAGCGCGGGTTTCGTGGTCAACGCAGCGGGGCTGCACGCCGATAGGGTGGCCCACGACTTTGGCCTGGGGCTGCGCTACCGCATCCTGCCCTTCAAGGGGCTTTATCTCTACGGCTCCGAGCCGCCGGGCTCCTTGAGGACCAACATCTACCCGGTTCCAGACCTCCGGAACACCTTCTTGGGGGTTCACTTCACGGTCACGGTAGACGGAAAGGTAAAGGTGGGCCCCACGGCCATCCCTGCCTTCTGGCGGGAGAACTACCAGGGGCTTTCCGGTTTTGATGCCCGGGAGGCCCTCTCCATCCTCCGCGATGAGGCCATCCTTTTCCTCCGCAACGACTTCAACTTCCGGGGGATTGCCCTTGAGGAAATCAGGAAATACTCCCAGGCCTACCTGGTGGCCCAGGCCTCGGCCCTCGCGGAGGGGGTTCGGCGGGAGAACTTCCGCACCTGGGGCCGCCCGGGCATCCGGGCCCAGCTCTTCGACCATCAGGAAAAGAAGCTGGTGATGGACTTCACCCTCGAGGGCAACGCTGAGGGCCTGCATGTGCTCAACGCTATATCCCCTGCCTGGACTGCGGCCATGCCTTTTGCTGAGTATGTGGTGGACCGGATAGAGGCCCTGCACAAAGGCCGGGAGCTCTCACAGGCCTAACCCTGGCTGGGTTGCCCGGCTTACAATAGACTCCGCAGAAGGAGCCGCTATGCCCGCCCATCCCTTAGCCGGTCAGCCTGCCCCTCTGGACGCTTTGGTCAACGTTCCCCGGTTGGTCAGCAGCTACTACACCATAAGGCCCGACCCGGCCGACCCGGCCCAGCGGGTGGCCTTCGGCACCAGCGGGCACCGGGGCAGTTCCCTTCTGGGTACCTTCAATGAGGCCCACATCCTGGCCATCGCTCAGGCTGTGGCCGAGCACCGCAAGGCCCAGGGGGTTACCGGCCCCCTCTTTCTGGGGATGGACACCCACGCCCTCTCCGAACCAGCCTGGATGAGCGCGGTGGAGGTCCTCACGGCCAACGGGGTGGAGGTTTGGGTAGCTGAGGGCCGGGGCTATACCCCGACCCCTTTGGTCTCCCACGCCATCCTGACGCACAACTGGGGTCGCAGCCAGGGTTTGGCCGATGGAATCGTGATCACCCCGAGCCACAACCCGCCCCAAGATGGCGGCTTCAAGTACAACCCGCCCCATGGGGGCCCTGCGGACACCCAGGTAACCCGGGCCATCCAGGAGCGGGCCAACCAAATTCTGACCGGGGGGCTTTCGGAGGTGCGGCGCTGGCCCTTGGCCAAAGCCCTGCAGGCGGTGCGCGAGTACGACTTTGTGACCCCTTATGTGGAGGGCCTCGAGGGGATTGTGGACATGGGGGCTATCCGGGCAGCGGGGGTGCGCATCGGGGTAGACCCCTTGGGAGGGGCCTCTTTGGGGGTCTGGCGGCGCATAGCTGAGCGGTATCGCCTGGAATTGAGCGTGGTCAACGAGCGTGTAGACCCAAGCTTTGCCTTCATGACCCTCGATAGGGACGGCCGGATTCGCATGGACTGTTCCTCAGCCTACGCCATGGCTTCGCTCATCGGTCTCAAGGACCGCTTTGACCTAGCCATAGGCAACGACCCCGATGCCGACCGGCACGGCATCGTGACCCCTGAGGGGCTGATGAGTCCCAACCATTACCTGGCCGTCTGCGTGAACTACCTCTTCCAGCACCGCCCGGCCTGGCGGCCGGAGACCGCTGTGGGAAAGACCCTGGTCAGCAGCAGCATGATTGACCGGGTGGCCCAGGCCCTGGGCCGACGGCTCTACGAGGTGCCGGTGGGCTTCAAGTATTTTGTGGAGGGGCTGCGCTCGGGGGCTTTGGGTTTTGCTGGGGAGGAGAGTGCTGGGGCCTCCTTCCTGCGCATGGACGGCCGGGTCTGGAGCACCGATAAGGACGGTATTGTGCTGGGCCTTCTGGCCGCCGAGATTCTGGCTAAGACCGGTGCTTCGCCCCACCAGCACTACCGGGATCTGGAGGCTCGCTTCGGCGCCTCGGCCTACACCCGCATAGACGCCGAAGCTACCCCTGAGCAGAAGAGGGTCTTGGGAAGCCTCTCCCCCGAGATGGTTCGGGCCACCGAGCTGGCTGGGGAGCCCATCCTGGCCAAACTAACCCACGCCCCCGGCAACAACCAGCCCATCGGGGGGCTGAAGGTGGTTACCGAGAGTGCTTGGTTTGCCGCCAGGCCTTCGGGCACCGAGGATGTCTACAAAATCTACGCCGAAAGCTTCAGGGGGCCTGAGCACCTGGAGCAGGTGGTGCGGGAGGCTCAGGAGGTGGTGGCCGGGGCTTTTCAGGCTGCGGGGGTAGGATAGGCTTGAGGGGCTTCGGTCGGGCCAACCCAAGATTGCCGTTTAGCAGGTTTTCCCGCGGCAGATGCGAGCTTGGGTCCAGCGGCAGGGTTGGTGGGCTGTTGCGGCGATTTGTGCTGGTGCCCGTTCCGAGCCTTGGTTCAGCGAATCCCCAGCCGGGCCAGGAGGGCCAGCCAGGCCTCCCGCTGCCGGTAGGACTCCCTGAAATTCCCCCGGACCGCGTAGCCCGTGGCCCTTAGGCCGAGCTGATCGGCCAGGATGAGCGCCCGGGGCAGGTGGGGTTCGTCGGTGACGATGATGGCCCTCGAGCCGCCCAGCACTGGGGCGATGTTGCTGAGGTTCTCCCAGGTCCGCCGGCTCTTCTGTTCGCAGAACAGCGCCCTTCGGGGCACCCCCCGGGCCTCCAGGTAGCGGCAGCCCACCTCCCCCTCGCTGTAGCGGTCGCCCGGCCGGCGCCCCCCGGTCACCGCAATGCGCGGGGCATAGCCCTGGCGGTAGAGCTGGAGAGCGGCCTCAAGCCGATTGCGGAAGATGACCGAGGGTTCGCCGTTGTACTGTGCGGCCCCGAGGACCACGATCCAGTCGGCCTTTCCAGGGCTTGAGGCGGCTTTAGGGGTGAAGGCCAGTACCCCTAAGCCCACCACCAGAATTGCCGTCAGCAGGCGCATAATTTCCCGCCCAAGTTATACCAAGCCCCCGGGTCGGAGTTGTGAGTCCGGCCATTATCTCCCGGGCCTGGGGTGCTATACTTTTACCAAGTTGAGCGTTCGGAACCCGTCCCCCAGGCACCAGCGGTCTAGGGGGCGGGCTTGCCTTTGGGAACCACAGGTGGCTCGTGGAGAAAATCTTTGGACGTACCAACGGTCTAAAGCCCAGCGAAAGGAAGCGGCTGGCCAACCTCTATAACCGCCGCGTACCCCCCAACCGGGTGCTCACCGCTGAGCTGGCCCGCACCCTGGCGGCCCTCTCGGCTGAGCTGGGGAAGCCCATCGGCCTGCTCATGGACCGGGGTGGGCGGGTGCTCAGGGTGGCGGTGGGCGATGCCCGGGAGCTGCCCATCCCAGAGTCGGCCCTGGTGGAGACCCGCCTGTCGGGCTACCGCCTGCTGCACACCCACCTGGGGGGAGGGGGGCTTTCACGCCCCGACCTCTCGGTGCTCTTCTTGAACCGTCTGGACGCCATCGCAGCCCTGGAAGTGGCCGAGGGGCACCCAACCCAGCTCCACCTAGCCCTGCTTTCGCCGCCCAAGGCCATTGAGGAGGACTGGCAGATTCTGCCCGTGCGGCCCTACCACGAGTACCTGGATTGGGACCTGGGGGCGGCGGTGGCGGCGTTGGAGGAGGAGCTTTCCCGGCAGGCCCGGGGGCTTGACCTGCGGGATGGGGCAGGGGAGCGGGCGGTGCTGGTGGGGATTGACCGCGGGGAGGGGGTGCAGGCCGAGGCCGACCTGGCCGAGCTGGTGGAGCTGGCCCGCACCGCGGGGGCGGTGGTGGCCTACAAGGAGCTGGTCTACCGGCCCAGCCTGGACCCCCGCTACGCGGTGGGCCGGGGCAAGGTGGACGAGCTGGTCTCCCACGCCTACCACCAGAACGCCGGCACCCTTATCTTCGGGGTGGAGCTCTCCGCGGCGCAGGCCCGGGAGCTGGAGGCGGTTACCGGCCTCAAGGTGCTGGACCGCACCCAGCTTATCCTGGACATCTTCGCCCAGCACGCCCGCACCCCCGAGGCCAAGGTGCAGGTGGAGCTGGCCCAGCTCAAGTACCTGCTGCCCCGCCTGGTGGGCCAGGGCCGGGTCCTCTCCCGGCTGGGCGGCGGGATTGGCACCCGGGGGCCAGGGGAGACCAAGCTCGAGCTGGACCGGCGCCGGCTGCAGGACCGAATTGCCGAACTTACCCGCAAGCTTCGCGAGATGGCTGCCCGTCGCCAGGAGGCCCGCCGCCAGCGGGAGCGCTCCGGGGTTCCCATAGTGAGCGTGGTGGGCTACACCAACGCCGGCAAAACCACCCTGATGCACGCTTTGGCCAGGAAAGGCGACCAGGGCGAGAACAAGCTCTTTGCTACCCTGCGCCCGCTTACCCGGCGGGGCTTCCTGCCCGGGGTAGGCGAGGTGCTCTACACCGATACAGTGGGCTTCATCCGCCGGATGCCGGAGGACCTGCTCGAGGCGTTTCGCTCCACGCTGGAGGAGCTGCGCGATGCAGATGTCCTGTTGCACGTTCTAGACGCCTCCCAGGAAGGGGCCCTGGAGCGCTACGGGGTGGTTGAGGACCTGCTGGGTGAGCTGGGGGTGGAAGCCCCGCGCCTGCTGGTGCTGGCCAAGGCCGATGCGGCGGGGGGGTACGACCTGGAATTCCTGAAGGAGCGGCTTTCCGGCCTGCCGGTCTCGGCCCTGAGCGGGCTGGGTCTGGACGAGCTGAAGCAGGCCCTGGCCCAGCGCCTGCTGGCCCAGGGGGTGCGCCCAGCGGCCTGGGCCAGCTTCCCAACGCAGGCAGGGGTTCCGCTGGCGAAAGGCTAGGTGCTCCGCAGCCGGACATAGGCCACCGCCCGGACCAGGGTGGAGAGCCCCAGCAGGGCCAGGTAGACGGCGAGCTGTAGGGGAAGCCAGCCCAGGAGGGAGGTCAGCAGGATGAGGGCCTCGAGCAGGGCGATGAGCCACAGGTGGCGGAGCAGGCCGCCCTGCAGGATTAGGTTCCACCCCTGCCGCAGGGCCATCGGCCAGGGGGTGGGGCCTTCGGCCAAGATCTGGAAGGTGTAGAACCAGAGGAGTTGCACGGCCACCATTCCCAAAAAGCCGAGCACCCCTGCCAGGCCGGGCTGGGGCGCAATTGGGGATAGGCCTACCCAGAAGACCGCCAGCACGCTGGCCCCGTACACCCAGCCCGCCACCAGGTGGGGTAGGGTAAGGTGGCCCCAAAGCCCCTGGGGCCGCCAGGAACCGCCGCGGACGTAGTCCAGGAGCACGGTGTAGACCCCCACCTGCATTGGTCCGGTCAGCAGGCCCAGGCTGAGGAGGCTTACCAGAAGGGCCTGGCCCAGCAATCCCAGCACCCCCAGCGGCCGCCGGAACAACAGCGCTAGGCTTTGCGCGAGTACCCGGCCCGGCTCGAGCATGCCTCACCCGGGGTTCAGCTCGCTTTTGTGTAGGGTCACCAGACTGCCCTCCTCGGTGAGCACCTCCACGGTGCCCGAAAGGGGGTTGAGCTTGGCAACCTTGCCGCAAACCCCCTGAAGGCTGCAGACCCGGGCGTTTTTGCGCGGCAGGTCGGCCAGGAGCTCCTGGTAGTGTTCGTGCTCGTACTGCAAGCAGCAAAGGAGGCGGCCGCAGGGGCCAGAAATCTTCTCCGGTGAAAGCGGCAGCTGCTGGTCGCGGGCCATCCTGATGGAGACCTGGGCGAACTCCCCCAGCCAGGTTGAGCAGCAGGCCTCCATCCCGCAAGCCCCCAGGGTGCCCAGGAAGGCGGTCTGGTCGCGGGGCCCCAGGGCCACGAACTCTACCCGGGCTCCGGACATGCGGCCCAGCTCGCCGACCCAGCGCCGGAGGTCAATCCGCTCCTCGGCGGCGTAGTGCACCACAATGTGGTTGCCGTCTAGGGTGAAGCTACAGCCCAGCACCTTAGCCCGCACCCCTTCCCGGCGCAGCCGGGCCCGGAGCCACCACTGGATGTCCTCGCCGCGGGCCTTGAGCCGGGCGTGTTTGTCCAGGTCTTCTGGGGTGGCGGGCCGCACCACCTGGCCCGCCGCCCGTCCCGGGTGGGGGCTGGAGCGCACCTTGGCCAGCTCGAGGCCCCTTGGGCTGCGCACCACCACCCAGCTGTCCACCGGAGGGGGCTCTCCGCTGTAGCCGTAATCGTGGATTTTGGGGCTGTGCGGAAACCGCACGCCAACGCAGTTCATGCTCCCTCCATTCGGCCAGGCTGAGCGCCTTGGTCCATGTCTAGCCTAAGGCAGGGGGCTACCTGGGTGCTAGCTTGAGGGCCAGCCAGGTCCGCACCAGCTCCTCGCCCACGTAGGCCCCAAGCGCCTCCTGGGCCTTCTGGATGGCTTCCAGGGCCTGCCTGTAGGCCGGGCTTTCCACCGGCAAGACCTGGCCTAGGCGGCGGGCCAGGTAGGGGAGGGCCTCCTCGTGTTCCAGCAGGAGCCCCAGGGCCTCCAGGGTCTGGGCGGGGCCCCGGCCCATCGCCTCCAGCACCCCCTGGGTCCGGTCGGTGAGCCGGTTGAACGCCGCGGGTTGCTCCAAAGCAAAGCGCAGCCGACCCACCGAGCCTTCCGCGTAGGCCAGCACCTCGGGGTCCTGGCTCAGGGTGCGCAGTAGGGCCTCGGGCAGGGGGGCGAAAGCCACCTCCAGGCATCGGCTGGCCAGCGTGGGCAGCACCTGCGCTCGGCTGGGGGCGATGAGGACCAGCCGGGCAAAGCTCGGGGGCTCCTCCAGCACCTTCAAAAGGGCGTTTGCGGCGGGCTCGCTCAGGAGATGGGCCCCATCGATGGCCGCTACCTTGGCCCGGTAGCGGGGATGGGTGGTAAGCCACTCCAGAAGGCTCACCTCCTCCCCCTCCTCCCGGGGGGCAATCTGTTCCAGGCGTATCTGGGGTTGGCGGGAGCGGCGGCCGGACCTGGTCTCACCCTGCGGGGCCACCTCCAGGTAGTCGGGGTGGGGCTCCAGCCGGCACGAGGCGCACCGGCCGCAGGGAGGGAAGCCCTGAGGGCAGTTGAGACCAGCCGCGTACCAGCGGGCCACCGTGCGCCGGCCTACCCCTTCGGGCCCGGTGAAGAGGAAGGCCTGGGCTCGGGCCCTGGGCAGAAACTCCAGGATAGGTTCGTGTCCTAGAACCCGCATGGCTACTTCCCCAGCACCAGCCGCTCGTAGAGC
Source organism: Meiothermus sp. (assembly GCF_025060375.1). Classification (GTDB taxonomy): domain Bacteria; phylum Deinococcota; class Deinococci; order Deinococcales; family Thermaceae; genus Meiothermus. The sequence goes on along the minus strand of NZ_JANXCG010000039.1, from coordinate 5,457 downwards.
CACATCGGGAACCGCTCGTGGTGCAGCCGGGCCAGGACGTGCTCGAGGTTGTACCGAGCCCGGTGGAACTCAATCAGGTTCTCCTCGAGGTCCCATATCGCATAGGCCGCCCCCACCACCCCGTCGCGGGGCTGGCCGGTGGAGCCTGGGTTTACGATGGCCCGAACCCGGGGGGCCACGATGAGCTCCCCTCCGTTGGCGTAGCGCTGGTAGCGCACCAGCCGGTCCTGGCCCGGCCTTTCCAGGGCCAGGTAGCTTCCTGCCAGGTGGGTGTGGCCGTGGAAGACAAAGCGATGGGGCACCCGCTCGAAAACCTCCCGCGCCTGCTCCAGCTCCTCCAGGTAGGCCAAAGGGTCCAGCGGGCTGCCGTGCACCAGCAGAGCCCCCTCTACTTCGGTTGTCCAGGGCAGGCTTGCCAGGTAGGCCCGGTTCTCCGGGCTGAGTCGCTCGGCCTGCCAGGCCAGAATCTCCAGCACCGGCCCGTCAATTTGCATGGAGTTGATCTCCAGGAGCCAGATGTCGTGGTTGCCCAGCACCCCTTTGGCGTTCACCGAGCGCAGCCAGTCCAGCACCCGGTTAGCGTCGGGGTAGTACCCTACTGCGTCGCCCAGAAAGAGCACCGCCTCGTAGCCCCTGGCCTCCCGCAAGACCGCTTCCAGGGCCGGCCAGTTGCCGTGCAGGTCAGAAACCACAAGGTAGCGCACAGCACCCCAATCATACCTGCTGGGGCCACCGGTTTTTCCACCCGCCGCTTCAGGGGGCGCATTGCCCCGAGGCTGGACATCTGGAGGGCCATGCGCCTCTCGGGCGCTGGGCTGGGCAGCCCCTGCTGGCTCGAGGCGCCCCTAGGCCACGGCCTTACGAACCCCCTTGACAGGCCTCCACCTCCCTACCCCTGCGGCAGGGGCCCTGCGTGGAGGCTGAGCCCGGGGGTACCCACCTTTGGCCTGGGTCTGGTAGTCTAAAAGCCTGGAGGCCCTGCTGGAAGCCTGGCGCCCGCGCCAACCAGCAGGGTACGGGAGGGAGGATGTTTTTCGCCATCATCTTCGCGGTTCTTTCTGTGGCCATCACCTGGCTTCTGTACCTGGCTTTGCGCCCCCGCACCCTGGAAGTGGAGAGCGAGACCGCCGACCTGCGCTACATCGCCATGGCCCTGCTGCTCATCATCTTGACCGCAGCAGCGGTGGCCTCCATGCTCATCCTGGGTAAGCTTGGTCAGGTAACGCTGAGTTTCTGAGCCCCCCTGGCTCCCTGCAGGGTCTTCCCTTTCCTTCGTGAACCTGGCCTGCCAGGTGAAACCCGGCCTTTACCCTGGGCCGTAACACCCAGGACGGCTCCTCTTTATCTAAAATACCCCTAGCCTGGCTAAAATACCCCTAGCCTGGCCAAGGCCCGAGAGAAGAGCTATGAAAAAGCTGCGCTGGACAACCCTTCTTATCCTGCTGGGGCTTCCCCTCACCGCCTGTCCGAGCGTGCGCACCCAGGCCCAAGGTCAGCTCGAGGTGACCATCACCGGCCTCCCCCCGGACGTGGACGCGAACGTGCAGGTACAGGGCCCCGGCGGCTACAGCCGTCCCCTCTCCCGGAGCACCAATCCCCCACTGGAGGTGGGCCCTGGTAACTACACCGTTACCGCTAACGATGTTAGCGCCGCTGGCGAGACCTACAGCGCCAAGGTAAGCCCGCCGGGCAACAGCAACACCGCAACCGTAAGCGTGGCTGCGGGCCAGAAGACCCAGGTTACGGTGGCCTACGCCAAGCAGACCCCGTCACCCCCTCCCTCGGGCGAGGTGAACCCCGAAAAAACCTTCGCTGCGCCCTTTGGCATCGGCAGCCTGGCCTTCTTGGGCAGCCCTGGCGACGGCCAGGGCCGCCTCTACGGCACGGGCAACGCCGCGAACAAAGACGACCCCAGCGCCCGGTTCTACCTGACCCCTGCCGACCTGGGGGGAAGCGGGGGGAGCGTGCCCTCGGGCCAAATCGCGGACGAAGCGGGCCTCTACCACCTAACCTTCGCTGCTGACGGCACCCTGTACGAGCTCAAGCGGGACGACTTGCCCCCTGAGCCTAGGGTCTACATCCGCCGCTACGCCCGCAGTACCGCGGTAAACAACCAGTTCACGCCCACGCCGCTGGTCATCACCAACGGGGCCTTCTCCTTCAGCGTGGGCTCCAGCACCATACAGGACTACAACCTCTACAGCCCCACCGATATGGCCCTGGACGCTGCCGGCAACCTCTGGGTGCTCGACCCCCAGAGCACCGCCCGCGCCAACTCCGACGGCATCCTCAGCCCCCCCGGCCGGCTGGTCTGCTACTCCGCCGCCGACCAGGCAGGGCGCATTTCCACCACGGGCAACCTGGACACCCCAGGACGGGTCTACTACGGGAGCGCGGTGGAGGGGATGCGCGCCCTGGCCTTCGACGCCGAGGGGAACCTCTGGCTGGCCGGGGGCAGCGGGGCCTCGGCCCGGCTGGTCAGGGTTGCCGCCGGTACCCTGAGCTGTCCCGACCTCAACCCCACAACCCAGAACCCGGCCAATGCGGAGCTTGCTACGAACAGCCCCGGGGTAACCGTGCTCAGCGGGCCTCCCCTGGCCCAGCCAGTGGACCTCGCCATCGCTGGCCCCGACCTGTACGTGGCCCAGCCCAGCAACATCCTCAAGCTCTCTACCAGCAGCACCAACATTCCCGCAGACCTTAGGCCCATCACCATTGCCGGCCTGCAGGGGCAGATCACCGCCCTCGCGGTGGACGGCGGCGGCAAGCTTTGGGTGAGCACCGCCGGGGCTCCGGCCCCCAGCCCCGGACGCATCTACAAGCTGCCCTGACCGTTGCGGCCTGCCTCCCCCGCTAGGGCGGGGGAGATTTTTTCGTTACCGGGGGCGTTATTGAAGAGTAGCCTTCCCGTGCAGCACGGCACCCGGGGTTATGCCGGGTGGAAACCATGCGGGGGTTATCGCCCAAACAGCTATAACGTTGGGATTACGCCCTAGCCCCTACCCTTTTTCCAGGAGGTGAAAAGCGGATGAAACGACCAAGCTTCTGGTTCCTCCTGGTTTCGCTGCTGGCCCTGGTGCTGGCGGCCTGCGGTCCGCAAGGCCCGCAGAAAGGCAGTCTAAAGATTACGGTGAACGCGCCGAGCGGCGTAACCCCGCAGGTGAGGGTCACCGGCCCAGGTAACTTCAGCCGCGACATTACCACCACTGGCGAGACCACCCTAACCAACCTGGACCCCGGCAACTACACCATTGCTGTAACCCGCAGGGTGGTGAACGGCTACGGCTACGAGGGCAACGGGGCCACTGTGGCCGTGCAAGCTGGCCAGACCGCGAGCCACACGGTCAACTACCAGGCCGTAACCGGCAAGATAAAGATCACCATCTCCGGTCTGCCGAGCGGGCTTCAGGCGGGCATCAACATCAAGCGGCAGAACGGCTCCAACCTGAACAGCAGCCCCATCAATGCCGACACTACCCTGGAGGATGTGGCCCCCGGCACCTACACCGTGGAGGCCCCTGACCGCACCCAGGGCAGCTCGACCTACAGCACCGCCGCAAACGGCTCAACGGTAGCGGTAACCGCTGGCCAGGAGGCCACCGTCAACGCCCTCTATGTGGAGGGCACCGGCACGGCCACCATCAGCATTACCGGTCTGGATGCGGCCTTGCCCAACGATGCTACCGTAACCCTCACCGGCGGCCCCAGCAGCCCGGTAAGCCGGAGCTTTAGGGACAATGGCACCCTGACCTTCAGCAACCTGGCTCCCGGCACCTACACCATCAGCGCGAGCGCCATCACCAACAACGGCCCGCAGGACTATGCCTTCACCCTCTCCAAAACCAGCCTGACCATCGCCTCGGGCGGTTCCGACAGCGCCGCCCTCACCTACAGCAAGCCCACCCTGAACGTAACCCTGGCCGGGTTGCCCCAGCAGGGTACGGTTGTCACCCTTACCGTGGCGGCTCAGCCCGGCAGCGGTCCGGTCGAGACCCAGGTGGTCAGCAACCAGTCGCTGCCCTTTACAGGCCCGCTTACCCTTACCCTGCGCCGCCTGGGTAGCTACACCGTGAGCGCCTACGGCGCCTCGGCCGGCCAGCCGGTGGCGGTGGAGGGCCAGGTGGTGGACAGCCTCCTCACCAGCGACTCCCAGAGCATTTCCGTGAGCAACGCCAGCCCCAGCGCCAGCACCACCCTTACCTTCAGCGACGGCCTGACCGGGCGGGTGTTTGCGGTGGGCAACGGGGCCTTCGGCCCGACGGGTCCGGCGGGTGCAGACGCCGGCTACACCATCACCGACTTTGAGCTGGCCCAGGCCAGCCCCAGCCTGGTGGCCTTCACGGGCGGCAGCGGCCCCAGCGCAGCGGGCCTGTTCCGGGTGAAGTTCGACGCGCAGGGGAACCTGTACCTGATGTACCAGTACACCTCTCCTTCGAGCCCGGCCCGCATCGTCCGCATCAGCGCGGCCAACCTGGCGGCGGGCAACTGGAGCCCCAGCGCCCCGGGCAACAAGACCATCACCGCCGATGCCCTCGGTTCAGACCCCGAGCCTGCCGACCTGGCCTTCGACGCAAGTGGCAACCTCTGGCTGGTCAACGACTTCGAAAGCCGGCTGGTCTGCATCTCGGCCTCGGCCCTGAGTGGGCCGGGTGATGTGACGGCACCCAGCGCGGTCTACACCTCCAACGTGCTGGTGCGCCCGCAGGATGGCTACACCCTCACCCAGAACATCCACGCCATCGCCTTCGACGGGGCGGGCAACCTGTGGTTCACCGCAGGCGACTACAAGGCAGATGTGGTCACGGGCACGGCCCCTACCCAGACCGTAACCTACGGCCGCCGCTCGGTGCTGGCCCGCATCAACGCCTCGGCGCTGAGCTGCTCGGGCGGTAGCCACGCTGCACCCACCAACCTGACGTTTTCCGACATTCCGGTGCGGCTGGACATCAGCAACGCCAGCCGGGTGTATGAGGCTACGTCTGGGACGGCAACCACCGTGCTCCAGCCGGGTGCTGGCCCCCGCGGCATCCTGAAGCCGGTGGCCCTGCTCTACGACGCGGTGAACAACGCCCTGTGGGTGGGGGACTACGGCGGCAGCAACGGCCTGACCGGCGCGGCCTTCCGCGATGCCGACGCCGACCAGGAGACCCTGATCCGGGTGCCGCTGAACACAGCGAACACGGCCACTACCACCCCTGAACCCGCGCCCGACGGCTTCAACCTGCGCCCGGCCCAGATCGACCACCGCATCAGCATTGACTACACGGCTTCTCCCGGCCCCGCGAGCACCGGCCTGCAGCAGGTCTTCGGCCTGGCCTTCGACAAGACCGGGGCCCTTTGGATCGCCGCGAACAACAACGTGCTGCTGGTAACGGGAGACACCCCTGGCCCCAGCGACCGGCGCGGCAAGCTCTACCGCGTGAGGGTTCCGGCCCGCGAGGCTGGCCTGGCTGAGTG
>NZ_JANXCG010000043.1 GCF_025060375.1 Meiothermus sp. | reverse complement strand
GCGCCCCTGGTGGCGATGCAGCCGCCCGGCCCGCTGGAGCACCAGGTCAATGGGGGCCAGGTCGGTGAACATCACGTCGAAGTCGAGGTCGAGGGATTGCTCCACCACCTGGGTGGCGACCAGGATGGCCTTTGGAGGACGCTGACCCTTCTTGCCAAACTTGGCAACGACGGCCTGCTCACGCACCAAGCGCTCCTCGAGCGGATAGCGGGCATGGAACAGGCTTACCTCTATCCCATCCTGGTTGTCCACCAGCCTCTGGTACAGCTCCTGTGCCCGCTGCACGGTGTTGACGATACAGGCCACGCAACCTCCCAAGCGGGCCTGCTCGAGGGCGCTCCTTTCAAGGTTTTCGATTTCGAGCCGGGTGGGCCTGAGGGTCAGGGTGGGCTGAGGCCGGGCCTCAAAGCTTGTTGCGTGCGCTTTGCGCTCGCCCTTCTGTATCCAGCTAATGCGGGGGTAGCAGGCTTCATCCCACGCCTCGGCTCCGTAGGCCCGCAGCAGGGCTTCTCGCTTAACCCTGGGCAAGGTTGCGCTCATGAGCACAACCGAAGAGTCCAGCGCATGGAGCCACCGCACCAGGGCTTCAATGAGGCCGCTGGTGTAGGTGTCGTAGGCGTGCACCTCATCCAGCACCACCACCCGGTTTCCCAACCCCCACAACCGCACGAAGTGGTGCTTGGTGGGCAGGACGCCCAAAAGTGCCTGGTCCACCGTACCCACGCCGTATTCGGAGAGCAGGCCCCGCTTGCGGTGGGAAAACCAGACCTGGGCCTCCACCCCTTCTTCGTTCTGGCTGGGCATGTTGGGCCGCACGATGATTTTCTGATAGCTCTCCTGTAGCTCGCTGGCCCCGTGAAGCAACTGCAGGTCGGGCTTGCGCTCGCTGCCCAGCTGGGCCAAGAAGGCCTTGACCCGCTCAAACATGAGGTTGCCCGTCGCCTGGGTGGGCAGGGCCAGGTACAGGCCCCGGTGCTGGTTGGCTGCCTGCAGGCGCAGGTGGGCGTACAAAGCGGCCTCGGTTTTGCCTTCGCCCATGGGGGCTTCAATCAGGAGCATGGCAGGGCCTCTGGCCCCCTGAAGAAGGCGCTCCACTTCCCTTTGCAGGGGGCGCGCTCTGAAGGGCTCTTCGGGCATGCCCAGGTAGCTGAAAACCTCTTCCAGCCCCTTCGGCTCGCGCAGCAGCGGTTCGCGCCGGAACCAGCCGATTTCATCGAGCTTCTTCCCCGCCCGCTCCTTGGCCTTCCGGTAATACCCAGCCAGGTCATCGCCGAGGGGGTGGAACTCGAGGCTCGAGCCAATCCAGTCGGCAAAGCTGGTCAGGCCCGCCAGGCGCTCGAAGGCCGCGCCCCCGTAGATGCAGACCCCCGGCGCCTCGCCCACACCGAGTACCTCGAGCACGGCCTCAAAAAGCTCACGCCGCACCTCGTCCCAGGCCCCCCTGCCTTTTTCCTTGCCCGTAACGCTGTCTAGGTCCTGTTGCGCTGTCCGAAAACCGTGGTGCTCGCCTACCGCAGCGGCGACGTTTTCGGCGGCCCTGCGTACCCAGCCTCGCGCCTCGAGGAGATCCGGCAGCACCGCCTCACTGATGGCGCTGTGGGAAACGTCATCGGGCGGCGCCGTTGGGGGAGTAGTCCAGGTTAGCCCTGCTTGCCAAACCCGCTCTTTTCCCGCCGGCCACTTTTGCTGGAACGCGGGGCTAGCTTTGCCGATGTCGTGCAGCCCCGCCAGGGCGCACACCCAGGCCTTGGCTTGCTCAGGCGGAAGGTTCAGGTCCCCGGCGTAAAGCTCCAGGGTCTTCTCGGGTTCTCGCTCCAGGATGGCCTCAGCGCAGGCCGCCACGTCCAGCATATGGGCCAGCAGCGGATGCCAGGCGCCGTCTTTTTCGCTCTTGGCCCAGAGGGTTTTGGCCGCTTCGGAGAGCATAAGCCTTGTATACCTCCCCAGCGTGTCAAATCCTGTCACAAATGGCCGCCACCTGCCGGGCCTCCTCGAGCCACCGCCGCCGGAGGTTCTCCGGGGCCAGCACCTCGACCCGCGCCCCCCAGCTTTGCACCCAGGAAAGAAGCTCCAGGGGGAAGTTGTCGTTGTCTGTGCCTGTTGTGATGGAGACCTCCAGGCTGCCGTCGGGGTGCTTTTGGATGATCTGGAGATTGGGGTAACCACCCTCCTCAACCCGGTAGACGGCTTCGGGCCGAAAGAGCAGCCGCACCTCCACCGGTGGCCTTCCGCTACTGCCAATGACCCCCCAGGCGTTCGAGAGGTATTCGCGGGGGTCGAAGTCTTTGGGGATGGTGTAAGCCCCGGGCTCGCCCACCAGCCGCACCCGGCGCATGCGGGAGAGCTTGTAGGTGCGCAGGGCCTTGTGGTAGCCGCGCTCGTAGCCAATCACGTACATCCCCAGGTTGGTGCGGGAGACCTCTAGAAAGTAAACCTCCAGCAGGTTCTTACGTGGCCGGCCGGAACCTCCTGGTTTTAGGTAATCAAACTCGAGGAGCTGTCGCCGAAACCAGGCCTCGGCCACCGTGGCCATGGCCAGCCCTTGGTCCTTGTGGATCAGGCTGCGCCACTGTAGGTCGCGGGTACTCTTTAGGGCTAGTTCTTGGGCTGGCATGGGCAGCCGGCGGGCCAGCTTGTTTAGGGCAGAGAAATAGGTGGGTTCGTAACCCGGGGTGTGGTGGTAGAGGAGGCGCAGGGCGCTGTGGGTGACCAGGGCCTCCACGGGGCTCAACTCCTGGCTTTGCAGCAACTGGTATCTGGGCGAGCGCCCGTCTCGCTCTGTTTCAATGGCCCCCAGGTCCTCTAGGAGATAGCGCAGGGCGGTGCGCTTGTGAACCCCCAGGGCCCGGGCCAGCTCCTGGGCGGTGTAGGGACGGGCTAGAAGGAGCTCTCGGGCCTCTAGAAGGCGTTGGGCTTTTTTGTGGCTAGCTCCTTTTGCCATGCTTGCAGCTTATCAGCCAGGCATCCACGGGTGGACTAACTACCTTTTTCATGGGTAGTGCGCTAAGGATATCTAAACTTCACATAGAAGTTTCCTGCATGATTTCCTCTCGGCGTTGCTGTACCCAGTTGGAAAAGACCCCTTCCATAAACTTTCCCTTGCGCCTTACCCGGGGGTCGCGCATGTCGTAGCGCCAGCGGGCCCTGGGGTCCAAGCGATAGGTGCCGCCTCTGGCCTCGACGCTCCGCTCCCACCCTAAGGCTTCCCGAAGCCGTTCAATGTGCGGCCAGATGGCCCGCCGCGCCTTGTGGCGGTGGATTTCCTCTGGGTAGAGTTGGTCCATAAGCTGGTCCAGCGTGGCCTCCCCTCCGTTCTCTAGGAGCAGCACCAGCACCTCACCAGCCCGGCTGGTGGGGCTCAGGGGTATTTCCCGTCCGTTAACCTTGACCTGAAGCACACCACCGGCGCGCACCTCTACCTCAAGGGGTCTAGCTCTGTTCCTTGGGCCTTCCAGGTAGCCGCGCTGCCTGGCCTCGGCAAATAGGGCAGGGAGGCAGGCCTGCTCCTCCAGCAACCAGGGTTGCGACCACTCGATCTGCCCCAGGAGGGCAGCAAGGGCCTCGGTCTTCTTCTTCCTCCGGGCCAGCTCAGCCCGGGCCAGCAGAGCCTTCATCGCGGCACGGGGGCCTATCTGCCGGGCCTGGTTCAAGGCAGTTTCAGCCGCGTTTGGGTTGTTCAGCATTAGGTTGGCGATGGCGATATCCACGTAGACCTCATCCAACGGTTCAGCAGCGTGGGCTTTCCAGAAGTAGGCTAGGGCCTCGGCGGGCTTGCCCATCAGGCGCAGGGTAAGGCCAATGCCCTGGTAAGCCACCCGAAGATCGTCGGTCTCTTTGGCAGCCTGGACCGCAGCATGATAGCTCTTGAGGGCCCGTTCCCACTCCCCTAAGGTTCGCCGCACCGCCGCCAGCCCGCACAGGGCTCTGGCCCGGAAATCCCCGGCCTCCTTCCTTTTGCTGAGCTCTGCAGCCTGCAGCAGGTGGTACTCGGCCTCCTCAGGGTGGCTGTGCAGTACGGTGATGCCCAGGTTGTGGTGGAGCCAGGCTTGGTAGTAGGGGTCATGGTGCACGTGGGCTAGAGCCTTACCCCAAAGGCTCCGCGCCTCGGCGGTCTGGCCCTGGCGGTAGAGGTAATACCCCCAGTCGTGGAGGCAGCGGCCCAACTCGCTCCCTTTGAGGCATTGGCTGGCCTGGGCATAGACCTCCTGCCAGCCGGGTTGGTGGAGCCGTGCCATGGCCTCGGCTTTGAACCGCAGCCACTGCCCTCGGTTTTCCGGCTCGAGCAACTGCTCTATGCGCTCCAGTAGCCCCAGAGATTCTTGGCTGCGCCCCGCTCGGTTCAAAGCCCAGGCCCGGTAGAGCAAGGCCTTGGCGTAGTCCGTTTGAAGGGGCAGGCCCTCGGTCTGCTCGAGCAGCTCCTCGTGCATCCGTGCGATGCTCAGGGTTTGCGCGTACAGCCCCAAAGCAGTAGGGTTGTCCCGCAGGAACCCCTTTGGGATGAGGGAGAAAACCTCCTCCACCAGCTGCCGGGCGGCCACGTAGCCATCCGCCTCGCTTACCCAGCGCTTCAAGACCGGCGCTACCTTGTCTGGGTGCGCCTCCAAAAGGGCCAGCAGGTTGCTCTGGAGGTGGCCCATGTCACGCTTGCGCACTTTCTCATCATACCCGCACCCAGCCTTGGGTTTACCAGAAAACCGCTTCCTGACCGCCCAAGCAGCACTTGGGTTCATCGGCGATCGGTCTGAAGGGGGAATTCCCTGGGCTTTCGAGTGGCTCCACCCATGGGGGCTCCAGGCGAACCAGCAGGCCGGCGCTTAGCAGGACCAGCAGCGCTACAAGGAGACACAAGCTCCTCACGCGGGCCAGTCTGAAGCCCTAGCGTGACAGAACCTGTCGCGGTTTTTGGGATAAGGTTAGGGGCAGGGAGGGGCCTTCTAACCAGGGCTGCCCTCGCGGCACACGTCCCTAACTGCGCAATTGCGGCAGGGAAAACCGGGCTTGGGCTTTATTTCCCCGCTTGAGTAGCGCTCCTTCGCCTCCTGAACCCTGCGCTGATGCTGTTTGAGCGCTTCCCAAAGCCTCTCTATGGGGTTTCCGTAGACCAGAACTGGCTCCCCCAGCACCGGCCAGGCCCACAGCGAAACCCGTCGAATCTGCCACGTGGGGTGTGAGAGAAGGTACGCCGCCGCCCAGCGCTCGCTCCAGCGTTTGCGTACCTTTTCTTCGGCCTCCTTGGATGGGGTGCCGGGAGCCACGAAGCGGTAGATATGGACTTCGCGGTCCCTGCGCGAGATGCCGTCCAGCTGGACCCTGAGCCCCTTGTCCTCCAGGCTGAAGCCCAGGTTCAGCCCCCTTAGCAAGGTGTGGTGGTGGCGCATCCAGCCTTCGGCCTGGGGAAACTGCTGGGCCAGGGCTTCGAGCCGGGCTGGAACCAGCTTCTTCGATTCGCGCACCTCCCGTGCCCAAAGCTGCCACCACTCTGGTTTAGGGTCCTGGACGAGGCGTTCCGCCCAGTGGCGCATGGGGCACTCCTCGTAGTGGCGCAGGTCCTCCACCGTGGGGGAGGCCAGAAGAACTGGACCAAGGCCCGCTCGGTAGGGCTGGGGAGGGTTCACCTCGAGCGGGCTGGCCGCTGGGAGAGGGGGCAGAGGGTCTGGTGCAGGGCCTACCAGGACCGGGTCGGGCTCCAAGGGGCCCTCCTGGTCAGCCTCAGGGTAGGTAATCACCACCTCCTCGGCCCGGGTCTTGAGTTCCTCCAGGAGCAACCTGTCGCGCCCCGTAAAGCGCCGGGGCAGCACCCCTCCGGCCCGCCGCAGGGCTTCCTCGAGGCCCACCCGCAACTCCTCCGGGACAAAATAGTCCTCCACCTCTTCCGCCCCATAGGCTCCCTCCACCGCGTAGGTTATGTAGACCCTGCGGAAGCGCTGACCTGAGGCCAGGTTGGGGGTGAGCAGGGCTACCCCTCCATTGGGGTGGTGCGGCTCGTAGGTCTCGGCCAACAAGGCAGCCCACCACTGCCGAAAGTGGGGGCCCCAGGCGATTCGGTGGGCTTCCCGGGCCCGCTCCATCAGGCGTTCCCGGGAGGAGCTGTGCCGCACCTCGGGTAGGGCGTCCACCAGTTCCTCGGCCCAGGCTAGGGGAGAGAGGGGGCTTCCGGCCGATCCAGCGCCTTCCTCACCTGGGGAGCGCAGCCGGGCCAGCCAAGCCTTCCAGACCACACCCATGCCGAGCTCCTCAGCTAGCCGGCCAATGGCCTCCAGGCCCACCAAACCCCGCTCCAGGGCAGCCCGGCCCAGCGGTGCGAGTTCGGGCAGGGCCAGCAGGCGGCTTGGGGTGGGGTAGTCGGGAAGCTCCAGAAGGGCTAGAAGAAGCCGTCCTTCGGGGGTGTCGGCGGTGGTGGGGGGGAGCTGGTTGACCAGGGGCAGCCCGTACTCGTCAGCCAGGGTCAGAAAGGTCGGGATGCGGGGTTGAGGGGCCACGATGGCCAGCTCGAGCGGCGAGAAATTCTGGGCCAGGTCGCGTTTGACGGCCTGCAAAACCCAGCGAGCCTCGCTCACCGGGTTGGGGGCACGGAAACGGAGCATGCAGACCGGATGGGCGGAGAGGGTTACCTCTGGGGAGAGGCCTGGGGGGCTCTCCGGCAGGCTCACCCAGACCTCTACGTGACGGGAGAGGGCTTTGAGCAGGCGAAGCTCGAGCACCCCTAGCTCGCGGAAACCGTCCACCACCACCAGTTCGGCCTCAATGCGGGGCTTTCCCTCTTCCAGCAGCCTCAGGGCCCCGCTGCGAAAATCGTCGTAGTCCCAGCGACCCCAGGAGGCCTTTAGCTCCTCGTAGCGCCGGTAGACCTCCCTCAGCCGGCGGGTTTCAGGCCCTATTTGGGGGATGTCCTCCGGCCCCACCCCGTTGCGCTTGGCCTCAGCAATGGCCCGGGTGAAGAGCCGGGCTTCGCCTGGGCCTGGGGGCGGGCCCTCCCCTGAGTGGAGGGCCTCCCCCACTAGGGCTACCCGCCCCGGTCCGGTCAGGATGGGCTTTAGGCCAAAGTTTGCCGCCAGTAGACGGTAGTAAAGCTGCTGGGAGGTGAGCACCTCCAGCCCCAGCACCGCCCTCTGCTCGGTGGCCCGGCGGTAGACGTAGGCCTTTTGCATGGGTAACCCCACCCACCAGACCCGCTTGCGCTGGCGCAGGTGGGTGTGGGCTACCTCCAACAGCTTTGTGGTCTTGCCCGAGGCAGGGGGGCCAACAATCAGGTGCACAAGGCCAATATACAAGGAGAAAAAACTGGGCCGCGGGGTGCCCGCGGCCTCCAGTGGCCTACTTGGGTTCGTCCGGCACCGGGCCCACCACCCCTGGGGCCACCCACTGCATCTCGTTGAGTTCTTTGACCGTCATCCTGCGGCCTGCGGGCACCCGCAGGACCCCGTTGCGATCGCGAATAGGGCCGGTGAAGGGGTCCCACTTGGGGTTTGGGCTCTGGATGTCCCTGTACAGTTCCATCACCCGGTCGTACACGCTCATCCGCTTGCCGTTGACCACCATGGTGGCCTGCTTCAGGGCAGGTTCAAACTTGGGGTTGATGGGCATCCCGACCTGGGCCCCCAGCATGACCGCCCGCTCCCGTGCCAGCCACCAGTAGTCCACGTTCTCCAGGTTTTTGGGGGTATAGGTGCCGTTTTGTACCTTTTTCAGGATGTCGATGTAGATTACGCTCCAGTCCACAAGTTGCCCTGAAACCACGTAGTCGGGGGCATACTTGTACATGGAGTTGTAGTGGCTGAAGCTGGGGACCCTGCGGCGGGCTGCGGTCTGGATCACTGTGGCGGTGTCTTCGGTGAAGGCCACAATATCGTTGCCCTCGGCTATCAGGGCCTCAGTGGCCTCGCGGGCTTTGACGGGGCTGTACCAGGCGTTGATCCACTTGACGTTGACGGTGGCCCTGGGGTTGACCGCGCGCACTCCCAGGGCAAAGGCCGAGATATGGCGTTTGAGCTCGGGAATGGGGAAGGCCGCCACATAGCCCACCTTGCCGCTTTTGGTCAGGGCCCCGGCCATCAGGCCGTTGAGGTAGTAGATCTGGTAGAAATCGGCCATGTAGGTGAGCATGTTGGGGGCTCGCTTGAAGCCGGAGGCATGGGCAAAGATAACGTTGGGGTATTTCTTGGCCGCCTCGAGGGTCTGGTCCATGAAGTCAAAGGAAGTGGTGAAGATGACGTTGCAACCGCCCGCTACCAGCCGGTCTACGGTAGCCAGGGTGTCGGCGGGTTTGACCGACTCCACGTACTGGGTGGTAAGGCCCGGGATGGCCTTTTCAGCGGCGCGACGGCCCTCGTCGTGGGCGTAGGTCCAGCCCACGTCGCCGATGGGACCCACGTAGATAAAGCAGGCCTTGAGGTTGCTCTGCTGGGCCAGGCCGAGCCCGAGACCGAGCGCTACAAGGAGAGCCAAAAGCCTAATCTTCATGACGCACCTCCTGGGCCCGTTTCCAGCTTTTGGGCCTAACGCTCCCCCCGCCGATAGGGCTTGCCTAGGGCTTCGGGGGCGTTGCCTTGCTGACCACGCAGCCCTGATAAAGCCAGCACCAGTATAACCAGCAGGTAGGGTAAGCTGGCAAACACTTCGCTGGGGATGCCGCTTTGGCCCTGGAGCCGGAACTGCAGGTAGTAGAGGAGGCCAAAGAAGACAGCACCGAATATGGCCCTGAGGGGGTTCCAGCCGACGAAGATGACCAGAGCCACGGCAATCCAGCCCAGCCCCGCCGTCATTCCGTCGGTCCAGGAAGGGCGGTAGACCAGCGAGAGGTAGGCCCCAGCCAGCCCGGCCAATGCACCGCCCGCTACCACCGCCCCGTAGCGGAGGGCCAGCACGTTGATCCCCAGGAGGTCGGCCGCCGCTGGGTTCTCGCCTACCGAGCGCAAGGACAGGCCCAGCCGGGTGGCGCCGAAGAGGAAGGCCAGCAACAGCGCCAGCCCCATGGCCCCCAGGATGAAGGGCTCCTCGGAAGGGTGGTCGAAAAGGGGCAACCCCTCGTAGCGTTTGCCTAGAAGCCCAGCTATTCCCAGCCCTACCATGCTCAGGGCCAGACCGGAGACGAACTGGTTGGCCTGCAGGGTGATGGTGACAAACCCGTGTAGCAGTGCGGAAAGGCCTCCGGCCAGTATGGCCGCCAGCACGGCCAGCCAGAGGTTGCCGTCCCCCGCCTCGCCGTAGGCCACCGCAAAGCTGGCCAGGGCGCCCAGGGCCATCATGCCTTCCACCCCAAGGTTCACCACCCCTGCCCGCTCGTTGAGAAGCGCCCCCAGGCAGGCAATGAGCAGGGGTGTGCCAAAGGAGAGGGCTCGAGCCAGTGCGTTCAGGACTTCTTCCATAGAGCCTCATCTATGGCGCAAGCGGTAGCGCAGGAAGAGCTCCGACCCGATGAGGGCGAAGAGCATCACCCCGCTAAACACGTCCACGATACGAAAAGGCAAGTTAAAGCTCACCTTGAGGACATCCCCCCCAGCCAGGATCAGGCCCATCAAGGGGGCGGTCAGAAGCACCAGGGCCGGATTGCCTCGAGCCAGCCAGGCCACGATGATGGCGGTAAAGCCGTAGCCAGAGGAGAGCTGGGTGGGCTCGATAAGGCGGTGGTGGATGCCCGCAATTTCCCCGAACCCTGCCAGGCCAGCTGCTCCCCCGGTGATGAGCGCCACCACCAGGAAGGCGCGGCTTTGGGAGATGCCCAGGTACCGGGCTGCCCCCGGGTTTTCCCCCACCACCCGCAGCCGGAAGCCCAGGGTGGAGCGGAAAAGCAGAAGCTGCAACAAAAGCGCCAGCGCGATCCCAAGCGCCAGGGTAGGCCAGTGCACGTTGGAGCCCAGGAGCACCGGGAGCTGCTGGTACTCGGCGAAACGGTCGGAGTAGATGTAGCCCCGTACGTCCTTGCCCCGCCAGGGACCGTTGATGAGGTAGATGACCAACGACTGGGCCACGTAGTTGAGCATCAGGGTGGTGAGGATTTCGTTGACGTAGAAGCGGTTCTTGAGCCAGGCAGCTAGCCCACACCACAGGGCCCCGCCCAGGGCTGCGGCCAAGGCCATGGCGGGAAGGCTCAAGGCCGGGGGTAGGGGGAGGAACAGGGCCACCCCTGCGGCCAGCACGGCTCCCAGTAGGAGCTGCCCTTCAGCTCCGATGTTGTAGAACTGGGTGCGGAAGGCCAGGCTGAGGCCTGCCCCGATGAGCAGCAGGGGAATGGTCCGCCTCAGGACCTCCTGCCAGCCCCGGGGGTCCAGCAGCGTGCCCTCCAGCATGGTGCGGTAAGCCTCGAGCGGGCTCAGACCATAGGCCCAGAAGACCCCACCCACCAGGGCGAAGGCCAGCCCCAAGGCCAGCAGCGTGACGCCTACCGACCGCAGGGGCGAGGGGTTGGGGAGGGGCTCGAGCCTCACGCCGCACCTCCGGTCATCAGAAGGCCGATCTGCTCACGGGAGACCTCCATCGCCCCATAGGGGCCGAGCAGCTCCCCCCGGTGCATTACCCCAATCCGGTCGGAGAGGGATAGGAGCTCTTCTAGATCCTCGGAGACCAGCACCACCGCAGCCCCCAGCCGGGTTTGCTGCAGCAAAGCCTCGTGGACCTGCTCGGCGGCCCCGATGTCCAGCCCGTAGGTGGGGTGCACCGCCAGGATAAGCCGGGCTTTGGTGGAGAGTTCTCGGGCCAGAATCACCTTCTGCAGGTTGCCTCCAGAGAGGAGCCGGGCAGGGGTGTGCACGCTGGGGGTGGCGATGGCGTATGCCCTCACCCGTTCCTCGGCTTGGGCGGACATCGCCTTGGGGTCGAGCAGAACGCCGCGCGCCAGGGGAGGCTGGTCGAAGTTGCGCAGGGCCAGGTTCTCAGCCACGCTCATGCTGGGCACACTGCCCATGCGGATGCGGTCTTCTGGAATGTGGGCTACCCCTAAGGCGAAAAGCCGGGCGGGGTCAGAGGGCAGGGGCTTGCCCTCCAGCAGCACCCGCCCTCCTTGGGGGAGGCGCAGGCCGGCCAGCACCTCCACCAGCTCGCTCTGGCCGTTGCCGGCGATGCCGGCTATACCCAGCACCTCCCCCGAGCGCAGCTCAAAGCCCACCCCCCGCAGGGCGAGCAGCCCTCGCTCGGAGCGGGCCGTCAGGCCCTCCACCTTTAGGAGGACCGGGCCTGGATCGGGGGTCTGCCGCCGGCGCTCGAAGCTCACCTGGCGCCCTACCATCAGCTCGGCCAGCCTGGTCTTGCTGGCCTCCTCTCTGGGTAGGTTGCCGACCACCCGCCCCCGTCTCAGCACCACGCACCGGTCTGCAATGGAGAGCACCTCCTCGAGCTTGTGTGAGATGAAAATGATTGACTTTCCCGCCGCCCTCAGCTCGCGCATCACCCTAAAGAGGGCCTGGGCTTCCTGGGGGGTGAGCACGCTGGTGGGCTCATCTAGGATGAGCGCCTTGGCCCCCCGCAGCAGGGCCCGCACGATCTCCACCCGCTGCTTCTCGCCCGGGGAGAGCTGGTGCACGTAGGCCTTAGGGTCTACCTGCAGACCGTACGCTCCGGCGATTCGTTCGATGAGGGGCAGGATGCGTCGGCTGGGGAAGAGGGCGCTGCCAAGGCCTAGGGCTAGGTTTTCGGCCACGGTGTGCCGGTCCACCAGCACCGGGTGCTGGGGGACCAGGCCGATGCCGTAGCGGAGGGCATCCACCGGAGAGGCTATGCGCACCGGGCTGCCCTCTACCAGAATTTCTCCCTCATCGGGTCGGTAGAGGCCGTAGAGAATGGAGACGAGGGTGGACTTGCCAGCCCCGTTCTCCCCTAGGAGCGCGAGCACCTCACCGGGGTAGAGCTCGAGGCTTACCCTGTCGTTGGCCACTACCCCTGGGAAGCGCTTGGTGATGTCCCGCAGTTGAAGGAGG
Source organism: Meiothermus sp. (assembly GCF_025060375.1). Lineage (GTDB taxonomy): Bacteria > Deinococcota > Deinococci > Deinococcales > Thermaceae > Meiothermus. The sequence continues at coordinate 37,620 of NZ_JANXCG010000043.1, read as the reverse complement.
GGTTTGCCCATTGCACAGAATCATAATCGCAAAGGTGCCGGTCTAAAAGCCTTGGGAGGGCGCTTTTCCCCAGGGGTTCCCTTGACAAGCCTTGGCGGGGTGCTTAGATTTAACATCTGCTTGGGCTGTTAGCTCAACCGGTAGAGCTGCTGACTCTTAATCAGTAGGTTGCAGGTTCGAGTCCTGCACAGCCCACCATAGGGCCGGGAAACCCCGGCCTTCGCTTTTGTCAAATGAACTGGCCCCCGCACCTGCCGGTGCTAGATTGGGGGCAGCATTATGACCCGTCTGAGGCGGACCTTCTACGACCCCAAGCTCTTGAGCTTGCTGACTTTCTTGGTCTGGGTTGGTTTTTCGCTCCTCTTTCTGCCCGACGACTACCAGGCCTTTGCCTTTCTCTTCCTCATCCCCTTGACCTGGCAGGCCGGCCTCAGGGGCCTGGGATGGGTGGTGCCCCTGCTGTTGGGGAGCAACCTGTTGCAGTGCCTTTACCCTTGGGGAGGATTCAGCTGGGACAACCTGCTCGTCACCACCCTACCGGGGGTCATGGCCTTAGGGTTTGTGGCGATGTTGCGGGAGCGGGACTGGCGGAGAAAGCGGGAGCTGGAGGAGTCGCTCCGCTACATGCAATTGCTCGAGGAGGGTAGCTTGGCCATCAGCAACGCCGCTGACCCTCTGGAGCTGACCGAGAGCGCTATGACCGCCTTGCACAACCTGAAAATTGCCCCCCATCTGGCCTTCGTCCGCTTCCGGGAGGGAAGGCCGGTGGTGGTCAGCGCACGAGGGGGGCTGGAGCGTTACCGGGGGCGGCACCTTCCCCAGCAGAAGCTCAGCAGCCTGGCCTCCCTAACCGACAGCTTCACCGTAGGTAACTACCTGGAGGGCATACCCGAGAGCGTGGGCTGGTCCACCGCGGCTGTGCCGGTTTCGGCGCGGCAGAAACGCCCACTGGGGGTGGTCATCCTGGCCCGTGAGGGTCATCGGCCTTTTGAGGCTAAGGAGAAGGCCATTGTCAACTCCCTGGCCCGGATCATGGGGGCCCAGCTCGGGCAGATGGAGGCCTTGAGGCAGCTCGAGGACGCATACGACGGGACCCTCAGGGCCCTGGGGTTGGCCTTAGAGTTCCGCGACCACGAGACCCAGGGGCATACTAGGCGGGTGGCGGCCTGGGCAGACCAGCTCGCTCAAGACGTGGGTTTGGATGCCAGCATGCGTAAGTTTTTGCGCTGGGGTGCTTATCTTCACGATATAGGAAAGCTGTCCATTTCCGACCACATACTCCGAAAACCCGGCAAGCTTACCGAGGAGGAGTGGGAGGTGATGAAGACTCATGTTACCAAGGGGTGGGAGATGCTCTCCCGGGTCCCCTTCCTGCCGCAGGAGACCCTCGAGGTGGTCCGGCACCATCACGAGAACTGGGACGGTACGGGTTACCCTGATGGGCTAAAGGGGCAGGACATCCCCCTCCTGGCCCGCATCTTTGCCGTGGTGGACACCTTTGATGCCCTCTACAGCCCCCGCCCCTACAAACGGGCCTGGACGCCCGCCGAGATTATCGAGGAACTTCAGCGGCTCAAGGGGAAGAAGCTGGACCCCAGGCTGGTGGATATATTCATCCGGCGCATTACCTCGCCCGTGGGAAAGGGGGCGATGGAGGCGGCCAACCCCAGTCGAAGCCAGGGAGCTTGGCCAGGTTCACCATAAGGATGGGCCCAGCCGGGTGGTATTCTGTATACCAAATCGGAGCGCTGTGTGTGCCCGGGGGTGGTCCGGCGAGGGGTATGGTGTTTATGGATACCATCGGCTTTAGGCTCAACGGCGAGGCAGTCTGGATTAGCGGGGTAGACCCCCACACCACCCTGCTCTCTTGGTTGCGGGGTAGGGGCCTCACCGGCAGCAAGGAGGGCTGCGCCGAGGGGGAGTGTGGGGCCTGCGCGGTGTTGCTGTTGCGCTCTGACGGCCAGGCCTCGCGCTTGGAGGCGGTGAACGGCTGCTTGTTGCTTCTCCCGAGCCTAGCGGACCAGGAGGTTTGGACGGTGGAGGGGCTGGCCCAGGGGGGCAGGCTCCACCCGGTGCAGGAGGCTATGCTCCAGGGGGGTTCGCAGTGCGGTTACTGCACGCCGGGGTTTGTGGTGAGCATGGCCGCGGAGTACTACCGCAGGGGGCGACAGGGCTTTGACCTCGAGGCCCTCTCGGGCAACCTCTGCCGCTGCACCGGCTACCGCCCCATCCGGGACGCAGCCCTTTCCCTGGGGGAGCCCCCGCCAGACGATCCCCTGGTCCAGCGGTTGGAGCGGCCGGCGCCCCCGCTGGGGCCGGTGCGTTACACTGTCCAGCGCACCTACCTGCGCCCGACCTCCCTGGCTGAGCTTTTCCAGATGTGGGCCGAGTACCCCCAGGCTCGGCTGCTGGCGGGCGGCACCGACCTTGGGGTGGAGGTCAACCAGCGCTTCGCCCGCGCCGAAGCCCTCCTCGACCTAAGCGCCCTCCCCGAGCTAAAGACCCTGCGCTGGGAATCGGCGTATGTGGAGCTTGGGGCCGGCCTGACCCTTTCAGAGCTCGAGCGCAGCCTGCAGGGCCGCATCCCCCTCCTCTCGGGGTGGTTTCCCCTTTTCGCCTCCCGCCTAATTCGCAACCGGGCTACCCTTGGGGGCAACCTGGGGACGGCCTCCCCCATCGGCGACGGCCCCCCCGTGCTGCTGGCCCTGGGGGCTGAGGTGGTGCTTGTCAGCCCAGAGGGCGAGCGGACGTTGCCGCTGGAGGCCTTCTTCACCGGCTACCGCAGGACCGCTCTGGCGCCTGGCGAGCTTATCCGGGCGGTGCGGATACCCCTGCCCCTAGCCCCCACAGCCCGCTTCTACAAAGTGGCCAAGCGCCGCCTGGATGACATCTCCACTGTGGCTGCGGCCTTTGCCCTGGAGCTGGAGGAGGGCCAGGTGAAGCGGCTTCGCATTGGCCTAGGTGGGGTGGCTCCCACCCCAGTGCGGGCCTACCGGACCGAGGCCTTTTTGGTAGGCAAACCTTGGGAAGGGCACACTGTGCGGGCTGCTGCAGAGGTCCTGCGGGGTGAGTTCCAGCCCATCGACGACCACCGCGGTAGCGCGGCCTATCGCAGGGCCATGCTCGGGAACCTGCTCCTGAAGTTTTACCAGGAAACCCAGGAGGTGCGGGTATGAAATTGGTCGGAAAGGCCATTCCCCACGAGTCGGCTCCCCTGCACGTGACGGGCCAGGCCCTCTACACCGACGACCTGCTGCCGCGCTACCCAAACGCCCTTCACGCCTGGCCGGTGCAGGCCCCCCATGCCCACGCCCGCGTCCTGCGCATGGAAACGGAGCCGGCCCTGGCGGTGCCGGGGGTGGTGCGGGTGCTCACCGCGAGGGATGTGCCGGGGCTCAACGACTCGGGCCTAAAGGGCGATGAGCCGCTCTTTCCCGAGGAGGTCATGTACTTTGGCCAGGCGGTGGCCTGGGTGCTGGCTGAAAGCGAGGAGGCTGCCCGGCTGGGGGCCGAGCGGGTTGAGGTGGCCTATGAGCCCCTGCCGGCCATCCTCAGCGTGGAGGAGGCCATCCGCCAGGGGAGTTTCCAGGGGGCTACCTTGGAGGTTCGTCGGGGGGATGTGGAGGCGGGCCTCAGGGCTTCGGCGCGGGTGCTGGAGGGAAGGCTCGAGCTGGGCGGGCAGGAACACTTTTACCTCGAGACCCAGGCCTCCATAGCCCTGCTCGACGAGTCGGGCCAGGTCTTCGTGCACTCCTCCACCCAGCACCCTTCGGAGACCCAGGAGATCGTGGCCCAGGTGCTGGGCCTGCCTCGCAACCGGGTCACGGTGCAGTGCATCCGGATGGGCGGGGGCTTCGGCGGCAAGGAGGTCCAGGCCAATCCCTACGCGGCGGTGGCGGCCCTAGGGGCCTACCTCACCGGGCGGCCGGTGCGGGTGCGGCTCAACCGCCTCCAGGACATTGTTCTTACCGGGAAGCGCCACCCCTTCTACGCCCGCTACAAGGTGGGTTTTTCCGAGGACGGTCTGCTAAACGCCCTGCATATAGAGCTTTTTTCCGATGGCGGCTGGTCGCAGGACCTAAGCGAGCCGGTGATGGCCCGGGCGCTTTGCCATGTGGACAACGCCTACTACATCCCAAACCTGCGGGCGGTGGGCCGGGTTTGCAAGACCCACAAGACCTCCCAGACCGCCTTCCGGGGCTTTGGGGGACCGCAAGGGATGGTCTTCATTGAGGAGATCCTGGACCGGGTGGCCCGCAGCCTGGGTCTGCCGCCGGAGGTGGTGCGGGAGCGCAACTTCTACCGGCGAGAGGGGAGCAGAAACATCACCCCCTACGGCCAGGAAGTGAAGGATGTAGAGCGTATTCAGCTCATCTGGGAGGAGCTCAAGCGCAGTGCTCTGTTTGAGGAACGGCGGCTCGAGGTGGCTGAGTTCAACCAGAAAAACCCCCACCGCAAGCGGGGGATTGCCATCACCCCGGTCAAGTTCGGGATTTCCTTCAACTTCACCGCCTACAACCAGGCTGGGGCGTTGGTGCTCGTGTACCAGGACGGCTCGGTGCAGGTCAACCACGGCGGCACCGAGATGGGCCAGGGGCTGCACACCAAGATTCAGCAGATTGCCGCCGAGGCCCTGGGGGTACCCCTCGACGCCATCCGGGTGATGCCCACCCGCACCGATAAGGTGCCCAACACCTCGGCTACTGCCGCCTCCACCGGAGCCGATTTGAACGGGGCCGCGGTCAAATTGGCCTGCGAGAAGATAAAGGTCCGCCTGGCTGGGGTGGCTGCGCAGCGGTTTGGGGTCAATCCGGCCGACGTGGTCTTTGAAAACGGCCAGGTCTGGAGCCTCTGGAAGCCCGAGGAGCGTTTGAGCTTCGCTGAGGTGGTGAGGGCTGCTTACGCCCAGCGGGTGCAGCTCTTCGCCGACGGTTTCTACCGCACCCCGGGGCTTCACTGGGACAAGGCCCGCATGTGGGGCAAGCCCTTCCACTACTTCGCCTTTGGAGCTGCGGTGAGCGAGGTGGAGGTGGATGGCTTTACAGGGCAGTACACCCTGCGCCGGGTGGACATCCTCCACGACGTGGGCGACTCGCTCTCACCCCTGGTGGATCTGGGCCAGGTAGAGGGAGGCTTCATCCAGGGCCTGGGCTGGCTTACCCTGGAGGACCTGCGCTGGGATGAGAAGGGCCAGGTAGCGACCCGCTCGGCCAGCACCTACAAGCTGCCCAGCTTCTCCGAGCTGCCCGAGGTCTTCAACGTGCGGCTTCTGCCCAGGGCCACCGAGCCAGGGGTGGTGTACGGTTCCAAAGCGGTGGGGGAGCCCCCCCTGATGCTGGCCATCTCGGTGCGCGAGGCCCTGAAGGATGCGGTAGCAGCTTTTGGAGGAGGGGGCATTGTAGAACTGGCCTCGCCGGCCACACCCGAGGCGGTCTACTGGGCGATAGAGAAGGTGCGGCAGAGGGCCTTGGTTACGGGGGATTGATGGGGCTGGTTGGACCGGACTGGGCGAGCAGTGGGGGTTGCCAATGCTCACGAACTTCATCCCTCGAGCCGGCTCGAGGGTTGGTCCAAAAGCCCCGATGTGGACCTGGTGTTGAGGATGCTGTGGTTTGAGCACCTGGCCCGCCTGACCGAGCAGAAGGTGCCGTTGGTGATGGTAACCCTGCTCTCGGTGCGAGGTCATGCGCCCCGTGAGGCGGGGACCAAGATGCTGGTGACAGCCGAGGCGGTGTACGGCACCATCGGCGGGGGAAACCTCGAGGCCACCGCCATTGGGCTGGCCCGGAAGGTGCTGGAGGAGGGGGGGACGACCCCCCAGGTGCACACCCTGCGCCTTACTGAGCGGGCTCCCGCTGAGCACGGGGTGCAGTGCTGTGGGGGGGAGGTGCAGGTTCTGCTCGAGGCCGTCCACCCCATTCGCCCCACGGTGGCCCTCTTTGGGGTGGGGCATGTGGGCCTGGCCCTGGCTAAGGTGCTCTCCATTCTGCCTATTGAGCTGTGGCTGGTGGACTCAAGGCCCGCCATGCTCAGCGAGGAGCGCCTGAGGCCCCTCCAGGGCGCGGCAAGGCTGCGGGTCTTTCAGGCCCCCATCCCAGACAGCGTCGTTCAGGACCTGCCTGCTGGGGCCCACCTGGTCGTCATGACCCACGATCACGCCGAGGACCTGTTCGTGCTCGAGGCTGCCCTACGCCGGGGCGACCTGGGCTTTATCGGCCTGATTGGCTCGGCGGTCAAGTGGCGCAACTTTCAGCAGAAGCTGTTGCAGCAGGGCCTATCCCAGACCGACCTGGCCCGCGTGACCTGCCCCATCGGCCTACCCCTCACCCAGAGCAAGGCCCCGGAGGCTATTGCTATCGCTACGGCGGCCCAATTGCTGCCCCTGCTGGTGGGCGGTGAGGGAGAGGCTCGAGCGGCCAGCGTCCGCAGGGGGCAGGCTGCCCGGTGAGGCCTTTCGAGGGGCCTCCTTCCTCCCCAGTGGGAGAGGCCTGTGTACCCGAGGGTGCTGGGGTTTTCCGCCTACCTCGTGCTTGGGATTAACCGCATTGGTTTCAAGGCGTCAGCCCCTGGCTTGTGGGCTCGGTGCACCGCCTGTTGTGGCCGACCTCTACGTGGCTTTGGTGGGCGTGGAGCCTCGAGTCTGCTAAACTATCGCTGGCCGCTCTAGGCCCCGTGCGCCCGTAGCTCAGCGGATAGAGCAGCCGCCTTCTAAGCGGTAGGTCGGGGGTTCGAATCCTCCCGGGCGCGCCAGCCCTTTCGCTGGGAAAGGTTTCCCTCGGCTCGCCAGCAAGCGCTTGTGGCTAGACCTTGCGAGGAGCATTGGCCCCGCGCTGGCTCAGGTAAGCCTCGAGGTGCCTTTGAAATGCCCCCATCAGGGCCTTGGCCCAGGGTCCCACTTGGCCGTCGCCCACAGGCTGATCCTCAATTTGGGTGATGGGCATGACCTGCCGCGTGGCCCCGGTCAGGAGCACCTCGTCGGCATGCATAAGCTCTTCTAGGGCGATGGGGCGTTCTTCTATGGGCAGCAGTGGGCGGGCTACCTGCAAGAGGTGTTTGCGGGTGATGCCGGGGAGCACCCCCTCTTTGGCGGTGACCAGCACGCCGTTTTTGACCAGCAGGAGGCTGCTGCGGCCTCCTTCTGAGACCCACTGTCCATCGTGGTAGACCACCTCGGTAGCCCCTTGGGCCCGCGCCCGCTTGGCAAGCCGCACAGCCACCAGGTAGTCGGTGGTCTTGGCCTCGGGCAGCTCGCGCCGGTTCATGTGCAGGATGATCTTGCCACCCTTTTCGTACAGCTGGCGGGGGGGCGGGTTCACGGGGATAGGCGTGACGATTAGGTTGGGCTGCCCGGGGGTAAAGGCATCCTCCGAGTAGCCCCCGGTGAGGAGCATCTGGATGCCCCCTTCGGTCATCCCGTTGTGGTCTATGAGCTCGAGCACGACCCGGGCTAGCTCCTCTGGGCCATGGGGGGGCTCCAGCTCCAGGAGCGCTGCTGAGTGGGCAAATCGCTCTAGGTGGTCTTCCAGGAAAACCGGGACTCCCTTTAGAACACGAAAGAACTCAAAAACGGCGTAACCACGCCGAAGCCCCAGGTCGGAGATGTGCAGGGTGGCCTGGGCGTGCTCCAGTATGTGCCCGTTGATGTAAGTGTACCTCACAGTCCTCTACCGCTTGTTATACTGGCTTTCCCAGACTTTGCCAAGCCAGGTGCGGCTGGGACCTCATTTTCCGGTAAGCTCTATTTGGTGAAAGTCCGCGTTGCCTCTGCTGGCACTGGAAAGACCAGCGCCTTGGTTCGGCGCTACCTCGAGCTTATCGCCTCCGGAACGCCTCTGCGCCGCATTGCGGGCGTGACCTTTACCCACAAGGCGGCCGATGAACTGCGGGTGCGGGTGGGGTTGGCCATCGCGGAGGTTTTGCAAAACGGCCGCTACCAGGGCTACGAGCTCCTCCCCAAGGACCGCCGGGCTTTTGAGGAGGCTCAGCGGGAGCTGCCCGGGGCCATCCTAAGCACCATCCACAGCTTTATGGCCCACTGCCTCCGGTTGTCCGCACCCCTCCTGCACCTTGACCCGGACTTTGTGGTTTTGGGGGAGTGGGAGGCCCGGGCCCTCTTTGAGGAGGAGTGGAAGACCCTGTGCTACCTGGCCCGGGATCCGGCTCATCCGTTTTACGGGCGCGATTTGGAGGCCTGGGAGGAGCCCCTGCTTTACCTTTTTGGCCGGCGCTCCTTGGCCGAGACCTTTGAGCCCGCCCAGGGCGAGGCCAACGCAGAGTTTCTGGAGGTCTACAAGGCCGTCTACGGGGCCTACCAGGCCAGGCTCGGGGCGGCCCTCTTGCCTTTGGCGGAGCTCGAGCAGAAGGCCCTGGAGCTGGTGCGCCACCCCGGGGCCTTGGAGCGGGTGCAGGAGCGGGTGAAGGTGCTCTTGGTGGACGAGTATCAGGATGTGAACCCCCTGCAAGGGGCCTTCTTTGGGGCCTTGCGGAGGGCTGGGCTGGCCGTCGAGGTTGTGGGCGACCCGAAGCAGTCCATCTACGCCTTTCGCAACGCTGATGTGGAGGTATTTCGTCAGGCCCTGCAGGAGGGCGAGCGCCTCCCTCCGCTACAGAAAACCTACCGCCACAGCCGGGTCCTGGTGCGCTTCCTGAACCGCCTGACCCAGCACCTGGCCGAACAGGGTCGGGGCTTCGGACCGGAAGAGGCCCCGCCGGTGGAGGGGGTGCGTCCTGAGCAGGGGCGGCTGGAGGTGCACTGGGTGGTGGGGGAGAGGCCGCTGGAGGCGCTCAGGGCTTACGAGGCCTGGGTGCTGGCCGAGCGGCTGCGGGCGCTTTCGGTTGAGGTACCCTTTTCTCAGATGGCCGTGCTGGTGCGCGCTTATGGGAGCGTTCCCTTCCTTGAAAGGGCCTTTCAGACCACGGGGGTTCCCTATGTGCTGCTGCAGGGTCGGGGCTACTACGAGCGGGTGGAGGTGCGCGACCTGTACCACGCGCTGAAAGCCGCCCTTGATCCTCGCGGCCTGTCCCTGGCGGCCTTTTTGCGCAGCCCCTTTGGCCAACCCGAGGAGGGCGGGCTTCGGCCCCTTACCCTATCAGAAGTGGAGGGGTTGCTGCGCTCCAGCGACCCCCTGCAGGCTCTGGGACAGCGCTTCCCTTCGATCCACCGCCGGCTTCTTCGCATTGGCGAGGAGATCAGGAACAGGGCTCCTTTGGAGGCGCTGCAGTTTTTGCTCCGGGCTCCCTTGATAGGTGGCAGAGCCTACCAGGACTTCCTGGAGCCCCGCGCCCGCGAGAACGTGGATGCGCTGCTCTTCTACTTCGCTCCGCGTCCCCCGGTGAGCCTGGAGGGACTTTTGGAGCGGCTGGAGCACCTCTCCCATCAGGCCGATGCAGGGGACGTGCCCCAGTCCGGCGAGGGGGTGCAGGTGCTTACGGTGCACCGCGCCAAGGGTCTTGAGTGGCGGCTGGTGGCGGTTTTTGACCTGGGCCGGGGGCTGGACCGGCGCGAGGCCCCTTTGTACCTGGGGGGGCGGGACCTTCAGGGGGAGCGGCTGGTGCAGCGCCTAGCCCTTCCCGAAACCCCCCTCTTCGAGGAGTACAAGGCTCGGGCCCGAAGGCTGGAGGAGGAGGAGAGCCTGCGGCTTTTCTACGTGGCGGCTTCGCGGGCCCGCGATGTTCTGGTGCTTACCGGCAGCGTGAACCCGACTCGGAGGGTGGAGGGCTGGGCTGGGGTATTGGAGGAGATGGGGCTGGGGCACCAGAGCAGGCCCTACGACCAGTCTAGTTTCTGCTTGAGGACCTGGCCCTTTCAGGAGGTGGAGCTGGAGCCTCCCCCAGCCCCACCCAAAAGGCCTTCTCCCTCGCCCTGGGCGGAGCGGCGGTTCGGTTTTGAGCCCTTTCCGCCTATCTTCTCCCCTTCGGCCTACAAGCGCCTGGAGGCCGAGCCCCTGCCGTTGCCGGACCCTGCTGAGGGCGAGGAACCCCTGGGGGGGGCGCGCGCGGTGGGTACCCTGGTGCACTACGCTATAGGACAGAACTGGCATCCCGGCCGTCCGGACGAGATGGCCAACCTCGAGGCGCAGGAGGTGATGTTCCCCTACGACCCTGAAGAGCGGGAGGCCATCATGGCCGAGGTGCGGGAGCTTTTGGTCAGGTACCATGCCTTGTTGGGAGAAGCCCTTCCCTGGCCCCGCGATGAGGACTACGCTGAGTTCGCGGTGGCCCTGCCCATCGGCAGCACAATCTGGCAAGGGGTGATAGACCGGCTTTACCGGGTGGGAGAGCGCTGGTACCTGGAGGACTACAAGACCGACCACGAGTTGCAGCCTGAACGCTACCACTTTCAGCTTGGCCTCTACCTGGAGGCTGTGCGGCGGGCCTGGGGTCTGGAGCCCGAGGTGCGGTTGGTTTACCTGCGCTTTGGCCAGGTTCTCACCCTGGACAAGTCCCTGCTCGAGGCGGCGCTGAAGGCCATACGGCCCTGAGGGCCGGGAGGGAGGGGCCGCTTCCCATGGGCCAGGCGTGGGGGTAGACTCTTTCCGGCTATGTTCGAAAACATTCTGGTGGAGACCCACGGTGGGGTAGGGTTGGTGCGGCTCAACCGGCCTGAACAGCTCAACGCGCTTAACTCCGCGACCCTAAACGAGCTGGCCCAGGCGGTGCGGGATTTTGAGCAGGATGAGGCCATAGGGGCCATCGTCGTTACCGGAAACGAGCGGGCTTTCGCTGCCGGGGCGGACATTTTGGAGTTCCAGAAGACCAGCCTTCCTGAGCTGCTGCGGGGCCAACGGGCCGACGCCTATGAGGTCTTGCGCCGGGCACGCAAGCCCCTGGTGGCTGCGGTTTCGGGCTATGCCTACGGGGGCGGCTGCGAGCTGGCCATGCTTTGCGACCTTATTGTGGCCTCTGAGACGGCCCGGTTCGCCCAGCCGGAGGTCAACCTGGGCCTCATTCCTGGGGGTGGGGGTACCCAGCGCCTTACCCGGCAGGTGGGCAGGTACCTGGCGATGGAGGTGATTCTGGCCGGCCGGGTGCTTTCAGCCTGGGAGGCCTACAAGCACGGGTTGGTGAACCGGGTGGTGCCGGTAGAACTCTATCTAGAGGAGGCGTTGGAGCTGGCCCAAGGGATGGCTGAGCGGGCCCCGCTGGCGGTGAGGCTGGCCAAGGATGCGGTGAACCGGGCGCTGGAGGTTGGCCTGGAGGCTGGACTGGCCCTGGAGCGCAGCAACTTTCTGGTAGCCTTTGGCAGCGAGGACAAGGCTGAGGGCACCCGGGCCTTTGTGGAGAAGCGCAAGCCGGTCTGGAAGGGGCGCTAGGAGGGAAAGATGAGCGTGCTTCTGAGGGAGCTGAAGGACGGTGTGCTGACCCTGACCCTGAACCGACCCGAGGCCATCAATGCCCTCACCACTGAGATGCTTCGGGAGCTTGGCAAGGCTTTTGCCAAGGAGGCCACCGCTCCGGAGGTGCGGGCGGTGGTCTTGAGGGGGGCAGGCCGGGGCTTCTGCTCGGGACAAGACCTGCGTGAGTTTGAAGGGCAGAGCCTTTCCTACAAGGGCCACCTGCGCAACTACCGCTCGGTGGTGGAGGGGATTGCCGCTTTGGAGAAGCCTGTGCTGGCGGCCATCCACGGCGCCGCAGCGGGGGCCGGGCTCTCTTTGGCCTTGGCCTGTGATCTGCGGGTGGCTGCGGCGGATGCCCTTCTGACCACCGGTTTCAGCAAGATCGGTTTGATACCCGATGCCGGGATGAACTACTACCTGCCCCGCCTGGTGGGCTACGCGCGGGCCTACGAGCTGGCCGCCCTCTCGCCCCGATTGAGCGCAGAGGAGGCCCTGGCTTTGGGTTTGGTGAACCGGGTGGTGCCGGTAGAGGCCTTTGAGCAGGAGGTGGCCCGCCTGGCCTTGGAGCTGGCCCAAGGGCCCACCAAGACCTATGGCCTCATCAAGCGAGCCCTGAGGTACAGTGCGGGGGCCACCTTGGAGGAGGTGCTCGAGTACGAGGCCCTGCTCCAGGAGGTGGCGGGGCGGACCCAGGACCACAAGGAGGGGGTACAGGCCTTTTACGAGAAGCGCTCGCCGCGGTTCCAGGGGCGATAGGCGGGTTCGCCGGGCGCCCACAGCGGGAGAGGGCTATGCTGAGGTACCTCAGGGGCACGGTGCTGAAAAAGGGGCCCTCGAGCGCGGTGCTGCTAGTGGGGGGGCTGGGTTTTGAGGTGGCCTGCCCTGCGACTACCCTGGGTGGGCTTAAGGAGGGGCAGGAGGCCGCCCTCTACACCCGGCTCATTGTGCGGGAGGACGACCTTTCCCTTTTTGGTTTTGCCGATGAGGAGAGCCTCGAGCTGTTTGAGCTGTTGCTCTCGGTCTCTGGGGTGGGTCCTCGAGTGGCGCTGAGCCTGCTTTCGTCCCATACCCCTGCGCTTCTGGCGCGGGCCCTGGCCGAAGGCGACCTGCGGCTGCTCACCGCGGCCCCTGGGGTGGGAAAGAAGCTGGCCGAACGCATTGCCCTGGAGCTAAAGGGCAGGGTTCCCGCGCACCTGCTGGGCCAGGGTGGGGGGCTTGTGCGCAACAGCCAGACTGAGGAAGCGGAGCTGGCGCTTATCGCCCTGGGTTTCCGTGAGGGCCAGGTCCGCAGCGTGGTGGCGGAGGTTGCCCGGAAATACCCCGGGGCCAGCACCCAGGAGCTTATCAAGCTGGCCCTAAAGGCGCTGCGCTAGGGAGGATCGTCGGGTGGCCCGTGGAGTCCCAGTGGGCTTCGGATCACAAAGTTTCCAGCCAGGGCAGCATCTCGAGCAGGTTGGAGACCTCGAGGTCGGCCTGGTAGCGAGGGTCCTTGGGTTTGAAGCCGCGGTTCACCCAGACCGACCGCATTCCCGCCCGTAAAGCCCCGGCGATGTCCCGCTCAGGGTTGTCGCCTACCATTACACAGGCCGAGGGCTCGACGTTGAGTTCCCGGCAGATGTGCTCAAAGATGCCCTGCTCGGGCTTGCCCACGTCCAGCTCGCCGGACACGGCGACGGCCTGGAACCAGTCTTGGAGCGAGGCGCCGGTCAGCTTCTCCCGCTGCAGGTCGGGCACTCCGTTGGTTACGAGACCGAGCTTGTAGCCCCGTAGCCTCTCCAGCAGTGCGTCCACCTCGGGGTAGCGAGGGAAGAGCCTCCGCTCGCTCAAGTAGCGATGGGCCAGAGCCTCGCAGAGGGCCTGGTCACGGATGCGCTGTTCCCCTAGGGCCTCTTGCCAGACGGCCACCCGGAAATCGGGGGCCCACTCGCTCAAGACCTTCAAGGCGGGGTGGGTCTGTACCGTGTACCGGGCCCAAAGCCCCTCCCCCGCACTGTGCCCGATGCGCTGGGTGTAGCTATAGGCTGGCCCCGCCCTCCACAGCCGCACAGCGGCTTCCTCAGCAGCCTGTACCAGCCGGGGGATGTCCAGGCTGTACCAGGAGGCCGCATAAAAAGCGCAGCCTTGAAGGGCGTGAAGGGAAACCGGATGGTCTAGAATAAGAGTTTCGTCCAAGTCAAAGAGAACTGCCTGAACCACCGCCCAATCTTACGCCATCTTCAGGGATTTAACTTGCCTCGAGCAGAACCTGGGCCCCTACCATTGCAGCCTCCCTTACCTCCTGGGTAAACTTCAACCCTTCAGCCAAGGCCTGTAGGTAGCTTTCCTCCATCAGGGCCATCTCCACGGCCATGATTTTCTCAAAGGACTCTATAGCCAAAAACACCTCCCCACCCCGCAGGGCTTGGCGAAGGTGCTCTAGGGTAAGCTCCTGCACGATGCCTGCCGCAGGCAACACGTGCTCGGGCCGCACCCCAACGCGCGCGTGGACAAGACCAATTCTCACCCGTCGGGTCGCGTAGGCCGCGTCGTAGACCCCTGAGAAAATTTCCCGATACCACGCGGCGAACGAGCGGTACAGCCGTTCCACCCTTCCTGGTGTTCCCCAGAGGATTTCGTGCATTTCCGGGTCACGGCCTAGGTAGTCGTAAAAGGCCAAGGCGATCTCCGGCGCTAGGGGGGCCATAAGGGGCTCCAACCCACGCAGAGTCTCAGCATGCCGCTGCTGGAAGCCGGTGCGGGCCAGCAGCTTTTGCAGCAGGGTTTGGGCGTTCACCGGGGCAATTGTACCCTGTTGGCGCTACTCGGTGCTCACCTCCTGAGCTACTTGCTGATTGGTCGGTACCACCATGCGGAAGTGGGCGGCAGGGTCAGCCAGGAGCTTCAAAAGCCGCTCAGCCTTTTCCTCCCGTTCGGCGGCCCGCAGGGTGTTTAGGTAGGCGCTCATCAGCTCACGCACGTCCGCAATGCCCCGTTCATCTAGCTTTTGGATGACCACCTTGGCCCCCTTGGCGAGCCGGCGCTGCATGGCCTCCTCGGTGAGCCCCATCTCCGGCCAGTAGCGCAGGTAGACCCTACCTCCGGTCATGCCAGAGCAGATCCAGGGGCCTGGGTCGCCCAGCACCACTGCCCGCCCGCGGGTCATGTACTCAAAGGCAAAACCCTTGGCCTGAGCCCGCGCAGCAATGTTGCCCAGTTCGTCTTGGACTGGCCGGTCGGGCTCACCCCCCAGCACCACGTCGGCCCCGGAGAGCCTTATGCAGAAGCGGCTGTCGGCCTGGCCCTCCACGATAAGAAGTCCTCCGATGGCCCCGTAGGCAAACGACTTGCCCACGGATCCATCCACATACTGGCCGTAGGGGTTGCGGCCTTTGAGGATGGCCACCTTACCCCCAAAGGCGTTTTTGGCTACACCATCTTGGGCCCCGCCCTCTACCAGAACTTCCAGTCCCTCCACGTTGAAGGCGGCGATTCCGTTGCCAGCTATGCTCCCTGCGTCGAAGCGCAGCTCTACCCGGGCGTCCCAGCCCTTGCCGTAGAGGCGGCGGCGGGCGATCTCTCCAGCTAGGTGGGTGCCCAGGGCCCGGTCGGTAGAGCCCACAGGCCCTTCCTGAAAGACCAGTTCGCGCTCACCTGAGGTGTAGGCAGCAACCACCACATCGGTGATGGAGCGGGTGAGCTGGTTGAGGGGTTTGCGCAGGATATGGGCAGCCCGCTCGTTCAACCAGTCGGGGGCTTTCACCGGCTCAAAGAAGTAGCTCAGGTCGAGCGCTTGGGTGTGGCCCTCTTGGTCCAGGAGGTCGCTGCGGCCTACCAGCTCCCGCAGGCTGTGAACCCCCAAGGCCGCCACCATGCGCCTAAGTTCCTCCCCTTTGGCCTTGAAGAAGGTCACGAGCTGCTCAGTAGCCCGGTCCAGCTCCTGGGGGACAAAGCGCTTCAAGCCGTGGGCTTGGGCCTGCTCCAGGGTTTCAATCTGGGTGGCGATGCCCACGTGGCAGGTGTCGGTCTGGCACTGGCGGCAGATGGTGCACCCAATGGCCACCATGGCCATGGTGGCCATTCCCACTCGGTCGGCTCCCAGGAGCACCATGCGCAGGACGTCGTAGGCGGTTTTGAGGCCGCCATCGGCCCAAAGTTCCACCTTGTCGCGCAGACCTGCCCGCACCAAGGCCCGGTGGGCCCGTCGAACGCCGATCTCCACCGGAAGCCCGGCGTACTTCAGGGCATGCCAGCGGGCTGCACCGGTACCCCCTTCAAAGCCAGATAGGGCGATCACGTCGGCCCCAGCCTTGGCGATGCCCACCGCGATGGTGCCGATGCCAGGGATCACCGGTACCTTGACCGAAACCTTGGCTTTGGGGTTTACGGTCTTCAGCTCCTCAATGAGCTGGGCCAGGTCCTCGATGGAGTAGAGGTCGTGGTTGTTGGAGGGGGAGATGAGGTCAACCCCGGGCACTGCGTTGCGGGCCGCGGCCACCTTGGCGGTGACCTTCTTCCCGGGAAGGTGGCCGCCCTCGCCGGGTTTGGCTCCCTGGCCGATTTTGATTTCGATGAAGCTGGCCGAGTTGAGCATGTAGGCGTGGGCTCCAAAGCGCCCGCTGGCCACTTGCTGGCCCCGCCAGTAGGTGTACTTGCCGAGCATGTCGGGGATTTCGCCGCCTTCCCCGTTGATGCAGACCATGTTGAGTTTCTTGGCTGCCTCAACGTAGGCGCGGAAGCTGGCCTCGCCTTGGGAGCCAAAGCTCATCGCGGTGATGACAAAGGGCAGGGAGTGTCCGCCCACGCTCAGGTCCACTTCCTCTGGCTGCACGGGGGACTTCTCAGGGAAGCGCACCGATAGGAGCTGCCGCGCGGCCACCGGCGATTCGTGCTCCAGGCTCCGCACCTTTTCCTGGAAGTGGGCGTAGGGAGACTGCCCGGTAGCTACCTCCAGGGCTGCTTTGAAGATGCGGGAGTTGAAACGGAAGTCTTTGGCAGGGGGGACTTTTTCCGCGTGCAGCAGGTTCAGCCGTTCTAGGGCCGTGCGCTCGAGCTCCAGGAACCCATACCCGGCCCTATCGGAGCCCAAGAAGTTGCGAACCCCCAGCACCTCGGCCAACTCAGGCTTCAGGCCAATCGCGCTGAAGATGCGCCCGTAGCCCCGTACCTCGTGAATGCCCATGGTAGAGATTACCTTCTCGAGGCCCTTCTTGAGGCCCTCGATTAGGTTTTGCAGGCCCAGCAGGCCCTTGGTGGCCTGGGCCTTTTGTTGCATCAGCCAGGGCGCTACCGCATCAGCCCCAAGGCCCAAGCAGACTGCCAGGTCGTGAAGGTTGCGCACCGCTCCAGAGTGCACCACCAAAGAGGTGCGCCGCCGCAGGGAGATGCCCTCCTCGTCGCGGGTCTCTTCCAGGGCCTGGCCGATGGCCGCCAGGGCTAGGTATACGTCCAACCAGACCCCGCCCTCAAAGGCTCCGCGGTCGGAAATGACTAGAAGCTCGGCGCCGTTGCGCACTGCCTCAACGGCGGCCTCCTGGAGCCGTTTGAGGCCAGCTACCAGGCCCTCCTCCACCGTGAACTGGGAGAGCAGAACGGTGTGGTGGAAGCGCCGAAGGGCTTCCTCGTAGGTCAGGGTACCCTGGCCCTGGGCGACGGCCGGTATTGTGGGGGCGGTCTCCTCGAGCAGGATGGGGATGACCAGCTCTTCCACGCGTCCGCCGCCTCGGCCATCCGGGGTGGGACGCCGCCCCAGAATGCTGCGGGTGGAGAAGTGCTCAATTTCGCGCTCCCGGTCGATGGCCGGGTTGGTTACCACAGCCACGGTTTCCTTGAGGAACTCCGAAAGGTTGGGCTTCTCCGGGTTCAAAGCGGCCAAGGGGCCATCGTAGCCCAGCGAACCAATGGGTTCGTTGCCCGACTCAACCAGGGCCTCCAGGTACCCCCCGTCCCACCGATCCCAGCCATAGGCCCGCTCGAGGCCCAGCGAGGGGGGGGCTGGTTTTTCCTCCACCTGGGCCTCCACGCCGCCCGCGAGGGGAGGGGGGGTTTCGTAGCGGGGTCCGAGGAGGTGCACCCGGTGGCCTTCTAGGGCTTGAGTTTTGGTGAGGATGCGCTCCAGCACCTGCCGCTGGTGCCGGTCGAAGGGGTAGAGCCGGGCGCCTTCGGGGGTAAGGCGCAGGTACATTTTTTCCCCGGGTGCAAAGGGGCGCGGCTCGGAAACGAACTCCTCCACCGTGAAGACGCCTCGCTCGGAGCTGAAGACATACTCGCTCTCCGTCTCCACGAACCACAGCGGCCTCAAGCCCATGGCGTCAGTGCCAAAAACCGCCTCGTCACGATGGCGGGTAACCAGGGCCGCAGGGCCTTGGGCCAGGGGTCCGAAGCGCTGGCGCAGGTTCATGTAGAGGTCCTGAAGGGCCGGGGAGTAGTTTTTTATCTCCCCCAGAATGGGTGGAAAGACCGCATCCATGGCCTCGGGAAGCGAAAGGCCAAAGCGGTAGAGCAACCCTTCCAGGATGCGGTTGAGGTCCTGCGAGTCCGAGCCGCCGGTGAGGGGGATGCCCAGGAACCGGCCCTCTCGCCGCAGCCGCTCAATGGTGTTAATTTCGCCGTTGTGGCCCAGGAGACCGAAGGGCTGGACCTGTTCAAAGGTGGAAAGGGTATTGGTGGAGTAGCGGTTGTGCCCGAGGGTAAGGGCCGATTTGTACTCGGCGCGGGAGAGCTCGGGGTAATAGCGCTTCAGAATTTCCGCAGAGCCCCGCACCTTGTAGACCACGGTGGCGGTGGATAGGGAGACCACGTGCACGGGGAATCGCTCCTCCAGGAGAAGACCTAGCTCCCAAAGGGGGGCATCCCCATCAGTGGAAAGGCCAGCCACCTGGTAGAACAGGGGCTCGGTGCGCTTTCCCACCGGCCCCAGCACGCTGCTGTTGGTCTCGCCTCTGCGCTCGAGGAGCAACCGGATGCCCCGCTTAGAGCCCTCTACCCGGAACAGGTCGAAGAGTTCCTGCACCCGGCCCCCCTCGCTTTTGGGTACGAAGAGGTGCCCCACAAAAAAGCGGGGGTTTTGGGCTAGGTTGCTGTCCAGGCCTGCCTCGTAGAGGTAGGTGGCCCAGAGCTCGCGCGGTAGGTCGGTCTGGATGCCGGTGCCGTCGCCTTCCCCCCGGATTAGGCCAGCTCGGTGCGCCATCTTGTAGAGGCTTTCAAGGGTGCGCTGTACGTTGGCGTGGCTCGGACGGGCGCTTTTTTCAACAATGGCGATAATGCCGCAGGCGTCACGTCCGCTTGGTATACCAGGATAGGCTTCGCTGAATCTCACTCACGACCTCCAGGCTTGGCGAAACGAACCGGTGTTGGGGGGGAATCTTCGCAACCTTATGCGAAGATTTGGAGCAGTATACGAATCCCGCGTTTGCACGTCAATACCGAGCCTAGACCAAGGCTATCCTCCGGGAAGGTGGGACAGGGCCCCAGGGTCCATTTTGGGACTGAAAACCGATTGTGATGGTGTTTTCTTGACATCGCTTCTGCTTTTTTCCTACAATGCAGGGGGAAGCGTAACGCCTAGGAGGTTTTGTGGAAACGCTGCGCGTATCCGGCAAATCACGTCCCAACTCCGTTGCGGGTGCCATCGCCGCTTTGCTGCGTTCCCAAAGCGAGGTTGAGGTGCAGGCCATTGGTCCTGAGGCGGTCAACCAGGCGATCAAGGCCATCGCCATTGCCCGAGGCTACATCGCCCCGGACAACCTTGACCTCATCGTCAAACCAGCCTTTGTAAAGCTCGAGCTGGAAAACGAGGAGCGAACCGCCCTGCGCTTCACCGTGCGCAGCCAGCCCTTGCAACCCTGAACCCAAACCGCGGCACATACCACCTAGGGGTATGCTTCCACCCGAGGGCCTTGTAGAATAGGGCTGGACCGGCGGGCCTCGGCCTGCCGGGCTTTCCGTCGCCCAAGCGGTGACGCAGGACTCAGAGCGCTCATCTGGGGTTTGCTACCCTGGTACGTGTAGGAGGGAGAAATGACGACGATTACCTTTTTGCTGATGATTCTGGTCTTCGTGGCGACGCTGTTCATCCAGTTTTGGTTACAGCGCACCTACGCCCGCTACAGCCGGGTGGCCAACAGTCGCGGGGTGACGGGCGAGCAGGTGGCTCGAGCCATTCTGGACGCCTATGGGCTGCACCATGTGCGGGTGGAGATGGTGCCTGGGGCCTTGACCGACCACTACGACCCCATCGCCAAGGCGGTTCGGCTTTCTGAGCCTAACTTTCACTCGCCTTCGGCGGCCGCGCTGGCGGTAGCTGCCCACGAGGTAGGCCACGCCATCCAGGATGCCAAAAGCTATGCTTGGTTGAGGGTCCGCCACAGCATTCTGCCCATTGCCAACCTGGGCAGCATGTTCGGCCCCTGGATTTTCTTGGCCGGCATGTTTATGCAGGCCACTGGCCTGATGAGCATCGGCATTTGGCTTTTTGCGGCGGCGGCCCTGTTTCAGCTGGTGACCCTGCCCATTGAGTTTGACGCCTCCAACCGAGCCCTGAACATCCTCAAGAAGATGAACCTCCTGGATCGCAGTGAGATGGACGGGGCCCGAGCGGTGCTGACGGCAGCGGCCCTGACCTATGTGGCCGCTTTGGCCAACTCGGTGGCCACCATTCTGCACTACGTGGCTATCATGATGCAAAACCGCGAGTAAGACCGATGCCACTCTAAGCTCCTAAGATCGGCCCCGCTTGCTGCGGGGCTTTTTCATGGGCCAGCCTTGCTCTAGAAGTCCGTAAAGGGCGATGTCCTGCAGCTCGCCGCAGACCGGACTTCCTGGCGCAAAATGCCCTCGAGGGTAAACCCCCTGTGGGGGCAAGGGAATCTTGCTGTCCCCGCATGGTGGCCTACCCACCGTTGCAGAAGATGCCCAGCTTGCCTACACCACCTTCCACTTGGGGCCTTCGCGGGTATCCTCCACCACCACGCCCAGCTCGGCCAGGCGGGCGCGGATGTGGTCGGCCTGGGCGAAGTTCCGGCTGCGCCGCGCCTCTTCGCGTACCTCCAGGAGGAGTTGGACCAAGCCCTGGAGCAGAGCCCCCCCTACCTGCTGCTCCAGCACCCGTGGGGGGAACAACCCCAGCACCCCCTCTCCCAGCACGGCGAAGGCCTGCTCGGCCCTGGCCAGGCTGTCCCGGCCGGGCCGCTCGAGGAGGGCCTTGTTCAGCTCGGTGACGAAGCCGAAAAAAGCAGCGATGGCCTGGGGGGTGTTTAGGTCGTCGTTTAGGGCTTCGGTGAACTCGGCCTCTAGCCGATCAAGGGCGCTTTCGAGCCCCAGGTGCACGCCTGGGGGTGCGGCTGGCAGCAGCCGCCGCACCTCGCGGTAGGCGTTCAGGAGGCGCAGGTAGCCGTTTTTAGCCGCCTCTAGGCCCTCGTCGGTGAAGTCCAGCACGCTCCTGTAGTGGCTGTTTAGCAGGTAGAACCGGACGTACATCGGTTCGTACCGGGCCCGCAGCTCAGCTAGGGTGACGAAATTTCCCGTGCTCTTGGCCATTTTCTGCCCGTTCAGCAGGACATGGTAGTGGTGCATCCAGTAGCGGGCAAAGGTGCGGCCAGCGGCCTCGGCCTGGGCGATCTCGGCTTCATGGTGGGGGAACTGCAGGTCTACGCCCCCCGCGTGGATATCAAAGCCGTCGCCCAGGTACTTGAGGCTCATGGCCGAGCACTCGATGTGCCAGCCGGGAAACCCCACCCCCCACGGCGAGTTCCAGCGCATGATGTGCCCTGGTTCGGCCCGTTTCCAAAGGGCGAAGTCGCGGGGGTCTTCCTTCTCCTCGCGCACCTCCACCCGCGCGCCGGCCTCCTGCTCTTCTATATCCCGGTTGGAGAGCTTGCCGAAGCTGGGCCAGCTTTTCACCCTGAAGTAGACCGAACCATTGGATACATAGGCATGGCCGCGCTCGAGGAGGGCCTGGATGAGCTCTATTTGCTCGGGAATGTGCCCTGCGGCCCTCGGGGCGATGTCGGGGCGGAGGACGTTTAGGGCCTGCATCTCGTCAAAGTAGCTCCACATGTACTTCTCGGCTACCTCCATGGGTTCCAGGCGCTCTACGCGGGCGCGGCGCTGTATTTTGTCCTCCCCCGCATCGGCGTCGTCGGTCAGGTGGCCGACGTCGGTGATGTTGGAGACGAAGCGCACCCTGTAGCCCTGATGACGCAGCCAGCGGCGCAGGACATCGTAGACGATGGGGCCTCGAGCGTGGCCTAGGTGGGGTTCGGCGTAGACGGTGGGCCCGCAGACGTAGATGCCCACGTAACCCGGCGTTGTGGGAACGAAGGCCTGTTTGCTGCGGGTGAGGGTGTTGTAGATTTGGAGCGGCATAGGAAAACTCCAGGGTCAGCTAAGCTAGCTCGCTGGGGTTGCTTTGCGGACTCGCGGGACTGGAGGACCGCCCCCAAAGGGGAGGCCGTCGGCGGTGGTCCCCCACAAAGGGAGTATACCCCGCCGGGCTTGGGGGTTTTAGGCGGCCAAGCAGCGCTCTTTTAGGCCAGCCAGAAGGCTTTCTACGTTCTCCTGCATGAGCTTTTTGACCAGCTTTTGCAGCAGGCCCCCGAAGATGGGGATGTTCAGCTCGTACTCCAGCCGCAGGGCGGCTTTGGTGCCGTCCCCTTCCGGAAGGAAGGTCCAAGTGCCCCGGTAGAGGTCGAAGTCACCTTCGGTGCTTTCGAACTCGTTGCGCAGTTCCTCGTCAAACCACCTTTCCTCCTCAACCCACTGGACCTTCTTGCCCATGGCTACTGCCACGAAGCGGGTGCGGGAGGTGCTGCCCTTGTCCTCCAGCACCTCCAGGGTTTCCACATCCTTTAGATAGGGCTTCAGCCCGGCCAAGTCCCGGGCTGCGCGGTAGACCTCCTGAGGGGGTTTGGGGATGTAGAGCTCAGCGTAGACCTCTGGCATGGGGTTAGTTTACCAGGTGGGGAATTCCCTGAACCCGGGGCTGATAGACTTGGGGCGAGCGGAGGAGGGTATGAGGCAGCCGGGAGTCTTTGAGTTTCACGTTTCTAGGCGGGCGCGCGACCGCTACCGCTTTGACCTCTCGCTTTTCTCCCTGAGCGGGAATGTGATTTTGGCCGACTTCCAAGCGGCCCGGCGCTTTGCTGCGGCCATGAACGCCAGAAGGCCCCCCGAGCAGGCGGTGAGCCCGGCCCAGATCAACGCCATGGGCCTCATCGATGAGGTACTTCACCTTTTGATGCGGCAGTACCTGGAGGAGCACCCGGGGCTGATGCGGGCGGCCCTTGGGTACCTGGCGGAGCGGGTGGGGGGAGAGGTGCTGGAGAGAACCCTGCGGGCTTTCGCTGAGGAGTTTCCGCCTCTTAGGGTTTACCGAGGGGAGCTGAGCCTGGAGGCGTACATGGAGGGCCAGACCGAGGGGATTCCCCACCGCGAGGTCCTCCTGGAGGAACTCCTCATGCTCCATTTGGCCAACGCCAATCCGGCCTTTGGGCCTTTTCTAGAGCTTTTTGACGACGCCAGCCTCGAGGCCTCCACAGCCTACCCTACGGTTGTCCTCCACCTTGAGCGCTTCTTTGAGTCCCAGCCCGCCTTTGGGGAGGGGGGGGCGTCGCTCCTCCAAACCCTGCGCCTGCCGGCCCGGCTCTACCCCGACTCCCTAGAGGCCCAGCTTCGCTTTTTGCTGGAGCGCTTTGGGGGGCGGCTGGGGGCTATTTACTATCGGCTTCTGGTGGCGCTGGATGTGGTGCGTGAGGCGGCCCGCTCGTTCGCCGTGCCGGTGGGTTTTGGACCTCCCCAAAGACCCGCCGAGAGCCCGATGCTCGATCGGGAGCGGTTTTGGGCCAGCGCGCAGCTCGAGCCCGAGGCCTTCAGCCCTGACCTGGACTGGATGCCGCAGGTGGTGCTGCTAGCCAAGAACACCTTTGTCTGGCTCGACCAGCTTTCCAAAAGGTACGCCCGCCCCATCCAGACCCTGGACGCCATTCCTGAGGAGGAGCTGAAGCGGCTTCAAGACTGGGGTGTGAACGCCCTGTGGTTGATTGGGCTTTGGGAGCGCAGCCGGGCCTCCCGCCAGATCAAGCGCCGGATGGGGAACCCCGAGGCTCTGGCCTCGGCCTACGCTGTATACGACTACACCATCGCCGAAGCGCTGGGGGGGGAGGCGGCGCTGGAGGTGCTGCGCCGGAAGGCGGCCCGGTATGGCATACGCCTGGCGGCGGACATGGTGCCCAACCACACCGCAATGGACGGTCGCTGGGTGGTGGAACACCCCGATTGGTTCATCAGCCTACCCTACCCTCCCTTTCCCAGCTACAGCTTTAGCGGGCCTGATCTCAGCGAAGACCCCCGGGTGGGCCTCTACCTGGAGGACCACTACTACGACCGGTCCGATGCGGCGGTGGTCTTCAAGCGGGTGGACCGACAAAGCGGTGAGGTGCGCTACATCTACCATGGCAACGACGGCACCGCCATGCCCTGGAACGATACTGCCCAGCTCAACTACCTGCTCCCCGAGGTGCGAGAGGCGGTTATCCAGACCATCCTCAAGGTGGCCCGTCGTTTCCCCATCCTTCGCTTTGACGCGGCCATGACCCTAACCAGGCGGCACTACCAGCGGTTGTGGTGGCCCCCACCGGGGGGGTCACCCTGGGGCCCTTCGGTGCCCAGCCGGGCCGAACACGCCATGCCTCAGGAGGATTTTGACCGGGCCATGCCCCAGGAGTTTTGGCGGGAGGTGGTGGACCGGGTGGCCCAGGAGGCGCCCGACACCCTGCTTTTGGCTGAGGCTTTCTGGATGATGGAGGGTTATTTTGTGCGCAGCCTGGGGATGCACCGGGTCTACAACTCGGCCTTCATGAACATGCTGCGCGATGAGGAGAACGCCCGCTACCGGGAGGTCTTGAAGAACACCTTGGAGTTTGAGCCGGAAATTCTCAAGCGTTTCGTGAACTTCCTGAGCAATCCGGATGAGAAGACCGCGCTGGAGCAGTTTGGAAAGGGGGACAAGTACTTTGGCGTGATGACCCTCTGCGCCACCCTGCCGGGCCTGCCCATGCTGGCCCACGGCCAGGTGGAGGGTCTGGCTGAACGCTACGGGATGGAGTACGCCCGGGCCTATTACGAAGAGGCGCCGGACGAGGGGTTCGTGGCCTACCACCAGGAGCAGATCGCACCTCTCCTCAAAAACCGGGCGCTTTTCGCTGAGGTAGAGAACTTCGTCTTGTACGATGCCGAGGGGGAAGATGGGGTGAACCAGGACGTTTTCGCCTACTCCAACCGGCGGGGCGAGGTGCGGGCCTTGGTGGTCTACCACAACAAAAACGCCGTTGCCCGGGTTTGCCTGCGCCGTTCGGTGCCCCAGCTCTTCAAGACCCCGGGGGGGCGGGAGGTGCGCCGGGTGGGCTTGGCGGAGGGCTTGGGGTTGCGCCCGGCGGAGGGTTACTACAGCCTCTTTCGCGACCGCGTGACAGGGCTGGAGTACCTGCGGCCCAACCGCGCCCTTCTGGAGGGAGGGCTCTGCCTCGAGCTGGGCCCCTACCAGCGGCGGGTGTTCATGGACTGGCGCGAGGTGCACGATGCGGATGGCAGCTATGCCCAGCTTTGGGAGGTCCTGGGGGAGCAGGGGGTGCCGAGCCTGGAGGAGGCGCGGCTTTCCCTATGGCTGGCCCCCGTCCACGCGCCTTTGCGCAGGCTGATCACCCCGGAGCGGCTGCGTCGGTTGTCGCGTGGGGGTTCCCCAGACGAGGCCTTGCGGGAAGACCTTCGCGCCCTCTACCAAAGCCTTGGGCGCTTTGCTCCGGCCCTGAGGCTTCCCCCGCCCGCGCGCGTTCTGCGGCGGTTGGAGGGGGCGCTTTGGGTAGTTCGCACTGAGCCTCGGCCGGAGGTGAGGATGGCCCTCTTGGGCTGGGCCTTGGTCCCAGGGTTGGGGGCCCATCTAGAGGAGTGGCGCCTGAGGGGGCTTCTTCAGGAGGCCTTCCAGCAGGCCGGGCTGGAGGCTGAGGCAGCCCGGCGGGCGGCTGGCCTGGTAGGGGTGCTGGCTACCCCCGGCCTCTCCAGGGAGCCCCGGTTCTACCCTCGCCTGCTGCGAGACCCGCGCTGGCAGGAATTTCTGGGGGTTAACCGCTTCGCTGGGGAGACATACTTCAACCGCGAGGCCCATGCCCTCCTCTGGGCGGCCCTAAGGGGGAGGGCCTTGGCCCTGGCCTATGCCGAGGGGGTTTCGGCCGCGCGCAGGGGGGCTTTGCGGAGGGCTTGGTCGTCCCTCGAGGCCCGCCTGAACCGGACGGCGGAGGAGGTGGGCTACCGGCTTCTGGCCTACCTGGCCGCCCTGAAGCCCCCCCGGGCCCGCAGGGCAGGGGACGACCTTACCCGCATCTGGGGCATCGGGCCCAGCACGGCCCAGGCCTTGCGCGCAGCGGGCTTCACCACCTATGCCCAGCTTGCCAAGGCCAGCCTGGAGGACCTGCGCCGGGCCTTGGTTGCGGCCGGGCGGCGCGGCGCTTCCAGCCTACCCACCTGGCCCCAGCAGGCCGCCTACCTGGCCGCGGGCGACCGGCTGGGCCTGGCCGAGTACCTCCGGACGCTCTTCCCTAAGCCTGAAGTTCGGTGATCTCGGGCTTTAGCTGGAGCTGCTCTATGTACCTAAGGTAGTCGGCCTCGCTCAGCGGGTACCTTCCCGCTAGGGCCACGATGAAGGCCTCCATCACGTTGGTTCCGAAACTGCGGCCTTCCAGCCGGGGGGTGGTGGTGATGAGCTTGGCCACGCCTCGAGCCCGCAAAAACGCCAGGTCCTCCTCGGTGGTGGTGTTGGTTAGGATGACCTTGCCCTCCATCCTTTCGGGCATGAAGCGCCTTATAAAGTGCCAGTCGCCCGCCACCACCTGGGCCCAGCTGAAGTAGCGCTGGCGCCAGTCCAGCACCTGCTTTTCCTGTTTTTCCCCGGTGGGGTAGAGCCACTGGAAGGGGAGCTGGGTGATGAGGGGTAGGAAAAGGTAGCCCAGCTTCTGCAGCAGGGAGAGCCGGTAGATGGGGATGGGCAGGCCCAGCCCAAAGATGAGGTCCCCGTAAAGGGTCTGGGCCCCTGCTTCGTCTAGGGCTTCGGCTAGGCCAAAGCGGTCCACCGCGCTGGGAACCAGCACCCGCTTGCCCTGCCAGCCCAGCTCACCCTCCAGAATCCGCACGGCGCGGCGCTCGAGGGTGTGCTTCAATCCCGAGCCGTCCACCATGGGGGTTTTTTGGGCCGCTGCAGCAACCCTCCGCGCATCGCGAAAGGTGTAGCGGCGCCCCCCAGCGTACACGTACAGGTCGGCCCCTCCCAGCCCGAAAGCCTCTACCTTCCCGTCCAGCTCCCTGACCAGCTGGATGGCCCTCTCCCAGCTCCCGTCGGTGCCGATGCGCTCCAGCAGAAAGGTCTCCCCCAGGACGTGCACCTCGACCATGGAGTTGCGCTTGGATGAACCAATGGAGATGCTCACGATACGTTTGGGCATGGCAGACAGTCTACTGCCGGGGCCCTCAGGTGTACTTCTCGCCCCGGACCACCTCCACGGTCTCTACGTAGGCGATGACCGCGTAGTTGGGAAAGTAAACCTCGGCCAGATGGGCCAGAATTTTTTCGGCCACCTCGGGGCTCACGATGGTCTCGAGGCGGATGTTGTTGCCCTCCCACTCGCTGGCCCGTACCCCTCGGCTCCCCTCGCCTCGGGCCTCGGTGATGGTGTAGCCCTTAGCCCCGAGGCGTTTTATCTCCCGCACCAGCCGCTCTTCCAGAAACCCCTCGGCAATTATGGTGACCAGCTTGCGCGCCACCAGCGCCATCACGCACCTCCGTGCAGAGAGCGAGAGAGGGCGAAGTAGAGGGGAATGCCCAGGGTCAAGTTGAAGGGAAAGGTGATTCCCAACGAGGCCGTCAGGTAGTAGCTAGGGTTGGCCTGGGGCAGGGCGATGCGCACAGCGGCGGGGGCGGCGATGTACGAGGCGCTGGCCGCCATAGCCCCTAGGACCGTGGCCCCGCCCACCGACATCCCGGCCAGGCTGCCCAGCCAGACCCCAAGCGCACCTTGTACCACCGGCATTCCCAGGCCAAAGCCAATGAGGAAGGCCCCGGTGCTGCGCAGGTCGCGCAGCCGCTTGGCTGCCACCATACCCAGCTCGAGCAGGAACAGCACCAGCACCCCCTGAAAGGGGTCCACAAAAGCCGCAGCTACCTTTTTGAGGCCCTCCGGTCCGCTCAAGAAGCCGATAAGTGATCCCCCCACCAGCAGCAAGACGCTGCGACCGGTGAGGATTTCGCGCACCGCTTCGCCCATAGGGCCTCCTTTCAGGTTGCGGCGGGCGATGAGCAGAGCGATAACGATGGCCGGAACCTCCAGGATGGCCACCAGGGTAGGCAGGTAGCCCTCCACCGGCTGCTTGACGGATTGCATGAGGGAGTTGGCGGCGATGAAGGTGACCGCCGAAACCGAACCGTAGTGGGCGGCCAGGGCTGCGGCGTTGACCACATCCATTCGGCCGAGCCGCCGCAGCACAGCGTAGGAGAGCAACGGGGTGAACACCCCTAGGGCCAGGGTAGCCAAAGCAGGCTTCCACAGCTCGCTCCAGGGGGTGGCGGCCAGGGCTGCCCCCCCTTTGAGCCCGATGGCCAGGAGTAGGTAGATGGAGAGGCTGGTGTAGAGGGCTTCGGGAATCCTGAGGTCGGAACGGACCAGGGTGGCCACTATCCCCAGGGCGAAGGCCAGCACAGCGGGAGAAAGTAGGTTGGCGCGAAGGAGTTCTAGGGTTTCCATGGTTTGGGCTGAGGTTCAAGTTGCAGGGTTCTAGGGCTGTACCATGGGCTTTGCTGGAAGCGACAATTGGCTCTCCACGCGGATTCCCATTCTACTGCCCTTGCCCCAAGGAGTAGCCGGGTTTTCCGTCGAAAGTGTAGAGGTGCTCGGTCTTTATGAAGTCCAAGCCGGCCTCAGCCAGCCGCCCCAGCAGCTCCACGATGTCGCGGTGGCTGAGGCAGCCCCCCTCGCTCATGAAGCGTCCCCGCCAGTGGTCGGTGCGGAAGGTTTCCGGGAAACCCCCCGGCCAGACCTTGACCCCCCGGTTGGTGATCAGGGTGAGCCTGAGCTTTCCGTTGGAGAAGGGCTGCAGAATTCCGGCCAGCTCCTCGGGTTTGGTGCCGCGCCAGCAGAAAAAGACGTCCACCCCGACCAGCTCCCTTTGGGCAGGGGGATACTCTCGGACCCGGATGGGGGGCATGGGGGTCCTGCTGGCCTCGCTGAACCGGGCAGGCGAGAGGTGTTCGGGCATCTGGCCAAGCCGCTCGATAATCGCATCGGCAAAGGCCTCGGTGCCTACCTTTTTCCGGCTGGTCCGCTCGTCGTAGATGTCGGGGGTGTGCAGACCATCCTCCAGGGTCTTGAGCCAGGCGTTCTGGATCCGTGCTGCGGCCTCGGGCTGACCTATGTGGACCAGCATCAAAACGGCGGCTTGCAGCAGCCCTGAGGGGTTGGCTATGCCCCTTCCAGCTATATCCGGTGCGCTGCCGTGTACCGCCTCGAACATGGCGCAGTCGTCCCCTACGTTCGCGGAACCCGCCAGTCCCACCGACCCCGCCACCTCGGCGGCGATGTCGGAGAGGATGTCCCCGTAGAGGTTGGGGGCCAGGATGACGTCAAAGCGCTCGGGGGTCTCAGCCAGGCGTGCAGCCCCGATGTCCACGATCATGTGCTCCCTTTGTATCTCTGGGTACTCGCGCCCCACTTCCTCAAAGATTCTGTGGAAGAGACCGTCGGTGAGCTTCATGATGTTGTCCTTGGTAATGCAGGTAACCCTTTTGCGCCCGTTCCGTCGGGCGAACTCGAAGGCATAGCGGACGATGCGCTCGGTTCCCGGCCTGGAGATGAGCTTCAAGCACTGGACCACCTGGTCGGTCTGTTGGTGCTCAATCCCAGCGTAGAGGTCCTCCTCGTTTTCCCGCACGATGACCAGGTCGATGGCCCCGTGTTTGGTGGCGATGAAAGGCTCGTAGCTGCGCACCGGCCGCACATTGGCGTAGAGCCCCAGCGTCTTGCGCACGGTTACGTTCAGGCTCTTGTAGCCCCCGCCCTGGGGGGTGGTGATCGGGGCTTTCAGGAAGACCCGGGTGCGGCGCAGGCTTTCCCAGGCCTTTTCCTCAATGCCGCTGGTGTGTCCCCGGCGGTAGACGCTCTCGCCAATCTCGATGGGCTCGGGCTCTATCTGGGCCCCACCGGCTTCCAGAACGCGCAGCACTGCGCGCATAATCTCAGGACCGATGCCGTCGCCGTAGGCCACTGTGATGGGGGTTTTCTGCATACCTCCTCCCGGACCCCAATCTAGGGCAAGGGCCCCGGTGCGGGACGGGCTTGAGTTATGGTGATTTTTTGCTAGACTGCCCATAGCCTGAGGAGCAACAGCCCAAAATTTGGAGGATGGCCCAGCTCGAGCCCAGGAAAGGGTAAACTACCCTTCTGATGCTGATGAGGCTTCCACCCCATCCCTTAGTGGGCCTGATTATGGGTTCTAAGTCCGACTGGGAAACCCTCGAGCCAGCTGCCCGCACCCTGGAGGAGCTGGGGATTCCCTTTGAGGTTCGGGTGGTCTCCGCCCACCGTACCCCCGACCTGCTCTTTGAGTACGCCGAGCAGGCCGAAGGGAGGGGGCTCGAGGTCATCATCGCAGGGGCAGGCGGGGCCGCCCATCTGCCGGGTATGACCGCTGCTAAAACCAGCCTGCCGGTTCTGGGGGTGCCGGTGGAGTCCAGAAGCCTGAGGGGGTTGGACTCGCTGCTCTCCATTGTGCAGATGCCGGCGGGGGTTCCGGTGGGTACGTTGGCCATTGGTCGGGCTGGGGCCATCAACGCGGCGCTTCTGGCGGTGAGCATCCTGGGCAACAAGTACCCCCAGTGCAGGGAGGCCCTGAAGCGCTACCGCGCCGCCCAGACCGAAGCGGTGCTGGCAAACCCCGACCCCCGGCAGGGCTGAGGCGAGCTATGGGTGCCCGGGTTGGCGTTTTGGGGGGTGGGCAGCTCGGCCGGATGCTGGCCCTGGCCGGGTATCCGCTGGGCCTGGAATTCCGCTTTTTGGACCCTGCCGCCGGGGCTTCGGCGGGCCAGGTGGCCGAGCTTTGGGTGGGGGACTACGAGGACGGGCCCTTGCTCGAGCGGTTCGCCGAGGGGTTGGACCGGGTGACCCTCGAGTTTGAGAACGTTCCGCTCGCCGCGCTGCACAAGCTGGTCCCGCGGCTGCCGGTCTACCCGCCCCCCCAGGCGCTGGAGGTAGCTCAGGACCGCCTGGGTGAGAAGACCTTTTTCCGGCGCTTGGGGATTCCCACCCCCCTTTTTCATCCGGTGGAAAGCTACGCCGATCTGCTGGAGGGGCTGGAGCGCGTTGGCTGCCCGGCCCTGCTCAAGACCCGCCGCCTTGGCTACGATGGGAAAGGTCAGCTCTTGCTGCGCGAGCCGGCCCAGGCCCAGGAGGCCTGGGCCACCCTGGGGGGGGTGCCCCTGATTCTGGAGGCCTTCGTGCCCTTCAGGCGAGAGCTTTCTATCCTGGGGGTGCGCTCGGCCCGAGGTGAGCTGGCCTTCTACCCTTTGGTGGAGAACCACCACCGGAGGGGCATTTTGCACAAGAGCCTGGCCCCCGCGCCCCAGGCTGAGGCCCTCCAGCCCCGGGCCGAGGCCCTAGCCCGACGGGTTATGGAGGCCTTGGGGTATGTGGGCCTGTTGGCCATAGAGTTTTTTGAGGTAGAGGGGGAGCTTTGGGCCAACGAGATGGCCCCCCGGGTGCACAACTCCGGCCACTGGACCATTGAGGGGGCCGAGACCAGCCAGTTTGAGAACCACCTGCGGGCCGTGCTGGGCTGGCCCCTGGGTTCCACCGCACCGCGGGGTCACGCGGCCATGCTGAACCTGGTTGGGCTCCGGCCTGACTTCACCCGGGTGCTGGAGATTCCCGGGGCCCACCTCCACTGGTACGGCAAGGCGGTGCGCCCTGGACGGAAGGTGGGGCATGTTACCCTGCGCAGCGACTCGCCGGCGGTCCTGGCGGAGCGTCTGGAGCAGCTTGAGCACCTGTTGTCGGCGGTTGTCCCGCCCGTGGAGTAGCCCCTATACTGGACTTGGCCCAGTAAGCCTTTTCGCGATGGGAGGGCCGCTCTGCATTTTGCACAGCCTGCGTACTCTTCACGGCATCTTTTGGCATCCGCCCACGGGTTTTTCTCATCTATGATCTGCCCCCGCTGCGGCCACAGCAATCCCGAAGGCGAGGAGAGCTGCCTCCGCTGTGGGGCGATCCTGCGGCCTGGGGGCGGGCTGATCCAGGAGCGACGCTGGGTGAGCGCGCTCTTCTTCGACATATCGCGCTTTACTGAGTACACCCTGAGGCATCCTCTGGAGGTCACCTGGGAGACCACCAACGAAGCCCTGCAAATTGCGGCCAGCCAAGTTCGCCTGCGGGGGGGGCACATAGACAAGTTCTTCGGAGACGGTTTTCTGGCCGTTTTTGGGGTGCCAAGGAGCCAAGAGTCCGATGCGCAGGCCGCGCTGGAGGCGGCAAGGGCCACGGTGGCCTCGAGCCCCCTGCCTTCCCGGGTGGGTGTGGCCAGCGGCCTGGTCCTGCGTACCCCTCTAGGGGGAGGGCTGGCCGGCGATCAGACTGTTTTGGGGCCTGCAGTCAACCTCTCCCAGCGCCTCTCCCAGGCGGCCCCTCCCGGTGAGGTGTGGTGCGACGAGGTTACCGTGCGGCTGGTGCCGAGGGCCATTACCGAGCTCCTCCCGCCACAGCCCTTTAGGGGTTTTGCTGAGCCCTTGGTGGTCTTCCGGTACCTAGGGATGCGCCAGGGGCCGCTCGATATGGTGGGCCGGGAGCGGGAGCTGGAGGTTTTGCAGCAGGCCCTGGAGGCGGCGCGAAGGGGGGAGGGCCGCCGGGTGGTGGTGTACGGGCCTATGGGGGTGGGGAAGTCACACCTGGTCCGCTACTTCCTAGAGACCTTGCCCGAGGGGGTGCAGGGTGTGATGGTGCCCCGGCTCATCCAGGGTATTCCCCTGCGCGACACCTTGCGCCAGGGCCTGCAGGGGTTGTTGCCCGGAGGCTTTGGCCAGCTCAGGCAGCTCGAGCTGCCTGAGCACCTGCAAGTGGCGCTGGAGTTCAGCGTTGGGCTTAGACAGCGGCCCCCACTGCCCGCCGCAGAGCTTGACGCCCTGCTGGTGGAGGCCTGGGGGGCCTTGCTGAGCCGGCTGGCGAGAGGGATGCCGGTGGTGGTGATTTTGGAGGACCTTCAGAGTGCCGATGCGACGGTCCTCGAGTTTACCCGCCGCCCTGCCCCAGCCGGGGTGCTGCTGGTGCTGGTGGCCCGGCAGAACCGCTGGGGGGCGGACCCCGACGTGGTCTTTTTGCCCCTAGAGCCCCTTTCGCTGGAGGAGTCCAGGCGCCTGATCCTGTGTTATCGCCCGGACCTGGGCACGGCCAGCCTTGAGCACCTGGTTGAGGCCAGCGGGGGGTATCCCCTGGCAGTGCAGGTTCTAAGCCTCACCCCCAGCGGGGAGCCCGAGCCTATACCCCTATACCAGCCGCGCCTGGACACTCTTCCCCGCCTGGCCCGGTTAGCCCTGCAGGCCGCCGCGGTGCTGGGGGTTACAGCCCCTCCCGAACTGGTGCGCCACCTGGTGGGGGAGGAGGCCGACCTGGCCCGCCTGGTGGGGGAAGGCTTTCTCGAGACCGACGGGAAGGGCCAGCTTCGCTTTGTTGTCCCTTGGTTGCGAGAGGCGGTTTTAGGACAGGTGGGGGGGCAGCAAGCGCGGCGCTGGCATCAGCAGGCTGCCCGCTGGTACCAGCGCCAGGGGCGGCTGTCCGAGGCCGCCGCCCACCTCGAGGCCGCAGGGGAGACCGCCGCTGCTTACCGGTTGTGGCGCCTGGCGGCGCAGCAGGCCTGGAGCGAAGGGCGCTATGCGGAGGCCCTGCTGGGCTACCTCGAGGCCCTGCGCCTGGCTGAGGGTGGGGTCCGCGGCCAGGCTGTGCTGGAAGCTGCAGAGGCCCATCTGGCCCTAGGCCGCTACGGCGAGGCCCTGGAGCTGGCAGGCCGGCTCCTCGCTGCTTCGGAGGCTCCTTTGGTGCTGCGCCAGCGGGCTCGGGCGGTTTACCTGGAGGCCTCCTGGGCCTTGGGCCAGGACGAACCCAAGGAGCTTCGGCGGGAGGAGCCGCTGGAGCCCCGGCTGGCCCTGGCCCTGGCCCGAACCGCTCCCACGGACGAGGCGCTGACCCTACTCGAGGGGCTGCCTCCAGCCTTGCAGGGCTCGGCCCTTTTGGTGAAGGCCCGGCTTTGGCTGAGGTCGGGCCAGCTGGAGCAAGCCCGGGCGGCCTGCGAGGCCTATCTGGAGGAGCATGCGCAGAGCCCGGTGGGGTGCTTTGAGGCCCGTCAGATCTGCTCCGAGGCGCTTTGGCGGCAGTTCAGGCCCAAAGAGGCCCTGAAGGCCCTGGGTCCGCCGCCCCACGAGGCACTACCCGCCTGGTTTCGCAGCCTGTACCAAAGCAGCCGGGCAGCCTTGTGCCTGGACCTGGGCCAGCTCGAGTGGGCCGGTAGCCTTCTGGAGGAGGGCCTCCTGTGCCTCGAGGGGGCCCCGACCTGGGCGGTTGAGCGGGTGAGCCGGGTGCGCCTGCGCTACCTGTTGGAGTCGGGGCAGCTCGAGGAAGCCCTCTACTACGGAGAGGCCGCGCTGGCCCGCAGCCCTTCTGCCTCCCTGTTGGCCTACCTGGCCTTGGCCCGCGCGCTGGCCTCGGGACGAGACAGTGAGGTGCTGTTGCGGCTTTT
Source organism: Meiothermus sp. (assembly GCF_025060375.1). Taxonomy (GTDB): domain Bacteria; phylum Deinococcota; class Deinococci; order Deinococcales; family Thermaceae; genus Meiothermus. The sequence continues at coordinate 3,496 of NZ_JANXCG010000043.1, read as the reverse complement.
GCGGGGGCTGGAGGGGCTGGAGGACGTCGAGGCCCAGGCGGTAGGGGAACTTGCGCTGGGGCTGCGCAAAGGGCACCTTCGGCAGGACCCCATCCCTCACCTGCAGCGGGCGGCGAGGCTGGCCCGGCAGGTGGGCAACCCCAGCCTCTACTACCATGCCCTGGTGAGCTTGGGCCTTTTTTTGGGCGGCCGCTCGAGCCAGAAGGCCCTAGCCCTCTCCCGTTACCTGTTTCGGAGTACGCTGGCCTCCGGCTTTGAAACCCAGCATGGCTACGCCCGGCTTCTGCAGGCTCAGCTTTTGCTGATGAAGGGACAGGAGCCTCTGGGGCTCCTCGATTTCGAGGCCAAAACCCCTCTGGCCTGGGCCTGGCAACAGACCCTCAGGGGGCTCGTGGACGGCAGGCGGCCCAGCTTTGAGCCCCAACAACTTCGGGGGTACGGCGTGCTTGGGGTCTGGTTGCGCTGGCAGGCTAGGGCTGCGCCCTGCCCCGAACGGACGCGGGCAGGTTAGAATAGGGCCCTACGTCCGGGCCAGCTTTGGCTTCGGGAGGCGGGGTGTATGGATGCCGAAAGCGCTCAAGCCATTGAGCTAATCCGTTCCCGCGTCTCCATTCGGGAGCTGGTAGGACGCTATGTGGCCCTCAAGCCGGCCGGCAGGGGGGTTTGGAAAGGGTTATGCCCTTTCCACCAGGAGAAGACCCCTTCCTTCTACGTCAACGAGGCCAAGGGGCTCTGCTACTGCTTCGGTTGTAAAGCGGGAGGGGACATCTTCGCCTTTCTGCAGCGGATAGAGGGCCTCGAGTTCCGCGAGGCCTTGGAGCGGCTGGCTCAGGAGGTTGGGGTGGAGCTGCCCAGGCGGGGGGGGCCGCCCTCGGCCCGAAAGGAGGCCCTGCAGGTTCTGGAGTTGGCCCAGACCTATTTCCAAAGCCATCTGGAGGGCGCGCCGCTGGACTACCTGCAGGCTCGAGGGCTTACCCAGGCCTCCATTGAGCGCTTTGCCCTGGGCTACGCGCCCCCGTCCTGGGATGGGCTGCTCAAGCACCTGCACCGCCACGGGGTAAGTCCTCGGGAAGCGCTGGAGGCAGGGGTGCTGGTGGAGCGGGAGGGCCGTCTCTTTGACCGCTTCCGCAACCGGATTACCTTTCCTATCCTTGACCCGCTGGGCCGCATCGTGGGGTTTACCGCCCGGGCGCTTTCCCCGGAGGACCACCCCAAGTACCTCAATTCCCCCGAAACCGCCCTTTTCAAGAAGAGCCTTCTGCTCTACGCCTACCCCCAGGCCCGCCAGAGCATCCGCGAGCGGCAGCGGGCTGTGGTGGTAGAGGGGCTTTTTGACGCGATTGCCCTACACCAGATGGGCTTTACCGAGGCAGTGGCGGTGCTTGGTTCCTCCCTCTCTCCCGAACAGGCCCATCTTCTGCGCCGCGCTGAGGCGGCTGAGCTTTACCTAGCCTTCGACGCTGATGAGGCTGGGCGTAGGGCCACCTTACAGAGCCTGAACCTGGAAATAGCCCGGAGCTTCGTGGTCTACGCGGTGCTGCTCGAGGGGGGCAAGGACCCCGGCGACCTGCTCCTCCTTCCGGAGGGCCGGGCCCTCTTCGAGAAGGCCCTGGCCGAGGCCCTGCCAGAGGTGGAGTACCGTTTCCAGATGGCCGCTCAGGGCCTTGACCTGCGCCGCCCTGAACACAAGCAGAGGGTACTGGAGGCCCTGCGGCCCCGCCTCGTTTCGCCGGAGCCCTTTGACCGGGTGGCGGAGCGGCTCAAGGCCAAGGTCATCAGCGCCCTGGGCATCTCGCCCCGGGCTTTGGAGGACTACCTGTCCCGGGCCCCCGAGCCCCGCCGGGCCTCCCCTGGCGACCCGCTGGCCCGGCTGAGCCTGGGCCGCCCCGACCTGACCGAGAGGCGCTTGCTGCGCGAGCTGGACGTTGTAGCCTTGCTGTATGCGGTCCCAGAGGAGGAGTTTGAGGACTGGGTGCGCTACGTGGAGGCCAATACCTGGCCGCCGGAGGGAAGCCTGCTGGCCGAATTCGTGCAGGTTTCTCGCTCCAAGCACGGCAGAAGCCGGGTTCTGCGCCACTTTGAACAGCGGGGGGAAGGGGCCAGGTTGATGGACATTTTGATGAAGAGCCCGAGCTTTGAGCGAGCCGAGCTCGAGGCGCACCTGGCCGTGGCCATGGCCCGGGTGCGGGAGGTCTACTACGAGATGCGGCTGGATAAGCTCAAAGCCCAGCTCAAAAGCTCCGCTGATCTGGAGGAGATCCGCACCCTTACCCGAGAGATTCAGGAGGTCTTGCAGGCCATAGAGGCCGAGCGGCGGCTGTACAGACGCTAGGAGGCTTAGCTGCTGCCTGGACCGACCCGGTGACGACCCCTTCCTACCTGGGCCAGCGCCGGTTGATGTAGTCGAGGCTTCTTCCTCGCAAGAGCCAGGCCGCTACCAGCGTGGTCAGCGGTACCGCCAGCACCAAGGCCAAAGAGCCGACCAGCATGGTGACCACCTCGGCGGCGAAGGTCTCGTTGTTCACCAAGAAAACCAGCGGAACATCGCTCTTGCTGATTAGAAGGAGCAGGGGCAGGGAACCCGCCGCATAGGCCAGCACCAGGGTGTTGACCAGGCTACCGATGTGGTCAAAGCCCACGCTCATACCCCGGTTGTACAGCTCCCGCACCCTGTAGCGCGGGTTGGCCTGCACCAGCGCCTGCACCACCGCGGCCTGGGTTACCGTTACGTCGTTGAGGGCCCCCAAGGCCCCCACCACCACCCCTGCCAGGTACAGCGCCACCAGGTCGAGCTGCCCGCCGAGCTGGAAGCGGGCCAGAAAGGTCTCCTCCGAGGTGAGGCCGGTGAACTGCATCCACTCGGTGAGGAGTGAGGAGAGCACCAACGCTACCGCTGTGGCCAGGGTAGTGCCGATGAGGGCGGCGGTGGTCTTTCGGTTGACCCCGTGGACGAAGTAGATGGATAGGCTTAGGATGCCGAAAGCCCCCACAAAGGTGACCAGCAGGGGGTTCTGCCCGGCTGATATCTGGGGCACCACGAAGAAGGCCAGCACCCCCATGCTGGCTGCCGTGCCCAGTAGGCCGCGTAGACCCTTACCCCGGCCCAGGGCCACCGTGACAAGCCCGAATAGCCCCAGCAGACCCCACAGGTAGGGAATGCGGTACGGCTCGGCGATGTAGGTCTTGCCGTCGGCTTGGTAGACCACCACCCGCTGTCCTACCCAAAAGCCCACGAACTCGGTGGGTAGCTCGGCCTCCACCCGCCGCCCGCCCACCTCCACCGTGGCGGTGCCCTCGTTGAGGGCGACGATGCGGGCTATGGCGTAGGTACCGGGTGCCGAGGGCTCTTGGGCAAGGGCAAAGGGCAGGAGGGCTAGGGCGAGCAAAAGCAGCGCCTGGCGCATGACCCCTAATCTACCCAAAGGGCGGGTGAGAAACCGGTGTAGACTGTTGGTACACAAAGGGAACTCTATGAGCCCATCTCCTTCCATTCTGG
>NZ_JANXCG010000031.1 GCF_025060375.1 Meiothermus sp. | reverse complement strand
TCTGCCCCGCATCCCGTCCAGGCTCTCCAGGGCCAGCACCGGGTTGGGGTACTGGGCGGCAAGCTCCACCAGCGCCCTGGCCACCTTGTGGCTGAGGCCCGCAGGACCCGCACCCGGTCGGCGCGGCGGTGGCGCAGGGCTGCGAAGCGCTCCCGCCTGCGCCGAATGGGTTCCCCGTTCACCGCGAACACGCTCCCGGGTTGCCTGACCGGGGCCAACCGTACGATGCCCAGGCCCACCCCGATAACGGTCTCACCGCTCCCATCACAGACGGTCGGGGTGGGGGCATCCTGAGGGGCAGCACGACGAGCCAGTCATCCCCCCGCCTGAAGGACCGAGCATCCCCGTAGACGTGCCCCAGCCTCTCCCGCCACCTCCCCGGCACCGAGAGGGAGGACCAGAGGCATGCTCCCTTCTTGCCGGTGGAAACCCGCAGGGTAGTCCCCACCCGTAGGCCGCCCGGCCCGGCGCTTGCGGAGGCCGAAGCGGCTGCGGCTAGGCGGCGCGGTCCTGTTGCCCAGGGCACAGTCCAGACCCTGGACGGCAGACCTCCCACCGCTAGAGCAGGTGGGCTCCCTGCGAACATTCTTGTGATCCATGCACGTTACGGCCAGCCCCCAGCACGCCTTTAGTTAACGAAAACCCCCCCATCTGGGGGATGTGCAGGTCCCCTAGTCTGGTGCAAAACAGAGCTGTATGAGAAGAGAGGGTATCGCCCTGGTGACCGCCCTGGTGGCGGTCCTCCTGACGGCCACCACCATGGCCATCCTGAGCATGAGCGTGCTTTCCGAGACGCGGCAGGGCAGCGCGGTGCGAGGGCGAGACGAGCTCGCCCAGGCCGCAGACAGCCTCTCGGAGCGGGCCAGGCTGCACCTGGTGCTGGACTACCGGCAGCAAGGGGTGAGCGTGCCCCGCTACATTGAGATGGCCACAACCAACCCCACCACCCAGACGGTGGACCTGGGGGACGGTATCACCGGCCGCTGGCGGGTGCTCCGCGGCTCCCCGCCGGGGGCCGAGTACGGCTGGCTCGAGGTGGCCGCCACAGCCACCCGGGGCGCCCAGAGCCAGACCGTGGTCCGCCGCATCAGCTTCGGTCAGAACGACGTCTTCAAGCTGGCCATGCTCTCCGAGACCACCAACTGCATGTACTGCCACCTCCGGGTCTACGGGGACGTAGGGGCGCTCTACCACCACCGGCCGGGCTGGGGCCAGGAAGGCAGCAGTGGCGCAGGCTCCGGGTACAACTCCGTGATCTACGGCAGCCTGTACGCAGCCCGCACCATCACCAACGACGACACCCCCCGCGACAGCCAGGGCCGGCTGGTCCGGGGCAACCACTGGGCGGATGGCGCGGGCACCCTCAACGCCTACCGGATCAACGGCTCCCTGGTAACAGGCAACGTGGAGGCGAACTCTACCAACCCCGCCCTGCCGCAGGATACGGATGGGGACGGCATACCCGACTTTCCTCCGATAAAGCGCACGGTAGCGATGAACAGCGCCAACGGGCGGATCAGCGGGGGGCTCATTCTGGCCCTGGGCCGCACCCAGACCCTGACGAACCTGGCCACCGGGGTGGTGAGCGGCATCAACCGGGTGCACGAGGGCAACCTGGTGCTCATCGGCACGCCGCAGAACCCCATCGTGATCGACAAGGATGTCTACGTGACGGGCGACGTCATCATCAAGGGGGTGGTGCGGGGCCGGGGGGCTATCTATGCCGGGCGCAACCTGTACATCGCGGGGAACCTGACCTACAGCAACCCCCCCGACAGGCCCGGGCAGGGGGTGTGCACCGGCATCACCGACCCCGACCGCTGCGCCCGGCAGAACATCTCCGCCGGGCGGGACGAGCTCCGGCTCGCTGCCCGGGGCAGCACCGTGATCGGGGACTACACCGAGCGGGACGCGAGCGGCAACCTCCTGCCGATGGACCTCAGGCAGTCCTCCGACTTCTACCGCAACCAGTTCGGCTTCTGGCCGGGCGGCAGCAGCCCCCGCTACTACAACCGGACCAACGGGGATGAGCTCATCCTGAGGAACGGGCGCTACTACGACATCGAGGGCAACGAGGTGCCCGCGAGCCTGGTGGTGGCGCAGATCTCCAACCAGGCTAACCCCGCGCAGGACGCCTACTCCTACAGCTTCCGCCCGGGCTACATAGACGGGAGCGGCAACTTCCAGAGCTGGATTTCGGACAGCGTGTACCGCTCCCTGCTGCTCGGCAGCAGCAACCTCAGGTACAACACCTGGCGCTGGAGCTTTCCCTCGGGCAACGGAACCGTAGCCCAGAGGGATGAGTTCCGGCGGCAGCTCGAGGCCGCCCGCATACCCTCAGCCGCAGCGCTGGCGATCGCCTGCAGGCTGGCGAATCTCTCCCCTGGAGCGGCCGGGTGTCCCTCTTCCTTGCCCAACAGGGATACCCCTCAAGACCTCAGGGACAACAGCGGGCGGGTCATCGGGGCTTTCCACCTGCAAGGGCAGACCCTCCGCGTGATCCGGGACGAGGATCTGTCCTACGAGGCTCAGGTCACCCGGGTAGACGCCTTCCTCTACAGCAACTTCCGCATTGCCGGCAAGACCAGCATGCTGGGGATGGCCATCAACGGGGGGCTGGTGGCCAAGGAGCTTGGTATCCTAGCCCCAGGCCGCACCGCAGCAACATGGTGGATGGGCAACAGGTACAGCTTTCTTTCCAGTCAGAGCGATGCGAACCGTGGCTGCAACGCACCTGGCCAGCCCTACTTCGTAGCCGGCAGCGAGAACTGCCTCCTGACGGTGCACTACGACCACCGCCTGAGAAACGGCGGGTACGGTTTCAACATGGTGGTGGGCAACCCCGGCCAGACAGTCTCCTGGCGCCTTTCGGCAGATCCTGCAGAGAGGGTGAGATGATGCGGGTAGCTCTTGTGCTCACCGTTTTGGCGCTAGCCATGCTCCTCTTGCTGTGGAGGAGGCCTGCGCCCGAGGCCAGGCCCCCTGAGGCCCGGCCAGCCGTCGTGGTCCAAACGGATACCCAGGGTCAGGCTGCCCCTGCCCGCCCCCTGGCGGAGGAGCCGCTAGAGCGGCTGAATCCCTCCACCGTGGACTACACCTCCCGTGAAGGGGGCCGCTACACCCTCCACTTCGTGGACGGCAGCCGGCGCGAGGTCTACCCTTTTGAGCTCCCGTACCTGCCCGAGGGGATACGCTACAGGCTCCAGTACACGCGAGGTGGACCATGAGAGGCCTCAGCCTGGTGGAATTCCTAGCCGTCCTGCTGGTCCTGGGTACCCTCCTGGCCGTTGGCGGGGTCGGCCTCACCGCCTACCTGCAGAACAGCCGCCTCAACCAGGCCCGGGCCGAGCTGGCCGAGGCCCTGCGCCAGGTGGGGAACCGGGCCCTCACCGAGAGCCGTCCCTACACGGTCCGCCTCACCCTGGGGAGCAGCCAGCTCAGCTGGTCTAACTCAGAGGGACCCGCGGGCAGCCTGACCCTGCCCCACGGCGTGCGGGTAACCTCGGTCAGCCCCTCCACCACGGTGGAGTACGTCGGCCGGGGCTTCCCTCTCTCCCAGTACCGCATCGAGCTGCAGCTGGGCAGCAGGCCCCCCCGGCCGGTGGTGCTGCTGCCTACGGGAAAGGTGGTGACGCCGTGAGGGGTAAGGAAGGCTTTACCCTTGTGGAGGTGCTGGTGGCCCTGGTCATCCTGACCCTGGCCCTCGGAATGGTGGTCGGCAGCTTCGGAAGCAGCCTGCGCATCGCGCGGGAGAGCCGGCTGAACGCCCTCGCCAGCGAGTACGCCCAGGCCGTGGCCGAGCACTACCGCACCCACTGGAGCAACCCCGCCCACTTCGCCTCGGGGAGCACCCCCCCGGGGCTGGACGCGCTGGCCGGGAGACTGGCCGGGGCAGGGCTCTCCGCGCAGGTGGAGGCCAGCCTCCGCCTGAACCCCGACGGCAGCGCCTACACCGGCTCGGGCCAGCCGCCCCTCCGGCGGGTGGTGGTCACCGTCCGGAGGGGGAGCGAGATCAGGGCCCGGGTGATGGCCGATATCGGCAACCCGAGCTCCTCCGGGCTGCGCTGAGGGAGGCGAGCATGAGACAGGGCGGACTTACCCTTGTGGAGCTTCTGGTGGCCATGGCCGTCTTTGGCGTGGTGGTCGCGCTCGCAAGCGACCTCATCTTCCGCAACCAGAACCTGAGCAACCGGCAGGTGCTCGCGGGACGCGTCCAGGAGGACGTGCGCCTAGCCACCCTGCGCCTTGGGGATGTCGTGGCCCAGGCGGCCTACATCTACCCCAATGGGGTCACCCTCACCCTGCCTGGGGGCCGCAGCCTCACCACAGGCGGGGAAGCCCTGGCCGTCCTCCTGCCGCCTGGCACGGCCTACTGCCCCCTCTCGGGGGGCTACTGCGGCTTCGCCTACCGGCTGGAGGGAAGAGGCCCCCACGCGGCCAGCCTGGACCCTGCCCCAGGGAACAGCGGGGTGGTCCTGGTGGAGTACCAGGTGCGGGGCGTGACCTGGAACCCGAACACCAACCCCGCCCAGACGGCCAGGGACTGGTCTGGCCTCGCCCTCCACAGCGAGGGCGTGGTGGCCGACTCGATCGAGCGGACAGGCACCGATCTGGGTACCCTCTACTTCGCGGGCATCGAAAGCACGATCGACAGGGTGCTGCTCATCCCCTCGCTGCAACCGGACCTGACCACCTCCGACCCCCGGGCCCTCATCGGGGCCGTCCGCGTGCGGGTCGCGGTGCGGTATGCCAACGGGGTGTGGGCATCCCGGCAGGCCGAGGTCTACGCCAGGGGCATCCCCCGGAGCCTGCCTCCGGGAATGTAGGGGCGCCGGGGCCCCGCTCAGGACAGGCCGGAGCCTGGTTCCGGGGCACGCAGTTAAGACCTGTGTAAGCCCCCATCGGGGAGACTAAACCGCGGGAGGTGGTATGCAAAGGTTCACCCCACAGTACCTTCTGCTCCTGGCCCTGCTTGCAGGATGCACCAACCAGAGGGAAGGCAGCGGCGACCTCGGCCGTGCTGCCGGCAGCGTGGATACCCCCGGAGGCCCGGTGCAGGTAAGCCTCCAGGGAGGAGGCTTTCAGGAGGGGCCAAGCCCCGCAAGCCTGAGCGCCCCCGGGTATCAGACCCCCTACGGGGGGCTCGCCTTCACCGCCCGGGTGTCCGGGCCAGGGGCGGCGCTCTCGGTCACCCTGACCTTCCCGCAGGCCATCCCCCAGGGCGCGGTGCTCCTGAAGTGCACGGGTGCCGGTTGCAGCCCGGTGCCGGGAGCGCAGCTTTCCGGAAACACCGCCACATTCCAGGTACAGGACGGCGGGCCCCTGGATGCGGACGGCCAGGCCAACGGACAGGTGCGGGACCCCGTAGGCCTGGGGCTGCCCAGTGGCGCCGGCGAACCGCGAGGGCAGCCGGACCCAAGCTTCGGCAACGGGGGCCAGGTGGAGCACGGCATCCCGGGCGGCGGACGGGCTATCAACACGCACCTTCTGGGCATCCAATCGGACGGCAAGCTTGTACTGATGGACAAAGCCTTCGTGGCCCGCTTTCTGCCAAGCGGGGAGCCCGACCCCACCTTTGGCGATGGCGGTGTGTTCCGGCTCACCCCTGAGAGCGACGAAACGGAGCCCGGCTTTTACGCCGGCCTCCTCACTCCGGATGGCGGGGTCCTGCTGGCAGGAGAGGTGCGTACGATCCACAACCGGGGATGCAGCATATACCGCATCTCGACAGACCTGTTCTTTCTCAGGTTAGACTCCCGGGGACAGGAAGCATGGCGGCGCAGGTTCAACCTAGAGCACGATCCAAAGAGCCCGGCGGACCCCTGCGACGACCTGTACTCCAATGAGCAGGCGACGGCCATCCTGGCTTATGAAGGCGGTTTCCTAGTTGGTGGAGGGAGCGTTTCCAGCCCCTTCGTGGCCCGCTTCAGCGCGAACCTGAACCCCGTGTCCTCGTTCGGCACAGGCGGGTTTAGCCGCCTTCCCATCCCCAATGCCGGTTCGATCAACGCCCTGGCGGTCCTGCCGGATGGGCGCATCCTGGCGGGGAGCATGGTGGGCTTGTCCTTCAACTACTTCGACCCCTTCCTAGCCCTCCTGAGCGCCGGAGGGGACCTCTTGCGGGACAGCGAGACCGGAGGGTGGCGGCCCTGGCGGCAGGTTGGGGTGTACGACGGAAAACCGGTCTCCCATCTCCTCCCCCTGCCGGATGGAAGGGTGCTGGTGGCCACGGACCGCGGCAGTGTTGGGGGGTGGGTGATCCGCCTCAGGCAGGACCTGGAGGGGGACCCCTCGTTCTCGGTCATCCGGCGGGGCGACTACGAGATCACCGGCCTGGCGCTGCAGCCCAACAGCAAGCTGCTCGTACGGGCCAACAGCGTACTGGCCCGCTACCTGGCCGACGGCACACCGGATCCCGGTTTCGCCTTCTCTGGCCGGATCTCCGACCTCGGCCTCGGGAAGGGGCTGGTGCTGACCTCCGAGGGGAAGATCTGGGCGGCGGGAACGTTCGACGATGGGACCAGGCTCCGCCTCAGCCGGCTCAGGTAGGCCGGGGCCCCTCATCCCCAGGGCTGTAGCGGCGGGCCAAAGCCAGGGGATGGGCGTGGGTGCCGGGGCCCAGCACCCACGCCCGAAGCTGCCCGTGGGCTTGGTATCACACGCTGTGGCTGCTGGTGGTGTCCCCCCGGCCCATCCAGTCGGTGTGGAAGAACTGCCCCCGGGGCCGGTCCACCCGCTCGTAGGTGTGGGCGCCGAAGTAGTCCCGCTGGGCCTGCACCAGGTTGGTGGGGAGGGTGGCGCTGCGGTAGCCGTCGAAGTAGGCCAGGGCGCTGCTCAGGGCCGGGG
>NZ_JANXCG010000023.1 GCF_025060375.1 Meiothermus sp. | reverse complement strand
TGGCGCAAGTTCCTGATAGCCGGGGTCGTGGTTGCACTCGGGCGAAAGCTCGAGTGAGGATTGAAACCCGTCAAGGGCGTAAGCCCCGGAGGGCGGACTCCCGTTGCACTCGGGCGAAAGCTCGAGTGAGGATTGAAACTGCTAGCTCCAGGGCTCGAGCCAGGGTTGTTTTCGCTAGTTGCACTCGGGCGAAAGCTCGAGTGAGGATTGAACACTTTATCCGTGGAGCTTATGCTGGGGTTGCCTCGAGCAGGGGCTAGAGCGATGCCCTAGGTTTGCCGGGGTGGCGGAATGGTAGACGCTACGGACTTAAAATCCGTTGCCCGCAAGGGCGTGTGGGTTCGAGTCCCATCCCCGGCACCAGTTTTTTGAACAAGCCCACATTCTTTGGTAACATAGTGCCTATGTCTAACGCACTTCTAGCGCGTCGGTAGGGGGTTTGGTCAGCCTCCCCCTTCGCTCATTTGGAGGGGGGGGTTAATTCTGATAGCCGATACAATAAGCCCTGCTAACCGCGAGGCGAGCCATGGTTGCGACCGATAAGTACAACCCACACGAAATCGAGCCCAAATGGCAAAAGTACTGGCAAGAGAAGGGTCTTCTTAGGGCAAAGGAGGTTGAGGGAAAGAAGAAAGCCTACGTTTTGGTGATGTTCCCTTATCCTTCCGGTGACCTGCACATGGGCCACCTGAAGAACTACACCATGGGCGATGCCCTGGCCCGATTCCGCACTCAGCAGGGCTATAGCGTGCTGCACCCCTTTGGGTGGGATGCTTTTGGTTTGCCCGCCGAGAACGCCGCCCTCAAGTACGGTGTAAGCCCTGCCGATTGGACTTTTGGCAATATCCAGCAGTCTAAAGAGTCCCTAGCTTTGATGGGCATCCAGTACGACTGGAGCCGCGAGGTGACTACCTGCTTGCCCGAGTACTACAAGTGGAACCAGTGGATTTTCCTGAAAATGTATGAAAGGGGCCTGGTTTATCGGAAGAAAAGTTTGGTCAACTGGGACCCGGTGGAGCAGAGCGTGCTTGCCAACGAACAGGTTATCGATGGCCGAGGTTGGCGCAGCGGGGCTTTGGTTGAAAAGCGGGAGCTCGAGCAGTGGTACCTCAAAATCACCGAGTATGCTGAGCGTTTGCTGAACGACCTTGATAAACTCCCCCGATGGCCCGAAAAGGTCAAGGCCATGCAGCGGGCCTGGATTGGCAAGAGCGTGGGGGCCGAGTTTGAATTCCCCGTAAAGGGGCACGACCTTAAAATCCGGGTTTTTTCCACCCGCCCCGACACCATATTCGGGGCTACCTTCATGGTGCTGGCCCCCGAGCATGAGCTGGTGGAAAGGATTACTACCCCTGAGCAGAGGGCCCAGGTGGCGGCTTATGTAGCCGCTGCCAGGATGAAGAGCGAGGTTGAGCGTCAGCGGGAGGATCGGGAGAAAACGGGGGTTTTTACTGGGGCCTACGCCATCAACCCCGCAAACGGCAAGGAGATTCCCATCTGGGTTGCCGATTACGTTCTGGCAGGGTACGGCACGGGTGCCATTATGGCGGTGCCAGGGCAGGACGAACGGGACTGGGAGTTTGCCGAGAAGTTCGGCCTGGAGATCGTTCGCACGGTGGAACCGCCCCCGGGCTGGGAGGGCAAGGCCTACACCGGGGATGGCCCGGCCATCAACGCTGGTTTTCTGAACGGCCTCTACGTAGAGGAGGCCAAGAAGAAGATTATTGCCTGGATGGAGGAGAAGGGAATCGGCCAGGCTAAAGTTAACTACCGTCTGCGGGACTGGCTCATTAGCCGCCAGCGGTACTGGGGTACCCCCATCCCCATGATTCACTGCGATAAGTGCGGTGTTGTGCCCGTTCCCTACGAGGACCTTCCGGTGTTGCTGCCTACCCTGAAGGATGTGGAGGAGATTCGCCCCAAGGGAAAGAGCCCCCTGGCGGCTCACCCCGAGTTTTACGAGTGCACCTGTCCCCAGTGTAAGGGGCCTGCTCGGCGCGACACGGATACCATGGACACCTTTTTTGACTCGTCCTGGTACTTCCTGCGCTACACCGACCCCCACAACACAGAGCAGCCTTTCAGCCCGGAGAAGGCCAACTTCTGGATGCCGGTAGACCAGTACATTGGCGGTATAGAGCATGCCATTTTGCACCTCCTGTACGCCCGCTTCTTTACCAAATTCCTGCACGACCTGGGGATGGTAGAGGCGGAGGAGCCCTTTGAGGGGCTCTTTACCCAGGGAATGGTGATGGGGTGGACGAATGTGGGGGAGGTGGAACTCCGCGAGGGACGGGTTTACTTTAAGGACGATGCCCGGCGCAGCAAGCTCGAGATTCCCCAAGGCATCCCCTTGGAGGAGGCGCAGAAGGGCGGGGCTGAGCTTCGCCAGGAGGAGGGGAAAACCTATTTCTGGAAGCCCGCGGTAATGAGCAAGAGTCTGGGCAACGGGGTGATGGTGGGCCCCTTCGTCAGGGAGCAGGGGGCTGACATCGCCCGGATAACCATTCTCTTCGCCGCTCCTCCGGAGAACGAGATGGTTTGGACGGAGGAAGGGGTGCAGGGGGCCTGGCGCTACCTGAATCGGGTTTACCGCCTGGTGGCCGAGAACCGGCTGGAGCTGAAAGCCCAGGGGGCGCTCGAGGTGGCCACCCTGGAGGGCCCTCATAAGGCCCTTTACCAGAAGTTGCATCAGACCATTCGGAAGGTCACCGAGGACCTGGAAGACCTGCGCTTCAACACCGCCATTGCCGCGCTGATGGAGTTCTTGAACGCGCTTTCCGACTACCGGAGGCGGGAAGGGGTAACCCCGGTCTTCCGCGAGGCTGTGTTGCGTTACATCCAGATGCTGGCTCCCTTCGCCCCGCACCTGGCGGAGGAACTTTGGCACGAGTTTCACGAGGACTCCGTCTTCAACCATCCCTGGCCTGTGACCGACCCTGATGCGCTGGTGGCCGACACCTTTGAGCTGGTGGTCCAGGTCAACGGAAGGCTGCGGGGCAGGGCCCAGGTGGCGGTGGGCGCTAGCGAGGAGGAGATAAAGGCCATTGCTCGTCAGATACCCAACGTGGCCCAGTACCTTTCGGGCAAGGAGGTGGTCAGGGAGATCTACGTGCCGGGCAAGCTGTTGAACATCGTGGTCCGGGATTAGATCCGGCGCTGGAAACCCAAGACCCCGTAGCGTACCATCAAGGTATGCTCACACCGCACAGGATTAACAGCCTGGCTGAGGGGCATGTGCTGGAGTGTGTAGGGGAGGATTCAGGCGATACCTTCCGTATCTTGGTGCAGCACACCTCCCCCAGTCACTATGAGGCGCTGGGGAAGGTTACGCTGAGGGGGGGAAGCGTGCACTACCAGTCCTCGGGCCCAATGGCCCCAGACCTCCTGGTGCAGTGGCTGGAGACCCTGTTTGACCGCTGGCCCAGGGCAAAAGCCACACCCTGGGTGGTGCACGAGCAGGACGAGAGGACCCGGGCCTTTGTCCAGGAGGTGCGAAAAGCGGTGAAGGCAGTCTAGACCTCGAGCTGGTCCAGCGCTTCCACCAGCTTCTCTAAGCTGCTGAGGTTGTGCACGGGTAGAAAGTCGTCCACATAGGGCAAGGCGGCTACCAAGCCCCTGGTAAGGGGCTGGTAGCCAGGCGTGCCCAGCAGGGGGTTGAGCCAGATTAGACGGTGGCAGGACTTCTGGAGCCGCTCCATCTCAAAGGCCAGCAGCTCGGGCTCTCCCTGGTCCCAGCCGTCGGAGATGATGAGAACGATGCTCCCTTGTCCCAGCACCCGCTTGGCCCAGGTGTGGTTGAAGGTGTGGAGGCAGGCCCCAATTCGGGTGCCTCCAGACCAGTCCTTGACCTCCCGTCCCACCTCGGTTAGCGCCGCATCTACGCTCTTTTTCTGAAAGGTGCGCGTAATTCGCGTCAGGCGGGTGCCAAAGGTAAAGGTTTCCACTCGCCGGGCCCCTCGGCGGGCTTGGGCTAGGGAAAAGGCGTAGAGAAAGTGGAGCAGCATTCGGGCGTAGCGCTCCATGGAACCCGAAACGTCGGCCAGGGCCACGATGGGACGGGGCTTGCGCTTGCGCGCCCGCCAGACCAGCTGGAGCACCTCCCCTTGATGCCTCAAAGACTGGCGCAGGCTCTGGCGCAGGTCTATTTTCTCGTGTCCCCGAGCCCCAAGCCGGCGGGTACGCCGCAGAGGCGGGTTCCACACCATACGGTAGAGGAGTTTGCGGGCGGCCTCGAGCTCAGCCTCGCTCATCTGGTCAAAACGCTTTTGCCGGAGTACCTCGGTAGGGGCGTAGGTCAGAGCCCGGTCCACGAGGGGCTGGGGGGGTGTCTCGCCCGGGCCATTGGGCTGGGGTTCCCGTCCTACCTCGCCTGGCCGCGCCCGGGGGTCTTTTTTAGGTGGGGCGGGGGCCTGTTGCAGTAGCTCGCCGGGGAAGCGCTCCAGGTTCAGCCCTTTCCAGTAGCGCTGGAACGCCGAGGAGAACTTGGGCAGGTCTTCGTGGCGGTTGACCAGGGTGGTTTGGGCTGCGTAGTAGAAGCTCACCGGGTCGAAAATGGAAATCTCCCCCAGTGCCCGAGCAAAAGCAGCGGTTTGCCCTGGGGTGACCCGAATCCCTTCCCGGCGCAGGGTCCGGGTGAAACCGACCACGTGGCTTAGCAGGTTTTCGGTCATAGGGGGGTGGGCGCCTGGGCGCGAGCCAAGAGGTCCCGCACCCGGTCCTTGGCCTTGAGCACGTCGTCCTGATACTTGAGCAACGCCCCTAAGGTTTCCCCCACCGCCTCTGGGTTTAGCTCGGTTTGGCCCAGGGCCAGTAGTGAGGCCGCCCAGTCCAGGGTTTCCGCGACCCCAGGGGCTTTGTAGAGGTCTTGCTTGCGCAGTTCCTGCACGAAGGCCACCACCTGCTGGGCCAGTTTTTCTGGTAGGCCCACGACCTTCTCCCGCACGATGCGGTACTCCTTCTCAAAGCTGGGGTAGTCAATCCAGTAGTACATGCATCGGCGTTTGAGGGCGTCGTGGATTTCGCGGGTGCGGTTGCTGGTGATGACCACCACCGGAGGGCGCTCAGCCCTGAGGGTGCCCACCTCGGGTACGGTGATCTGCCAGTCGGAGAGGAATTCCAGCAGGAAAGCTTCGAATTCCTCGTCGGCTCGGTCCAGCTCGTCAATAAGCAGCACCGGGGGTCTGCCATTCTGGCTCTCCAGGGCTTGCAGCAAGGGTCGCTTGAGCAGGAACTCGGGCCCAAAGACCTCCTGGCGTATCCTCTCCTGCGTCCGCTCGCCAGCGGCCTCGAGCAGGCGAATTTGCAGCATCTGCCGGGCGTAGTCCCACTCGTAGACCGCGCTGCTCACGTCCAGCCCTTCGTAGCACTGCAGCCGGATGAGGCGGGTGGAGAGCACCTGGGCCAGCACCTTGACGACCTCGGTCTTGCCCACCCCAGGCTCGCCTTCCAGCAGGAGGGGGCGGCCGAGCCTGAGAGCCAGGAAGACCGCCACCGCGAGGCCCCTGTCCGCAATGTACTGGTGCTCCTCGAGGGCCCTTTGGGTTTCCTCTACCGATGACGGAAACATGCTCCTATCTTCACATAGGGAGGGGGGGCCTCTCGGTTGAGGCCCCCACAATTGCCCTGGGACCCGCTAGAGGCCCAGCGCCTGCATAAGGGCCCGTTTGGCCATCACGTCCACCAGGTGAGCCCGGTACTCACGCGAGGCAGCTAGGTCGTGGTTGAGGCCTTCGGGGGACAGGAGGTTTTGGCAGGCTGCGGAGATGGCTTCAGCGGTTAGGGGTTTTCCGGAGAGGGCCTGCTCGAGCTTGCCAAGGCGCATGGCGTGCTCACCCGCTCCGGTTACGGCCGCCCGCACCTCGCCGCCGTCCACCACCACCGCAACGCCCACCACCGCGTAGCGGCTTGCTGGGTGGGGGAACTTAGCGTAGGCCGTGCGGGCCCCGGGCCGGATGGGGATGTGGACTTCGGTGAGGATTTCCCCTTCCTGCAACGCCGTGCTGAACATACCGGTGAAAAATTCCTCGGCCTCGATGACCCGGGCACCGCCCGGCCCCTGGGCCTTGATCCTGGCCCCCAGGGCCAGCATGGCTGCGGGCAGGTCGGCGGCGGGGTCGGCGTGGGCCAGGGAGCCCCCGATGGTGCCCTTGGCCCGAACCATGGGGTCGCCCACATGGCGGAGCACCTGGGGAATGAGGGGGCAGAGCTCCCTGACAAGGGGGTGGTTTTCGATCTCCCGATAGGTGGTCATAGCCCCGATAACCAGGGTCTCCCCCTCGCGCCGCACCCCCCGGAGCTCGGACAGCTTGGAGATGTCAATGAGGGTGCTCGGTGCGGCCAGCCGCAGCTTCATGGCCGGAATCAGGCTGTGTCCCCCGGCTAGGAGTTTGGCCTCTGGGTCCTGCTGCAGGAGCTGCAGCGCCTCGGCTAGGCTGGTTGCCTTCCTGTAGGTAAAGGGCGCGGTGTACATAGACCTCCTCGTGAAGGGGCAGGGGAGACCCCCGCCCCGTGTAAGCCTTAGTCCGCTGCCTGGGCCAGCTGGCTGCTGTGGATGGCCCGCCAGACCTTTTCCGGGGTGTAGGGCATGTCCAGGTGCTTTATGCCAAAAGGACGCAGGGCGTCCATCACCGCGTTGGCTACCGCGGCCGTAGAGGCGATGGTGCCGGCCTCACCGATGCCCTTCACCCCCAGCGGGTTGTGCGGGCAGGGGGTTACGGTGTGGTCGTGCTCAAACTGCACCAGGTCGTCGGCCCGTGGAATGGCGTACTCTAGGAAGTTGGCGCTCAGGAACTGCCCCTCCTTATCGTAAACGGCTTCTTCCAAAAGGGCCTGGCCCAGCCCCTGGGCAATGCCGCCGTGCACCTGGCCTTCCGCGATGAGGGGGTTGATCACCGGGCCGCAGTCATCCACCGAGAGGTAGCGCAGGAGCTTGACCTTGCCCGTATCGGGGTCGACCTCCACCACGGCCACGTGGGTGCCGAAGGGGTAGACAAAGTTCTTGGGGTCGTAGAAGTGGGTGGCCTCAAGGCCGGGCTCGAGGTCGGCGGGGTAGTTGTGGGCCAGGTGGGCTTGCAGGGCGATGTCAAAGAAGGTCTTCGCCTTATCGGGCACCCCACGGACCATGAACTTGCCGTCCTCGTGGACGATGTCCTCGGGGGCTGCCTCCAGGAGGTGCGCGGCAATGCGCTTGGCCTTGTCCACAATCTTGCGCGCGGCCAGCACGATGGCCGAGAGCCCTGTGGGGGCCGAGCGCGAGCCGTAGGAGCCCCAGCCGTAGGGCATCCGGCCAGTATCGCCG
Organism: Meiothermus sp.; assembly: GCF_025060375.1. GTDB lineage: Bacteria > Deinococcota > Deinococci > Deinococcales > Thermaceae > Meiothermus. The sequence goes on along the minus strand of NZ_JANXCG010000023.1, from coordinate 1,379 downwards.
TGCACCAGCACCACGTCCTCCACCGGAATCTGGAGCTCGTCGGCCACCACCTGAGCGAAGGCCGTCTCGTGCCCTTGGCCGTGGCTGTGGGTGCCGGTGAAGACCTCCACCTTACCTGTGGGCATCACCCGCACCAAGGCGCTCTCCCACTGCCCCGCCTGGGCCCCCAGGCTGCCCACCAGGGCCGAGGGGGCCAGCCCGCAAGCCTCGATGTAGGTGACCACCCCGATGCCCATATAGCGACCTTGCCTGCGCCACTCCTCCTGTTGCTTGCGCAAAGCAGCGTAGTCTACCATCTCCAAGGCCCGGTTTAGCGCGGCCTCGTAGTTGCCCGAGTCATAGACCAGGGCTACCGGGGTTTGGTAGGGGAAAGCGTCGGGGGGAATCAGGTTCCTGCGGCGCAGCTCCACCGGGTCCATGCCCAGCTCAGCCGCAGCCACATCCACCAGCCGCTCCAGCAGGTAGGTGGCCTCGGGCCGCCCAGCCCCGCGGTAGGCGTCCACCGGGGTGGTGTGGGTGAAGGGGGCGGTTACGTGGCAGTAGATGTGGGGGGTGGTGTAGGGGCCAGCCAGGAGGCAACCGTAGAGGTAGGTGGGTACCGCCGGGGCGAAGGTGGTCAGGTAGGCCCCCATGTTGGCGATGGTCTCCACCCGGAGGGCCAGAATTTTGCCGTCTTTGTCCAGGGCCATCTCGGCTACGGTCTCGTGGTCGCGCCCGTGGGAGTCCATCACGAAGCTCTCCGAGCGGCGGGCGGTCCACTTCACCGGGCGACCGAGCTTCCTGGCCGCGTAGAGCACGATGATCTCCTCGGGGTACTGGTAGATTTTGGAGCCAAACCCCCCGCCCACATCCGGCGCGATCACCCTGAGCTTGTGCTCGGGGATGCCCATCACGAAAGCTGCGATGATGAGGCGGTGGATGTGGGGGTTCTGGCTGGTGGTGTAAAGGGTGAACTCCCCAGTAGCCCGGTGGTACTGGGCCAGGCTGGCCCGGGGCTCCATGGCGTTGGGCACCAGCCGGTTGTTCCGCAGGGTGAGTTTGACCGTCTTGTAGGCCCCTTCAAAGGCCGCATCTACCGCTGCTTTGTCCCCAATGCTCCAGGTGAAGCAGATGTTGTCGGGGATATCGTCGTGGACGGCGGGCGCACCGGGCTTCAGGGCGTCGCTGCCTAAGGCAACCGCAGGCAGGGGTTCGTACTCCACCTCCACCATCTGCGCGGCGTCCTCGGCGATCTGCCGGGTTTCGGCAACCACTGCGGCTACAATGTCCCCCACGTGCCGGGCCTTGTCCGGGGTGATGGCGTAGTGGGGTGGGGTTTTGATACCCGGATGCAACCAGCCGGTGGGGATGCTCTTGATGCCCGCGTCAATCATCTCCTG
>NZ_JANXCG010000003.1 GCF_025060375.1 Meiothermus sp. | reverse complement strand
CGCGGCCGCCCTCCTCTCCCCGGTGGGGGCGCTGTGCCGGCTGGAGGGGGGGCGGATCCTCCTGGCGCCCCGCCCACGGGAACCTCGGGACCCCTGCGTCCGCGCCCCCGGTGAACCGGGGGCCTCTCCCGGGAGCCCTGCCGCAGGGCGGTGCTGCTGCGGGCGTGGCCTAGAGCTCCAGCTTCAGACTGATGCCGTAGACCTCGAAGCCCAGGGCCTGGTAGAAGCGGTGGGCGGCCTCCCGGGAAAGGCTGCTGGAGAGGGCCAGCTTGTAGGCCCCCTGCCGCCTGGCCTCCCCGGCAGCCCAGGCGGTGAGGAAGCGGCCCAGGCCCTGCCCCCGCAGCTCCTCGGCCACCACCACCGACTCCAGCACGGCGAAGGGCCGCCCGCCATGCCCCAGGTTGGGCAGCACCCAGAGGGTGAAGGTGCCCACCAGGCGGCCCTCCAGCTCGAGCACGTACACCCGGCCGAGCCCGCTGGACTGGATGCGCTGCAGCAGCCCCCGGGCCTCCTCCGGCGGCAGCTCCTCCGGGCCCAGCGCCCGCAGGAGCTCCAGCACCCCCTCCGCATCCTGAGCCGCTGCCTCCCGCACCTTGGGCTCCATACCCCTCACCACCCCCGGCGGTACACCGGCCGCCCGGCCACGAACACCCCCCGCACCTGCCAGGTCTCCTCCTGCAGGAGCACCAGGTCGGCCCGCAGGCCCGGCGCCAGCGCCCCCCGGTCGCAGAGCCCCGCCGCCCGGGCCGGGTGCAGGCTCACCAGCCGCACCGCCCGCCAGAGGGGCCAGCCGCCCCGGTAGAGCCGGTGGACCGCCCGGAGCATCGAGGCCGGCAGGTAGTCGCTGGCCAGGGCATCCAGGGCTCCGGCCTCCAGGGCCTCCTGGGCGGAGAGGTTGCCGTTGTGCGAGCCCCCCCGCACCAGGTTGGGGGCCCCCATCAGCACCCAGAGGCCGGCCCCCTTAGCCGCCCGGGCCGCCTCCAGGCGCACCGGGAACTCGCTGATCCGCACCCCCAGGCCCCGCATCAGGGCCACCCGCTCGGGCTGGTCGTCGTCGTGGGAGGCCAGGGGCACCCCCAGGGCGCGGGCCTGCTGGGCCAGGCGCAGGGCGCTCTCCAGGCCCTCCTCCTGCGCCCTCTCGTGCAGGAGGGCCTCGACCTCCTGGGGGGAGCGGCCGAGCCACTGGACCATGTAGCGGAGGTAGGCCTCCAGGCTCCTGAACTGGCCCTGCCCTGGGGTGTGGTCCATGAAGGAGAGGAGGTGGGCCCAGCCCCTCCGCAAGGCCTCCGCCACCGCGGCCTCCCCCCCGGGCCGGGAGAGCTCGTAGCGCAGGTGCAGGCGGAGCTCGAGGTCGAGCCGGGAGCGCTCCTGGGCCAGGGCCTCCACCACCTTCTGCATATGCTCCAGCGCCCGCACCCCCGCCGCCCCCTCCCAGAAGCAGAGCGCGGCGTAGGCGGTGGTGATCCCGGCCGCGAGCTGCTCCGCCTCCCAGGCGGGGAGGGCCAGCTCGAGGGGGAGGACCACCCCCGGCCGGGGCTCCAGGGCCCGCTCCAGGCTGTCCCCGTGGAGGTCCACGAGCCCGGGCAGGAGGAGGTGGCCGGGCAGCTTAAGCTCGGCGTCGGCGCGGGGCTCCGGGCTCACCTCGGCGATGCGGCCGGCCTCAAGCCGCAGCGCCCCGGGGCCCACCACCCTATCCGGCAGCACCAGGCGCAGATGGCTCAGCCACATAGGGGCCCTCCAGGAACAGGGTCGCGTCCACCAGGCCCGCCACATCCTCCGGGTGGTGGAAGATGCCGATCATGGCGGTGCCCTCCTGCTTGAGCCGCCCCAGCCAGGCCCGCAGGGCCGCCCGGGCCTCCTGGTCCAGGCTGGCGCTGGGCTCGTCCAGCAGCAGGAGGCGGTAGGGCCGGATGAGGGAGCGGGCCAGGTTCACCTTCTGCCGCGCCCCTCCGGCGACGGGGGTGGGGTAGGCCGCCCACAGCTCGGGCCGCAGGCCCACCGCCTCCAGCATCTCGGCAGCCCGGCGCCTCGCCACCGACTCCTCCACCCCCTGCCAAAGAAGCGGCTCGGCCACCACCTCCAGCGCCGTCTGGCGGGGGCGCGGGTCCAGGAACTGGCTCACGTAGCCGAGCTCCTCCCGCCTCAGGGCCAGCACCAGGCGGTCGGGGGCGGCGGCCAGCTCGAGCCAGCCCCGAAGGCTCCGGTAGCGGATCCGGCCCGCGGTGGGACGGTAGGTGCGGTAGAGGCAGCGCAGCAGGCTCGACTTCCCCGCCCCGTTGGGCCCCGCAAGGAGCAGGAAGGCCCCCGGGGCGAGCTGGAAGCTGAGCCCGCGGAAGGCCACCACCTCGCGGGCCAGGCGGTGCAGGAAGAAGCGCTTCTCCAGCTCGGCGACCTCGAGGATCATAGCTCACAACCTCGCCTGCACCAGGTCCTGGGTGTAGGGGTGCTGGGGGTCCTCCAGCACCTGGTCGGCCAGGCCGGCCTCCACCACCTCCCCCTCCAGCAGTACCAGGATGCGGTCGGCCAGGGCCCGCACCACCCCCAGGTCATGGCTCACCAGGATCATGGAGAGCCCCAGCCGGCCCTTTAGGGCGCGCAGGGTGTCCAGCACCCGGGCCTGCACCAGGAGGTCGAGCCCCGTGGTGGGCTCGTCCAGCAGGAGCACCGCGGGCCTGGCGGCGATGGCCCGGGCGAGCTGCACCCGCTGGCGCAGGCCGCCCGAGAGCACCCTGGGAGGCTCATCCGCCCGCTCGGTGGGGAAGTCGGCCTCCTCTAGGGCGGCGAGGGCCCGGGTCGCGGCCTGCCCGTAGCGGCGCTCCCCCAGCAGCAGGAGGGGCTCGGCCACGTTGGCGAGGCTGGAGAAGCCCATGCGCAAAGCCTCGTGGGCGTGCTGCCGCACCAACGCCAGGTGCCGCTGCCGCACCTCCAGCCGCCGGTAGGGGTCGAGGGCCAGCAGGTTGAGCCCCTCCAGGCCCGGCTGGCCCAGGGTGTAGCGGCCCTCGGCGGGCAGCTCCAGGTAGAGCACCCGCAGCAGGGTGCTCTTGCCCGAGCCCGACTCCCCCACCACCCCCAGGACCTCGCCCGGGTAGAGCTCGAGGGAGACCCCCCGGAGCACCTCCCGGGCCCCGTAGCCCTGGCGCACCCCCTCCAGCCGCAGCAGCGGGGCCTCCTCATACGGGGACGTCATCCCGGTAGAACCTCCCTTCAAGGTCGTAGTAGGTCTCCCCCAGCGCGCGCCCCGCCCTGAGCTTCTCCAGCACGCTGGTATCGGAGAGCTCGTGCTCCAGGCCCCCCTCACCGGGGATGGCGTTGAGGAAGAGGTGGCCCACCCCGGTCCTGCGGCAGCGCGCCCGGACCCGCTCCACCTGGAAGGGCACGTCCTGGAAGGCCAGCGGCCGCACCTCCGTGTGGGGAGGCACGGCGTAGAGCCGCTTCTCCCGGCCCGCGGCGAGGAGGGTCAGGTGGGGGGCCTGGTGGAGCTTGGGCACGTCCCAGCGGGGGATGGGGCTCGGGTCCATCACGTAGCGGCCATGGACCATGACCGGGTAGGCCGCCCCCTTGAGGCTGCGGCGGAAGCGCCGGGTCTCCTCGAAGAGGCCCACCCAGAGCGCGCTGTAGTCGGCCAGGGCGTGGAGCTCCCGGGCCCGCGGCTCCGAGGGCTCCACGTGGCGCAGGGGCTCGGGGATGGGCACCTGCAGGATGAGGATCTGGTGGGGCCGGAGCCGCTCCTCGGGGATGCGGTGGCGGCTTTGGATCAGGGTGGCCTCCAGGGTGTCCCAGGTGGTGCGGGCCCCGCTCATGGAGGCGATGAAGCGGCGCAGGTTGGCCGCGTTCACCGAGTCGTCGGCCCCCTGGTCGATCACCTTGACCACATCCTCAGGGCCCACCAGGGAGAGGGTGACCTGCAGGGCCCCGGTGCCCCAGCCCCGGGCGATGGGCATCTCCCGGCTGGCGTAGGCCACCTGGTAGCCGGGCAGGGCCACCGCCTTGAGCAGGCTGCGCCTGAGCTCCCGCTTGGCCCCGGGGTCGAGGAAGGCGTAGCTGTAGCCCAGCCTAGGCATCCTCCACCTCCTCCGGCTGGCCCTGGTGGGCGAGGAGGTTGCTGAGAAAGGTCACGTAGTGGGGCAGCTTGTAGTGCAGGGCGAAGCCCGAGGCCTCCACCGGGTCGGTGTGCAGGAGCACGAACTCCTGGCTGCGGGCCGGGTGGGGCTCCTCCCGCTGCATCTCCAGCTCGAGGAGGGCTGCGGCGATCACCTTGACCTCGTTCCAGCCCAAGGTGGCGGCGAAGCCCAGGCGGTAGGGCTCGCCGGGCTGGGCCGGGGCCACCACCTCGGCGAAGGAGAGCCGCACCTCCCCGATGGCGAAGGCCCCTCCGCGCACGGGGTGGGGCAGGCGCACCTCGGCGTAGCCCAGGCCCAGCTCGCTCACCGTGGGGTGGTAGTGGGCGTTGTAGGCCCGCATGCCGCTGTACCCCAGGGCCAGCAGCCCCCCGGTATCGGCCCGGGCCAGGGCCTGCAGGGCAAGGGGGCGGGGGGCAGGGAAGCGCAGGGGCTCGGTGGTGAGGTCGGGGAGGCCCTCCGCCGCCTCCCGAGGGGCCTGCAGCAGGCCTTTCCGCCGCAGCCAGCCGCTCACCGAGGGGTAGCGCTCCGGGGCCGGCCGGGCGGCCTCCGGCGGGGGAGGGGGGGCCTCGGCGCGGTAGAGGGCCTCCAGGCGCAGGAGCCGCTGGCTGTAGTCCAGCGTGGGGCCCAGCACCTGGCCCTCCGGGATGGCCTTGAAGGCCGCCGAGATGCGGCGCAGCAGGCAGAGCTCCTCCCGGCTCAGCGCCAGGGCCGGGGAGAGCCGGGGCAGGGTGGTGCGGTAGGCCCGCAGGAGGAGCACCCCCTCGTAGAGGTCGCCCCCGGTCTGGGCCAGCGCCAGGGCGGCCAGCCGGGGAGCCCAGACCCCTCCCTCCCCCATCAGGCGGTCGAGCAGGTAGGGCAGCCGGGCCTCCAGCTGCTCGTGGAAGGCCGGGGTGAGGCGGCCCAGCAGGCTCCGGTAGAGGGCCTCGGCGGCCCGGATGGCCTCCTCTCCCCCGCGCGCGGTGACGTAGCTCATAGCACCTCCGCCCGCACGGTGCGGGGCAGGCCCAGCACCCGCTGGCCATCGGTGAGGAAGACCTCGAAGCCCAAGGGGTACTCCATGAGCCGGGCCCGCTCGGCGAAGAAGGCCGGGGGAAGACCCCCAAGCCGCACCTGCCGGCTGCCCTCCACCCCGGGCCCCTCCAGGACGAGGGAGAGCCCCTGCCCGAGCCTGGCCCCCACCACCAGGGTGGCCGAGCGCTCGGGCTCCAGCAGGCTCCCCCGCCTGAGCTCCCCCAGCCAGGCCAGGTGCTCTCCCTCCAGGCGGGGGAGCAGCAGGTAGTCGGCCTCCCGCCAGGGGCGGGGGCGCACCCCGGTGGGGCGGAGCCGCTGGAGCAGCGGCCCCGGGGCGTAGAGGCCCACCCCCTCATCCAGAAGCGCCTCCCCGATGGCCTGCAGGGCCTCCTCCAGGCCGCGCGCGGGCAGGGGCTGGAGGAGGCCGGGGAAGCTCAGCGCCCGCAGCAGGGCCAGGAAGGTCTCCCGGGCGCGGCGCTCGGCGGGGGTGTAGGCGGGGGTCACAGGGTCTCCACCTCCAGCCGGGTGGCCTCGACCTGCCGCAGCAGCCGCGCCCGCGCGGCCTGCCAGCCCTGGCGGACCCCCTCGGCCAGGGCGAGGATCTCCCCCCGGCCCACCCCTGCCGCCAGGGCAGCGTCCAGCAGGGCCAGGGCCTGGGCCTTCCCCAGGTCCTCCCCCAGCACCGCCCCGTACCCCTCGACCCGGTGGCGCGGCAGGCGCAGCCAGACCTCGCTCACCAGGGCCTCCCCCAGCACGAAGCGGGTCCCCTCGGCCTGGTAGGGGAGCAGGGCCAGCCCCACCCGCCGCCGGAGCAGCCGCGCGGCCCCCAGCTGGGGCCTGAGCCTCCGCGCCAGGGCGCGCAGGGCGCGGGCCTCCGCCCGGGTCAGCCAGGAGAGCACCTCTAAATCGTCCATCGTTACACCAAGGCCCGCCGCAGCCGGGCGGAGAGCTTGTCGATCACGAACACCGCCGCCACGATGAGCAGGATCACCGTGGCCGCGTCCTGGAAGCGGAAGGAGCGCACCGTCTGCATCAGGTCAAAGCCGATGCCCCCCGCCCCCACCAGGCCCAGCACCGTGGCCGAGCGCACGTTGACCTCGAAGTGGTAGAGGGTGTAGGAGGTGAAGTGGGGGGCCACCTGGGGCCAGATGCCGTAGAGGATCACCGCCAGCGGGTGCGCGCCCGTGGCCCGCACCGCCTCCACCTGGCCCGGGTCCACGGTCTCGATGGCCTCGGAGAGGAGCTTCCCCACCACCCCTGCGGTGTGCAGGGTCAGGGCCAGGATGCCGGGAAGAGGCCCCAGGCCCAGCGCGGCCACGAAGACGAGGGCCAGCACCAGCTCGTTCAGGCCCCGCAGAACGTCCATCGCCCCGCGGGCCAGGTAGTAGACCGCCCCTCCCCCCACCACGTTGCGCGCCCCCAGGAAGGCCAGCGGCACCGCCAGGAAGGTGGCCAGCACGCTGCCCCAGAAGCCCATGATGATGGTCTCCCCCAAGGAGCGCAGAAACTGGGGCAGCAGGTCTAGGCTAGGGGGCAGGAAGCGGGCGCTGAAGGCCAGGCTCTTGCCGATGGACTCCGCCAACCGGAGGGGGTTGGCCTCGGTGAACCCGGCCGAGAGGGCCAGGGCCAGGGCAATCCCCCCGTACAGGAGGAGCACCGTGCGCTTGCGGCGGCGCAGGGCCTCGGGTACGGGGGGCAGGCCCGGGCTACTGGCACTCGGGGCGCTTGATGGCATCGTTGACCTTGCGGAAGGGATCGTAGTCCTTGTCGCTGGCCGGGGCGAAGCCCTTGAGGCCGCGGGCCTCGAGCCACCTCTTGCCCTCAGGGGTGTCCTTGAACTCGAGGAAGGCCCGGCGCAGGGCCTCGCGCAGGTCCTGGGGCAGGTCGGTGCGCCAGGCCCAGGGGGAGGCCGCGATGGGATCGGAACGCCAGATCACCTCGAAGTCCTCCAGGCCCTTGATCTGGCCCTTGTTGGCGGCGATGGCGATGCCGGTATCCCAGGTAGCCCCCACCGGGATGGTGCCGTTGTAGACCCCCAGGATCACGTTCTCGTGGGTGCCGGCGAAGGTGACCCGGCGGAAGAACTCCCGCGGCTTGATCTTGGCCTCGAGGCAGAAGAAGGCGGTGGGCACCTTGTACCCCGAGGTGCTCTCGGGGTCCACGAAGGCGAAGTCCTTGCCCCGGGCGTCCTGCAGGGTGCGGATGCCGCTGCCTTTCTTGGAGATGATCAGGCTGTGGTAGACCAGGCCCGAGCGGATGCTGTCCTCCTTTACGAAGGCCTCGATGGGCGCCTTGGCCTTCTCGATGGCGTCCACGTAGGAGCCCGGGCCGTAGAAGGCCACGTGCACCTGCCCCTGGGCCTGGGCGATCTGCACCGCGGTGTAGTCGGTGGCCAGGAAGAGCCGCACCGGGATGCCCAGGCGGGCCTGCAGGTAATCGGTGAAGGGCTTGTAGCGAGCGGTGTAGTCGGCGGCGCTCTCGATGGGCACCTCGGCGATCACCAGCTCGCGCGGCCAGCCCGCCCGCTGGGCCAGGGCCAGGCCAGCCAGACCGGCCAGAAGGATGGCCAACAACAACCTACGCTTCATCCAGCACCTCCTATGCGCTCAAGCGGGCCTCCTCGCCCGCTTCCGAGCCTTCTCCGAAGTAGAGGGCCTGCTCCAGCCCCCGGTCGAAAGCGCTGCTGCTGCCCGCAAAGAAGACCTCCCCCCCGCGGAAGGCCACCACCCTGTGGGCGTAGGCGCGCACCAGCTCGAGGTGGTGCAGGGTGATGAGCAGCGGTACCCGCCGCTCCTGCACGAGCTCCAGCAGGAGCTCCATCACCGCCGCGGCGTTCTTGGGGTCGAGGGCCGAGATGGGCTCGTCGGCCAGGATGAGCGCGGGCTCCTGGGCCAGCGCGCGGGCGATGCCCACCCGCTGGCGCTGCCCCCCCGAGAGCTGGTCGGCCCGCTTCCAGGCGTGCTCCAGCATCCCCACCCGCTCCAGCAGGTAGCGGGCGAGCTCGAGGTCCCCGCGGGAGAAGCGGCGCAGCAGGGCATCCGCGGCGGACAGGTGGGGCAGCCGGCCCAGCAGCACGTTCTCCAGCGCGGTCAGCCGCTCGACCAGCTGAAACTGCTGGAAGATCATCCCGCTCGCCCGGCGCACCGCCCCGAGGGGGGCCCCCGGCAGCACCCAGGGCCCCAGCCGGAGCCGCCCCTCGGTGGGGGCCAGCAGGCCCTTGACCACGCGGATAAAGGTGGACTTCCCGGCCCCCGAGGGGCCCACCAGGGCCACCACCTGGGGCTCGGCCCGCTCGAACAGCCGCAGGGAGACCCCGCGCAGGGCCCACTGCTCCCCGAAGCGCACCCCCAGGTTCTCCGCCACCAGCTCCATCTCCCGGCCTCCTGGGGGAAGTCTAGGCGGGGGCTGTCAGGGGCTGGTCAAACGTTTTAGCAAAGGGGCCCGGTGTCCCGCACCACCAGCTCGGCGGGCAGGAGCAGGGTCTCGGGCGGGCCGGCGTACCCCTCCCTTCGGCGCAGCAGCAGCCGCACCGCGGCCTCAGCCGAGCGGGAAGGGGGCCGGCGGATGCTCGAGAGGGCCGGGTACACCCAGGAGGCCGCAGGGATGTCGTCGAAGCCCACCAGGGTCAGCTCCTGCGGCAGGCGGAGGCCGAGGGCCAGGGCCTGGCGTAGGACGGCCAGGGCCAGGAGGTCGTTGCCCGCCAACACCCCCCGGGGGCCTCCGGCCAGCATCGCCCCGATGGCCGCCTGGTTGCCCTCCACGCGGAAGTTCCCCTCGAAGACCAGGGGCTCCTGCCCCAGCTGGCCCACCCCCTCCAGGTACCCCGCCAGCCGGGCCTGCGCCGTGGGCGAGCTCCCCGGCCCGCTCAGGTGGGCCACCGGCAGGTGCCCGGCGCGGCCCAGGGCCAAGGTGGCCTCGCGGGCGGCGGCCCGGTCGTCGAAGCTGACCCGGTCTATGGGCAGGGGCCCCCAGGCATGGCCCACCGCCACGAAGGTCAGGGGAAAGGCCCCCAGGCCCTCCAGCTCGCGCTGGCTGTAGTGGCTGGAGACCAGGATAACCCCCTCCACCCCCAGGGCCAGGGCAGCCCGCAGCACCTGGGGGAGCTCGAAGGTGGGGTTGGTGTAGACCAGCAGGTCCAGGCCATGCGGCCACAGGGCGCGCTGGGTCTCCAGGGCCAG
>NZ_JANXCG010000096.1 GCF_025060375.1 Meiothermus sp. | reverse complement strand
GCTGCCTAGTGGCGCTGGGCCTGCCGGAACCAGCTTCTCCGGTAAAAATCGGCAGAACCGGCCACCGGGGCTCAGGGCTCTTCCGACGAACCCCTGCCTGCTCCGGACAGGGTGCGGGAAGCGTCCAGTAAGGTTTACTAAAGGTCGGGTCGAGGCTCTAAACATAGCCCAGTCCAACCTAGACGGCTCCCTTTCATTGGAGGAGCAGGGGACGCCGCAGTGGGTTGCTCACGCTGTTGGCCAGAAGGGGCTTCGGTAGGGTATTTGACCAACCGGGTGCTATGACCAAGGGGGTGTTTGCGGCTCGGGGCCCGGGCAGAGGGAATGGGAGCCCCGGCAGCAAGCAAAAACCAGGGGAGGGCCGGGTTGGTCAGGTGCACCCAGCGCCCCACAGGGTATGGGTGAGCTGGGGAGGGGTGGCGCTATCCAGGGCGGTGTTGTTCTCAGGAGCATGGGCAAAGCCGTGGCCCCGGAAGGCGGCTGGCGCAGCGGAGCGGCTTTGGGTCTGGGTGCCAACGTTGGCGTGGAGGAGCAGAGATAAGGTCATGGTCACCAGCCGGCTTGGTTGGAGAGGGTGGTGAGGGTGAGACCTCGAGCCTGGGCCTTCTGGACAATTTTTTCCAAAGCGGGTAGGGTTTCTTGAGCATTGTCGTGCAGCAGGATGATTCCTCCTGGGCGCAGGTAACGCAGGGTGCGGCTGACGATGACGTTGCTTCCGGGGTTGTTAAAGTCGGCTGGGTCGTCGGTCCAGAAGGCGGTAGTAAGGCCCAGCTCGCGCGCCACCCGCAGTACCTGGGCGTCGTAGCGCCCCCCAGGTGGGCGGAAGAAGCGCACCTTCTGTCCGGTAAGGCGTTCGATGAGCTGGTTGGTGCTGAGCAGTTCATCCCGAACGACCTCCTCGGGCAGGCCTACCAGCCGCACGTGGTGGTAGGTGTGGTTGGCCAGCTCGTGCCCGGCCTGGGCCAGGTCACGTACGAAGTAGGGGTAAGCCTCAGCGTTGCGCCCAATCAGGAAGAAAGTGGCCTTGATCCCTGCCCGACCCAGAGCATCGAGCAGCAGGGGAGTATACAGGGGGTGTACCGCATCGTCGAAGGTAAGGGCCACCTTGTCTGAGCCGGGCGGGCCGTGGTAGTAAAGACCGCTGCCGCGAAGCGGGCCTTTTTGCCTGTGTGTTTCCTGCAAGGTCTGCTGCTCCTGTAACTCCTGTGGGCTGCCCTCGTAGGTCGGAATCGTCTCGGCTAGGCGGCTGGGCCTGCGGGTGGGGGGTAGGGGCTCGTTGGGGTTGAGCCAAAGGTGGTCGTAAAGGCCCAGGTTCTCCGGGCGCAGGCGCAGGAACTCCTCCAGCCGGGCCTTGGGCACCGAGGCGGTCAAAAGGGGCAGAGGCCCCCCAAAGCCTGCGTAGCCCTCGGCCTGATAGAGGCTTACGTCCACCACCGCGAGGCTATTGCGGGCGGCAAAGGCCCGCTGCACGAGCTGCTGGGCCAGGCTCAGGAGCCGGGCAGGTTGGCGCTCGCTTTGGGGTACCAGCAGAAGCCCGTGGGCGGCCTCGATGTGGCCGTTGGAGAGGTAGACCAGCCGCCGCAGGCCGGGTAGAGGTGGGTTCAGCTGAATCTGCGGCAAAGGCGGCGCGGGGCGGAAGCCCGGGGCGATCGGCTGGGCTTCCCCCAAGGGGGCCTGCACCCTGGGCAGGGGTTCAGCCTCGGCTGGGTTGCGCCAGCAACCCAGGAGACCGATCAGCAAGGCGAAGATCCAGCGCTGCACACCCTCACCCCCCTAGGCCCCGGCCCACCGCTGGGCCTCCTGGGGCCCGGGCGGTACATAACCCTGGGCCAGGTAGAGCTGGTAGGCCATCCGGAACTGCTTTCGGGCAGGCTCGAGCCTTCCCTGCTTGCGGTAGACGTACCCCAGACCATAGACCGCCAAAGGGTTTCTGGGCTGACGCGCCATGGCCCGCTCCAGGAACCTTGCCGAAGCTTCGAGCCCTTCCGGAGTGCTGGGCCCAATAAACCCTCCAGGGGCCCGTTCGCCCCGGTAGTAGTCAAACTGCGAGCGCAGGAAGGCGACGTCAAGCGGCTGAGCTAGATCCAGGGGCAGGGGTTTTCCATCGGCCAGCCGGGTGTAGCCGTGAGTCACCCCCTCGGCGCTGAAGTGCGCCTCCACAAAGCGGTAGTCATGGGCGCTTCTGTCCCACAAGTAAAGCCCCGGGTGGCGTGCGAAGGGGGTGGGGTCGGAGGCGTCCACTAGCCGATCCTGGCCGTCCGAGCCCCGCAGCAGGACGACCGCGTGGCCCAGGTTGCTCTCTTTTCCCTCGGGGTTCCTCCAGACCATCACCACCCCCGCCTCCAGCCCAGCCTCCTGGAGCAGCCCGGCGATCAGCACCGACTGGAGCAGGCACTGCCGCTCACCAAAGCGCACCGCGTTGGAGAATTCAAAGCCGCGCTCCAGGCTGAACCTGGGGATGAGCGCCTTGACCGTTCGGTGGAGCCAGACAGCGGTAGCCTCTTCCAGGACCACCCGCTCGCGAGGGTTGCGGGTGGTCTCCATCCGGGTGCGGCGGTGGTCTAGGGCTTCTTCCAGAGGCTCGTGGTAGTGAGCCTGGTAGGCGGCCTCGAGCCAGCTCCGGAAGGGCTTGGGCGCAGGGATCAGGGCGTAGGAGTCCTCCAAAAAGCGGCCAAATGCAGCGGAGCGGTAGGGGTACTGGGGAAAGAGGGGGCGCTGAGCCCTTCCAGTAGCCCAGAGCGCCGCTCCTCCGAGCAGCCCCTTGAGAACCTGCCGGCGGGAGAAGTGCTGAGGCATCCTGCGCATAACCCTACCGCAAGGTTAGGGAGCCTGGGTAAAGCTTTGGTAAAGGCCCTAGCTCACTGGATAAGCCGAGGATGGACAGGCTTACGAGCTCGTCCTGCCACTCGGGACTCAGACCCCTCTGAGGGGGGTGGACCTCGAGAGCAGGAAGGTGATGTGGTGCGGTTCCAACCTCCTCTCGCCCCCGACTAGGCGAGGCTTTGCCGGTAGGTGAGCGCCTCGGCCAGGTGGGCTTCCCCAATCCGCTCGGCCCCTGCCAGATCCGCAATCGTCCTGGCTACCCGCAGGATGCGGTCGTAGGAGCGGGCGGTCAGGGCTAAGCGCTTGGTGGCCGCCTGCAGGAGGGCTTCGGAGGCAGGGGAGAGCAAGGTGTGCTGGCGCAGGGCTTTGCCCAGGAGTTCGCTGTTGAGCTTGCCCTGTCGGGCCTGCATCCTTTTCCTGGCCGCCAGCACCCGTTCGCGTACTATGGCGGTGGGCTCTCCTTCCGGTGCGCGGGCGAGTTCGGCTGGGGTGAGGCGGGGGACTTCCACCACCAGGTCAAAGCGATCCAGTAGGGGACCTGAGATGCGGCCTGCGTAGCGCATCCGCTGGCTGGGGGTGCATTTGCAGGGCCTCTCGGGGTCGCCAAACCAGCCACAGGGGCAGGGGTTCATGGCTGCTACCAGGAGAAACCGGGCAGGGTAGGTGAAGCTGGCGCGAGCACGGGAGATCGTCACCACCCCATCTTCCAGCGGCTGGCGAAGCACTTCCAGGGCATCGCGGGAAAACTCGGGGAACTCGTCGAGAAACAGTACCCCGCGGTGGGCCAGGCTGATCTCGCCGGGCTTGGGGATAGTGCCCCCGCCAATCAGCCCGGCGTCCGAAACGGTATGGTGGGGGCTACGGAAGGGTGGGCTCTTGATCAACCCCTGTACCGGTTGCCCGGCAGCGGAGTGGATGCGGGTGACCTCGAGGGCCTCCTCCGGACCTAAAGGCGGTAGTAGGCCTGGCAAACGCTTGGCCAGCATGGTTTTCCCCGAGCCGGGGCTCCCGCTCATGAGGAGGTGATGGCCTCCGGCGGCGGCGATTTCCAGGGCTCGCTTGGCCTTGGCCTGGCCCTTTACGTCGAGGAGGTCGAAGGGGTAGTCCGGCTCGCTTTGCGCGGGGCTCGAGCGGGCCCGGCAGAGCTTTTCCTGCCCTAGGAGGAACCGCACCAAAGTACTCAGATGGGCGGCGCCATAGACCTGCACGCCGTCTATTAGGGCAGCTTCGGGTGCCGAGGATTCGGGCAGGAGGAGCTTATGGCCTTCCTGTAGAGCCCCCAAAGCCAGGTTCACCGCGCCGGGCACAGGCCGTAATTCCCCATCCAACCCTAGCTCCCCCGCTGCGGCAAAACCCTGAAGGGTTTCCAAAGGCAGCGTGCCCATTGCGGCAAGCAGGCCCAAGGCAATGGGCAGGTCGTAGTGGGTTCCTTCTTTTCGAAGTTCTGCGGGGGCCAGGTTGATCACGATGCGTCCTTGGGGGTAGGGAAAACCGGTGTTCTTCAGGGCAGCCCTTACCCGCTCTCGCGATTCCTCCACGGCTTTGTCGGGTAGGCCCACCACTGCGTAAAAGGGCATGCCTGGGGAAACATCCACCTCGACCGTGATGGGCAGGGCCTCCAGGCCGAATAGGCTGTAGGTGCGGACCTGGGCCAGCATAAGTCGCCTCTTAGCTTACACGCAGGCTGTGCGGTGGGGGTTGTTATGCTTGTAAGGCGATGGACGCTCTTGAGCAGAACCCGCCTCGGCGCCTCGTGGGAGAGGTGGTCTATGTGCTTCTGCTCTCAGCGCCCAGGGTGGTGGCCGAGGGGGTACGCGCCCGATTGGCGGCGCGTCAGATTCCGGTTTACCTGGAAACCCCCTTCCTAGGCCTCCCGGAGGTCTATCTGGGTACCTATACCGGTGGGGTGGGCCTTTGGGTGCCCGAGGCCCTGTATCAGGAGGCCGTGCTTATCATTGAGCGAGACAGCTAAGGAGAGGTTAGATGAGCGTAGTGGGGATAGACCTAGGTGGAACCAAGATAATGGCTGGAGTGCTCAAAGAGGGCTCCATTCACGCCAAGTTAACCGTTCCCACCCCTGAGGAAGGAGGTATGGCAGTGGTGCGGGCCATGGCCGAGGCGGCCCGATCCGTCATTGAGGCCAGCGGGGAAGAGGTAAGGGCCATCGGCCTAGGTACCCCAGGGCCCCTTGACTTCAGGCGAGGGCGCGTCAAGTTTACCCCCAACATTGCCAACCTCACCGATTTCCCCATTGTGGAACTTCTGGAAGAGGCCACCGGTCTGAGGGTCTACATGGAGAACGATGCCAATGCTGCGGCCCTGGCAGAGCATATCCTAGGGGCCGCCCGAGGAGCTGAGAGCAGCCTTTTTATGACGGTCTCTACCGGCGTAGGGGGCGGATTTGTCTGGGGCAACCGGGTGCTGCGGGGGGCCAATGGGCAGGGCGGTGAAATCGGCCATGTCACCGTGTTGCCGGGAGGGCCTTCGTGTGGGTGCGGGTTGGACGGTTGCCTGGAGGCCCTGGCTACTGGTCCAGCCATGGAGCGCATGGCCCTGGCCTCCTTCAGGCGTGAGATGACCACCCGGGAACTATTTGCGCTTTTCCAGCAGGGGGATTCCCGTGCTGGCCGGATTGTGCGCCAGGCCGCGAGCTGGGTGGGCGTGGCCCTGGCCTCGTTGGTCAAGTGCTACGACCCCGAGGTGGTGGTGCTGGGGGGTGGGGTGGCCCTCAATGCAGGTCAAGGGTACCTGGATGAGGTGATGCGCTCGTACCAGCGCTACATGGAGGGTTGGGTGGCCCCGCCCATCCGGTTGGCCCGGCTGGGTGGGGAGGCCGGCCTTTTAGGCGCGGCGCTCACAGCGGCCCTCGAGGTAGGGGAGGTGTAGGTCATTCGGCTCACAGAGGCCCGCTTTTCGCTCCTGTAAACTCTCCCCCGGTATGATCGTCATGTACACAACCGCCTGGTGCCCTGACTGTCGTGCGGCCAAGCAGGCTCTCCTGGAGCTGGGCCTGCCTTTTACCGAGGTGGACATCGAGCAAAAACCCGAGGCCGCTGAGCTGGTAATGCGGCTCAACGGCGGAAAGCGCAGTGTGCCCACGCTGGTCTACGGCCCCCATGCGGTCTCGCTGAGCCGCTTTTCCCCGGCCAAGCTCAAGGGGTGGCTCGAGCAGGTGGGCCTCCGCCCTCAGATGCCCACGTGAAGGCCCCTAGCAGGTGGTTTTCTTAGGGTTTGCGCGCGGCTTCTACCGCGTTACGAAAAAACTCGAAGACCTGCACCTGGGGGGCTAGGGCAGCCTGGGTTGGTGGGGCTATGCGGTATGAGGTGGCCTCGATGTCGATCAGGGCGCTTTCGGCATTGCTGCTTAGGCGGATGCTGGCCCCGGCAGGGACCCTAAACCAAACGTCCAACTCCTCGGAAAGGGGGAGGATGAGGGCGTTGTCGGCTATCGCACCTGCCTGCACCCCAGGCAGGAAGATGACCCGGGCCTCGCGGGGCTCCTGAATCTCAATCACCAGCGGTGCGGCCCGGCCTGAGATGCCTACCCCCAGGGGGTTTTCCACGTAGGCGTGCCCTTTGAGGTGGAGCAGGGAGGGCTCTTCGTGGGGGGCCCATATTATGCCGGAGGCGCCGCTTTGAGAAGGCGTGCGCACCCAGCGCACGTGCCGGCCGTCCACCTCAAACCCTGGCCCGAAGCGGGTTTCCTCCAGCAAAGCCAGCTCGTTGCCTCGAGCCACCTTGCTTTGGCCGGGGCTGAGCGGTAGGGGTTCGGGGATGCCCAGCCAGGCCTTGAGGCCGTAGCGCATCCAACCGGTCAGGGTGTCCAAAAAAGTGCCCCAGTCGGCGGTGTCTCCGGCCATCAAGCGGTGATAGGCCTCGGCCATCCGCTGTTCCTCCAGGGCGCATTGCAGGGCGGCTTGGCGGTGGTACTGCTGGCGGCGGCCTGGCTGAAGCCCCATGTATAGGATCCGGCGGCTGGCGTCGTCAGAAAACTGCCACTGGCCGTTGTAGGTCAGCCAGCCGCGCCGCTCGAGCTCATCCAGATATGGTGTGGCTTCCAAGGCGTCCAGCAGACCCTGGCTGTAGGGTCCCGGGTGCACCGAGAGCCGCTCTAGGGCCAGCCTGCCATCCATGGAAAGCATGCGGGCCTCGAGCTGAACCTGGGCTCGCACCCGCTGGGGTAGGGGTACTTCCCGCCCGTTCTGGGGCACCGCCAGCAGCTCCCTCAGGTGGCCTGGGGAACCACCTGAGGCCAAATAAAACCGGGCGGCTTGAGCAAAGGGTAGGTTTGTGAGCATGGTAGCCCGCGCCTCGGCCCAGGAAAGGGGAGGGAGGGTGATGTAGCGGGTGCGCTCAGCAGGGTAGTGGCTCCTCAGCTCCAAGATGAGTCGGGGGTCTTCGCCGTAGGCCGAGCGCTCAATGACCCAAAGCCCCTCCCTGTCGTTGAGGATGCGCTCGATGTTGACGTCGTTGTAAGGGGGGCGCAGGTAGTGCAGGGCCCGTCCTCCACCCCTTGGGCCTTCCAGGAAAGGCATGCCTAGGGTTTTGGCTAGGGCCTGAGCGAAGGCCGCGCGGCCCGAACCTGGCCGGCCCATCACGATAATCACCGCTGGTAGGACGAGCTGGGCGGCTACCTCCTGGACCAGCCGCTCGCGGCCTACGGTGCCGGAGCTGTTTGCCATGAGTTGGGAGCGTTGGCCCTCGAGCCAGGCCCGGAACTCTACCGAGAGCTCCTCTAGCCCCTCCATGGGGGCCCCCGGTCCCGGGGTGCGGTCAAGGGTGATGAAGGGGGGAAGCTGCAGAGGGTCTTCGCCTGGTTTGAATGGGGTGTACCCCAGCGGGGCTAAAGCCTGGCTCAGGCGGTGTAGCTCTACCCGCAGGTTTTGCGAAGCAGCCGGGTGGCCCCACAGCAGGTCAGCCAGCACCTCTCGTCGGGTGGCCCCTTCCAGAGCCAGATAGTAGAGGATGGCTAGGCCCTTGCGCTGAAGCTTGATCTCCCGGCCCTGGTACTCTAGGCGGGCTGGGCCCCACAGTTTGAGCTGGATGGGTCCTCCTTTGTTCATGCGCACGCTCCTTTGGAATCCAAGGCAAACAAGAAGGTAGTTTCTGTAGAGTTGCCCAGCGGGCCGAATTTTCGAGGGCGGTAGGGTATGCCGTCTGGGCCGCTTGAGGACCGGCGGACCTGGCAGGCGCAAACCTGCGGTCTGGAACCGCCGGCTTTGGGTTGTGTGCGGACTTCAATCAAACGTGAACCCTCCCGTTAAACCTCCAGCGCAGAGTAACACAATCCCGCCTCTCCCCCTGTGCGAAATGCACAGCCTTAGGATGCCCCTGGGCTTTTCCCATTTGGTCTTTGCCGTTAGGCTATATCCCGTGCCAGGGATTGCCATTATCGGGGCCCAGTGGGGCGACGAGGGTAAGGGGAAGGTTACCGATGCGCTAGCCCAGGACGCCGACTTTGTGGTGCGCTACCAGGGTGGGGCCAACGCAGGCCACACCGTGGTGGCCCAGGGCAAGACCTTTAAGCTGAACCTGCTGCCCACTGGGGTTATCCACCCTCAAGCCATCAACGTCCTGGGGGACGGGATGGTGATAGACGCCTTTCGCTTTGCCGAGGAGATGGAGCGTATCCGAGCCGAGGGCCTCGAGCCTAGGGTCTTGGTTTCCCAAAGGGCCCACCTGGTCCTGCCGCACCACAAGCACGTGGAGTCGCGCAACGACTTTGTGGGCACCACCCGGCGAGGCATTGGGCCAGCCTACTCCGACCGGGCACGGCGGGTGGGTATCCGGGTGGGGGACCTGCTGAGCGAGGCGGTGCTTAGGGAGCGTGTGGAGACCTTGCTAAGGGAGAAGCCCAACTCCACCCGGGAGGCTGGCTGGGACACCCCCCAGAAGGCCCTGGACGACCTCTATAGGATGCGCGATATTTTGGCCCCTCACATCGCTGACACCGGCCATTTGTTGCGAGAAGCCATCAAGCACGGCAAGAAGGTGCTTTTTGAGGGGGCTCAAGCCACCATGCTCGACCTCAACTACGGCGACTACCCCTACGTCACCAGCTCTCACCCCACTGTGGGGGGGATCCTGGTGGGGGCTGGCGTGAACCACAAGGCCATAAGTAAGGTTTACGGGGTCGCCAAGGCCTACGCCACCCGGGTAGGCAACGGGCCCTTTCCCACCGAGCTCTTCGGCAAGGAGGACGAGTATTTGCGGCAAAAGGGGGGCGAGTTCGGTGTGACCACCGGCCGCCCCCGGCGCACTGGCTGGCTCGACCTGGTGCTGCTGAAGTACGCCTGCGAGGTGAATGGGTTTGACGGGCTGGTGCTTACCAAGCTGGATGTGCTTTCGGGTTTTCCGGTGGTGAAGGTGGGCGTAGAGCATCGCCCGGACGGGAGTGTCAGGTATGAGGAAATCCCGGGCTGGGGGGATTTATCGGGAATCGGCAGCCGCGAGCGCCTGCCAAAGAGTGTGAAGCACTTTATCGAGCTGATCGAGGACTACACCCAAACCCCGGTGGTGATGTTCTCTACCAGCCCCCGCCGGGAGGACACCTTTGGGGCGGTGAGCTGGGTGTAGCCTTGGTGAAAACTACAGGAACTCTATCTCGATGGTATCGGGGTTAATTCCCAACTCGGGACTTGCTTTCCATATGGCTAGGGCGAGCGTGTAGGTATCCAGAATAGACCTCAAGGCCGTATGTGGCGGTTTTGCCCTGACCACTGTAGAGAGCGGTGCCGTACCCTTTGTCGCTACAGAAAAACCTGTACTGGATAAAAAGGGGGCAATTTTAGTTCCGAAATGAGTCTCCGCTAGCACAAGAAGGTTTTCAGGTAAGTCCGGTGACCTAATCCCCCTGGCCTCCAGGTACTGGTTGTCTGCCAGGCGTATATACAGGTTTAGCGACGCACCGCGACCTCTGCTGCTGGGCAATTGCTTCCTGTTGGTGTACGCCTGTCTCAGCGTCATCCTATTCGTACTAGTTCCACTTTCCCATCGGCCCACCGCCTCTGGTGAGAGATGACTCTCTAGAATCTGGGCTACTTTTACTAGAGAATCCCTGGTTATTTGCACTGTTTCAAGCTGCTTGAGATAAATCTGTTTCTTTCCGCCGATTGCTCCTACTCCTGGAGCTCCTGTGGTTGGTATAGATTCATCGGGTTGCTCATATTGCTGTTCAGCACTCTCCTCCTTTGAACTATTCTTCTCGCAGTCAATGGAAAATTCCGTGTAGCCTGACGGGCTAGAAGACCCTGAAGTGCCTGGCAAGACCTTGTATATCTCCCATATATCGCCGTCTGTGATGACAATACTCTCCGGAAAATGCTTTCCACCTCTAGGAATAGACCAAATGCCCTCCTGGCATATCACCGCCAAGATGGAGGCCAGCTGTATTTTCACGTCATTCCTGGCAAAATACACGCTCTTTAGCTCTTCTGGCAAGATCGGTAAAATCTCACCATCAGCTCTTTTGGCCTCAATCACTACGCGAGGAATTGACCCCCATGGCGTCTTCTCCATTAAGACGTAATCCAACAGAGGGTTTCTACCGCGCGACGCCGTTGGCAATGGATACTCTGTAAGCACGACACCGCTCGCAAAATCCCAACCCAGTGCTTCGAGAACAGGGTCTATCAAAAGCCGGCGAACTCGCTCTTCGCTCGCAGCTAGGTCGGGCAGATTGGTCAGTATTCGGTCGCGCACTTCCAATAAGGTTCTGCGCAATGTTTTTTCCATAAATCCTAAGAGTGGCATCAATTACCCCACTTTTTCAAGGGCAGTCAGAAACGCGCTCAGCGCAGCACCTCCCCTGGCTTAATCCGCAAAGCCCGCCAAAGGGGCAGCAACGAGGCCAGCATCACCACCAGCAGGCTGAAGCTCGAGACCCACACGAAGTCGGAGGTCTTGATGTCCACCGGCAGGCGGGTCAGAAAGTAGAGTTCGCCGGGAATCTCCACCGGGCGCCAGCGGAAGTAGCTGGACAGGCCAAAGCCCAGCAGGTTGCCCATCAGAATTCCTAGCACCCCTAAGATGAGGCCCTGCAGGGCAAACACCCCGGCCACTTGGGTTGCCCTGGCCCCCATCACCCGCAACAGGGCGATGTCCGGGGTTTTTTCGATGACCGTGAGCACCAGCACGCTGGCCATGCCCAGCGCTGCCACCACCACAATCAGGAAGACCACAATCCCAATCACCCGCTTTTGCAGGGCCAGTTGTTCGATAAGGGTGCGGTTGCTGGACTGCCAGGTTTGGGGGAAGTAGTGTTTCCCGGCGAGGGCCAGCCCTACCTCGGGAGCCCGCTCGGGATCGCGCAGACGAAGCTGGTAGCCCGATAGAGCGTTGGGCTGTTCCATTAGCGCGCGGGCGTCGGCCAGCCTAACGAAGGCGAAGCCGGCGTCGAGCAGGTAGTTGCCGGTCTGGAAGGTGCCGACCACCTCGAGCTCAATTCGCTTTTGGTTGATCGAGACCAGAAACAGCTTATCGCCCGGATAGGCCCCCAGGCTGCGGGCTAGGGCGCTGCCTAGAACGATGCCGCCCTCCCTAAGCCGGGACAGGTTTAGGTCAGGGTAGACGGTCTCTCCACCCTCCCCTAGCCCAATCAGGGTGGCAAAGTCGGCCCCGGCCGAGCGGCCCGCCTCAGCCCTTCGGGTCAGCAGGGCTTTGGTTAGGAACACCGGGGCTTGGCCCACCACCTCAGGGTGGGGAGGGGGCGGGGGGCTTTCCTCCGGGTTCAGGCTTTGTAGGTAGAGGTGGGGCACCGCTTTCAGGGTAGCCTCCACCAGTCCCTTGATGAAGCCGTTGGTTAGGGAAAGCGCGGTGGTGAGCACCATGATGCCCACCGCCACCCCCAGGAGGCTGATGAGGCTTTGGATCCGGCGGTGGCGCAGATGGCGCCAAGCGAGAAACCAGATAAAGCGCATGAAATCCCACCAAGGAGCAGCTAAGCGCCCCTTGATGGGAGCATTCTACCCTCGGCCCCGCTGGATGACCGTTACCCGCAGGGTCCTCACCCCGAAGCGGATGGCGGTGTTGCGGTCGGGTAGCCAGACATCGATCTGTTCTCGTTTGCGAGGATGCATGGTGTCCTCTACGACGAAGATCCGGTCCTTGAAGAGGTAGTTGAAACGGCCCTTGCCCCGACCCCCAGTGGTGCCCAGGTCTTCAAGCATTACCTTGGAGCCGTAGGGAAGCTCACGCAACATATCCCGGCTTACGGCGATGATGCCGATGCGGGTGCGGGCCCCCGTGGCGGTGATGAAGGGAGTGGAGTCGGTTTCCCTCATCGAGGAGGTGTAGGCCGTAGCCTTCAGGACAAATACCTTGGGCGCTTGGGCCCAGCCCAATCCAAAGACTGCGAACAGCAGGAGCAGGACCGGAAGGGAAATCTGAAAGGGTCCTCCCATACCTCTCGGTAAAGGGTAGGGGGCCTCTTCTTGGGTTCCCTTAGAAGGGGCGGTAACGCTTCTCATTTACAGGGGCGGTGGCTGGTGGGGGAAAAACATGGATTGGGGCCTTTGCCCGCTGGAAAGAGAATTTGGTTCATGAGTCCAACTTAAAGAGTTTCCCAGAGTTTCTCATTTTTTAGATGATGCTTCCCTGACCTGCTGGCAGCCTTGGTCCACCAGCTTTTTGCGCTTGGGATGGTAAGTCTGGGGGTTGTGGGTTTTGTTTGGTGTTGCGTGGCGTGCTCGGGTAAGTAACGCCGGTGCGCCCTGGGGCGCACCGGCAGATTGGGCCGTTTACTCCAGCACCGCTAGGTAGTCGTAAAGGTCAGGCCCGCCTGGGTGTATTTCCAGCGTTAGCTCGGGGAAGGTTTCGCTCAGGCGGGCGCGCAGTGCTTCTAGGGTTTCTTTGGCTACGGCGGGACCATGGAACACGGTCAGAATCTCAAAGTCTCCCTCCTGCACGGCAAGACTAACCATGCCTAGGAGGGCTTCCTCCGGGGTTTCAGCGGCTAGGGCCAGCTTTTCGTCGCGCAGACCAATGGGTTGTCCCTCGGACACGCTCACGCCACCGATTTCCACACTTCGGCTGGCCCGGGTCACCTCGAGCGTTACCGCTCGCCGGGCGGCCTCTTCCATTGCTGGGAGGAGCTCATCGGCGGTTTTTTCTGGTTGGTAGACCACCGAGGCAGCCAGGCCCTGGCCTAGGGTCCGGGTAGGGATGACGTTCACGCGCTTGCCCTCGGCGAGCTTGGCTGCTTGCTGCGCCGACATGATCACGTTGCTGTTGTTGGGCAAAAGCACCACCTCAGGGTTAGGCAGGCTCTTTATGGCATCCAGGATATCCTGGACGCTGGGATTGGCGGTTTGCCCTCCTGCTACCACCCGGGCACCGAAGCCCCGGAAGGCCTTGACCAAGCCCCAGCCGTTGGCCACCACCACCAGGCCGGTGGGTGGCGGGGCTTCATCGGCAGCCCCGGCCATGGAGAGGATTTCGGTGTGTTGTTGCGACATGTCCTCCACCTTGGTGCGGAGCATCTTGCCGTACCGGGCTACCCGGGCTAGAAGACCGTCAGGGTCGTTGGTGTGGATGTGGCCCTTTACAAAACCCTCCGCTCCCACTACCAGCAGCGAGTCGCCGAAGGCCGAGACCTCCTCACGGATTTTCTCTATGGGTTCCTGCACACCCTCCATCAGGAACTCGGTGCAGTAGCCGAAGTCCTCCTCCTCAAAGGCGGTCTGGGCGTAGCGCTCTACCTTGGGCGGCTCCGGTAAGGGTTTTTTCAGAAGGTACCCCTGCAGCCCCTCTAGAAAGCGCAGCAGGCCCACCCCTCCAGCGTCCACCACCCCGGCCTGCTTCAGAACGGGAAGAAGCTCGGGGGTGCGCTCGGAGGCCTCATGGCCCCGCGTTATGGCCTCTTCCAGCACCTCTTCTAGGGTGTGGGCTCCTGCCTGCGCGGCCTGGAGGGCCCCCTCGGCCACTGCCCGTGAGACGGTAAGGATGGTCCCCTCCACCGGCTTCATTACCGCCTTGTAACCGCTTCGGGAGCCCTCTGCGAGCGCCCGCGCCAGCAGGGCAGGGGTGAGCGCCTGGGTCTCCCTCAGGGTGTCGGCAAAGCCTTTTAGGATTTGCGAGGTAATGACCCCTGAGTTGCCTCGAGCCCCCAGCAAAGAGCCGTAGCTTATGGCCCGGGCCACCTCGGCCATTTTGGAGGTGTCGACCAGGTCGAGTTCGCGCCGCACCGACTGCAGGGTAAGGTGCATGTTGGTCCCGGTGTCCCCGTCGGGTACCGGGTAGACGTTGAGCGCGTTGACCTCCTCCACGTAGACGGAGAACCAGTCTGTGGCGTAGCGGAAGGCCTGGGCCAGCTCGGCGGGGGGAAGTGCGCTAGCCACGGCTAACCCCCACCACGTGCACCCGGACCGAGGAAAGCTCCACGCCGGCCATGCTCTTAGCAGCCCAGCGGACCCGCTCCCCAATGCTGTCCACCACGGTGGGAATCCGGGAGCCGTAGGCTACCACCACGTAGAGTTCGGCTTGGTACTTTCCGGCTGCGCTGGGGTCGGCCTTGACCACCACCCCCTCCCTGGCCTCGCTGCGGCCCAGGATTCGGCTGATAGACTCCCGGAGGCCGGCCGGGCTCATCCCCAGGACCCCCGGCACTTCGTGCGCTGCTAGCCCCAGGATGGTGGCTAGGGCGCCTTCGGTTACGGTGATGTTGCCTTTCAAGCTCTTCCTCCAAAGCTCAAAACCTCAAGCGTGAACCGTCTTGGGGCTACCTGGGACAACTATAACCCCACCCCCATCGGCTTTCCAAGGCAGAGGCTTAGCGGCTGTTCTCCAGCAGGGTGGCCTCTATGCGCCCAAAGTCCCGGCCAAACACCAGCCGGACGGGGGTACGGCGGGCGTCGGGTCGGTACCAGGCTTCTACCAGCACATCCTCCCGGGCGAAGCGGTAGCCCAAGAGGCTGCCGCTTTGGAGCGGCTCGAGCCTTCCCTGGGCCAACCGGGGGTAGTCTACAGCTTTTATCTGCCGGGTTTCGGGGTACAGCCGGAGGTAGTAGATGAGCGCGAGCAGGTCCAGCACGTCGTTGTGGGAGCTTTTCCAGGTGGTTTCCCGCCCATCGGGGTGGACGACCAAGGCGGAGCAGCCATCCTCGTCCCGTCGAAAAATGAGCTTTGTGCTGCCCCGGAAGGGTTCGGAGTGGAGCTGGTAGAATTGGTGGGTGAAGAAATCGGGGCCTACCTGGCTTTCTGCCTCGAGGCTGTACCCCAGGACCTGGGCCAGACCGCTGGGCTCCAGCCGCAGGCGGAAACGCCAACCGCCCTCGAGGGTTTCGGCGGTCAGGTACAACCTGCCCACCCTAAATCCTTGCCAAAGCAGGTTGTAGACTAGCTTTTCCCCTTGGGGCCAGGGTACCCCTTGGGCCAGCGCCAGAAGCCCCAGCCCCACCATCAGCCAGTACCCCACCTGCCGCACCCTCCCAGCCTACCCTAAGCGCAAGGGGTTCGGTTCTCAAAGCGCCTGCTGCGGCTCGGTGTAGGCGAGGCCAAAGGCCTCGGCTACCCCGGGGTGGGTGAGGAAGCCTTTGTGGGTGTTGAGGCCCTTGAGGAGGGCCTCGTCTTCCCGGAGGGCCTCGAGGCCCCGCTCCGCCAGCCTCAGCACATAGGGCAGGGTCTGGTTGGTAAGGGCGAAGGTGCTGGTACGGGGCACCGCCCCCGGCATGTT
>NZ_JANXCG010000095.1 GCF_025060375.1 Meiothermus sp. | reverse complement strand
GGGGCCCGTTTGGGGAAGAAAGGCAATCCGCTGGCCCCTCTCCCAGCTCCGGTACTCCGCAAGCCGCCGGCCCTCCAGCCACACTTCTCCCCCCTGGGGCCAGACCAGCCCCGCCATAAGGCGCAGCAGGGTGCTCTTGCCGGCTCCGTTGGGGCCCAGGAGGGCTAGCCACTCCCCCGGCCTGAGGCCCAGGCTCACCCCCTCCACCACCCTCCGGCCCCGGTAGGCGAAGCTCACCTGCTCGACCACAAGCTCTTCCATAAAGCCCCCGCTAGAAGGCAGGCCAGGCAGGCGCGGCCTCCAGGCCCAGGTTCCGCAGGTAATCCCAAAGCTTCTGGTAATCTTCTTCTTTGACCGGCTGGTGCCCGTGGGCCAGGATGCTCTTGTTGCGCTGGGCCAGCAGGCCGCCCAGCGAGCCGTTGCCGGTGTAATCAGCGAGCAGGCGCTGTGACAGGGTTTCCCGTTTCCCCAGGGAGCTATCGAAACCCGCCGCCACCTCAAGCACCTCCCTAAGCCCCACGGCCTGCCTGTAGCGCTGGGCCCAGACCAGGTGTTGCTCATATTTACCCACAAAAGTTTTTTCGTCCTTTAGCTGCACCTTCGTGCGCTCAAAGATATCGGCCTCGGAGGCCATCTCGATGGCCCGGTAAAGCCGGGCCAGGGCGTCGTCGTAGCGCCCCCGCCGGGCGCGGCGCTCGGCGTTGGCCAGCAGGTCGGCCAATAGGGCAAAGGTGGGCCGGTTCTCATTGTCCAGTATGTTCCTGAGCCGCCCCTTGGCCTCCTTAAGTTCCTGCAAGACCCGCACCTTAGCCCCGTGCCCCCAGGCCTCGGCAACGGCCAGGGCCGGCTCGAGGTGCTCCTCCAGCTTCTGCCAGGCGGCCTTGTGGTGGAATAAATCCCAGTCCAGCATCCCCTCTGCCACCCCTCTCAGGTGGGTGTAGAAGCGCTCCTCCGAAGGGGTCAGGGGCCGGGCCAGCAGCTCGCTTAGGAAGTCCTGCGCGGCCCTGAAGTCGGCCCCGTTCCAGGCGCGCCGGAAGCCCTCCCACTCGCGCAGACCATAGCGGTAGGTGGGGTCTTCCAGGTAGCGCATGCGCTCGCTGCCGCTCACCACCCTGCCCTGGGAGTCGCGCTGGCTGCCGCCCACATAACTGAAGGTCACCCCTTTTCCGCTCAAGGCCAGCGTAAGTCCTGCCACCATGGTTTTGGTACCCCCGGAAATATCCGCCAGGATAGGCCTTCCGTCCCATTCAAGGGCTTTTCGCAAGGCCTCTATGCCTTTGCGGTAGGCCTCGTTCAGGTCCTCGTGGTCGTTGAGGAGCAGGGTGTAGTGGCGAAAATGGTCGCCGTAACGCCTAAGCAGCTCACCCGCTACCGGATAGCTCGATTGACTGGCCACAAACACCACGCCGGACAAGGGGGCGTGTTCGGTTAGAGAGAACTCGAGCGGCTCAATGGTCTGCCCTACGGTTAGGATAAGCACCTTGTTGGTTTCGCCCTGCATGTACCAAATGTACCAAAAACCAAATTTCAGAACAGAAGACAACCCCACTCCGCATACCCCACCCTCAGGGCCACCCCATCGGGTTGGTTGGGACCCGGAGGCCAGACAGCGTGAAATTCGCGCAGCGTTGCAATCCCCTTTCAGGGCTTTGGGCTTGCGACCCATTTGGGGCCCCTTCCATTACTTCGCATCCAGCTAGTCCTGTTGCAATCCCCTTTCGGGGCTTTAGGCTTGCGACAGAAGCCATCGCCTCTGTCCAAAAGGCCCTAGGCGACCTTGTTGCAATCCCCTTTCGGGGCTTTAGGCTTGCGACCGAGCTCCCATCCCTCGAGCCGCCCCCTATGCGCTTGG
>NZ_JANXCG010000081.1 GCF_025060375.1 Meiothermus sp. | reverse complement strand
TTATCGTGATGAACCACCACCTGGAGATTGACCGCAAGGCCCTGCGCTTTGCTTTGGAGTCCCCGGCCCGCTACGTGGGGGTGTTGGGGCCCAGGAGCCGGCTGGAGAAGATGCTGGAGGCCCTCAAGTCCGAAGGGTTTGAACCCAGCCCGGAACAACTGGCCCGCCTGCGCAACCCGATTGGGGTGGACATAGGTGCAGAGAGCCCGGAGGAGATTGCCCTAGCCGCGCTGGCCGAGATTGTGGCCTTGCAAAGGGGCTTCAAGGGAGGTTTTCTGAGCGAGAAGAGGGCGGGCATCCACGAGCCGGCCTACGCGCTTTGAGCAATCCGCCGCATCTGGGCGGCAATGCGCACCGAGGCATTGGAGGCCCCGAAGCCTTGGTAGTTGCGCCGCTCCACGATTTCGAAGAAGAAGAGGTCGGCGAAGGTCTGGGTGTAGGCCTGGAAGAACTCGCCCCCCTCGCTTTGCTCGTAGAGAATCCGGTGCTGCTTTAGGGCCTGCACGAAGTCCGGGGCCAGGCCGTAGCGGGCCTCGAGGTCGAGGTAGTAGGTCTCGGGTACGGAGAGCAGCTCCACCCCAGCTTCCTCAAGGGCCCTCAGGGCAGTGAAGATGTCCGGGGTTTCCAGGGCGATGTGCTGCACCCCCCCGCCGTAGTAGGCGCTGAGGAAGCGCGAGGCCAGGGTCTCGGTGTGCTGGGAGGCGTTGAGCACCAGGCGCAGGGTGCCCTCGGGATTCTGCACCACCTGGCTCTCAATGAGGCCCTTAGGGTCGGGAATTTCGGTCAGGTCGCTGGCCTCCAGCCCCATCACGCTGCGGTAGAAAAGCCGCCAGGAGAGGAGCTTGGCCGGGGGCATGACCTGGGCAATGTGGTCAATGCGGTGCAGGCGGGGCTGGGCTGGGGGTGGGGCCACCGGTTCCAAGCTCTCCCACCAGGGGGTGTCTGGCTCGAGCAGGTACAGGAGGCTGCCCTCGAGGCCCCGTAAGGCCGGAAGCGGCCATTCGGGGCCCTCCAGGATGGGCGCGCGATAGGCCTGGGCCCGCGCAAGGGCCTGGGGCAGGTTGGCTACCTCAAAGCCCAGCGCGCACACCGCAGGGCCGTGCACCAGATGGTAACTGTGAGCAAAGCCCTCGGGCTCGGCGTTCACCACGAAGCGAATCTCCCCCTGCTGCCACAGGCGCACCTGCCGGGTAGGGTGCCGGTGGGTGCAGACGAAGCCCAGCCGCTCCAGAAGGTCTTCCAACAGAGCAGCCTCTCCATCGCCTGCAGCGAACTCCACAAAGCCCACCCCTAGGCACCTGGGCGGGGGGGGCTGGCTTTGAGGCTGGGCCAGCCCCTGCAGGTAGATCAGCGAGCGGTGGGCGTCTTGGGCTACTTCGAGGGGTGGGGCCGAGCGGAACAGATCGTTGAAGATCTCAAGCGAGAGAAACCCCTGGTAGCGGGCGTCGGCTAGGGCCTGCATGAAGTCTTGCAGAGGGAGCTGGCCCTGGCCCGGCAAGTTGCGGAAGTGGCGGCTCCAGGGCAGTAGGCCCATCTCGAGCCGGGGTGCGTCGGCCACCTGCACCAGGAAGATCTTCTCCGGGGGGATCCGGGGAATCCCCGAAAGGGGAAGCCCCTGGGCCAGGATGTGGAAGCTGTCCAGAACAACGCCCACCGCAGGGTGGTCGGCCCGGCGCACCACCTCCCAGGCGTCGCGGTAGTCGTGGATGTGCCGACCCCAGGCCAAGGCCTCGAAGCCCACGCGCATTCCCCGCCGCCGGGCCCGCTCGCCCAGCTCGTGGAGGTCCTCAGCGGCCCGCTCGAGGCCGGGCAGGCTCTTGGGCGACACATTGGAGCAGACCAGCAGCAACTCGGTGCCCAGGGCCTCCATCAGGTCAAACTTGCGCTCGGCCCGCTCGAGGGCCCGGCTGCGCTCGGGCTCCGGCAGGCCTTCAAAGTCGCGGAAGGGCTGCAGGGCCACCAGCTTCAGGCCCAGCTCGCGGATGAAGGTCCCCACCGTTTGGGGCGGGCCGTCGAAGGTGAGCAGGTCCTGCTCAAAAAGCTCCACCCCCTCGAAGCCGGCCTGGGCAATAGCCCGAAGCTTGCTCCGCAGGTCGCCGCTTAGCGAGACGGTGGCGATGGAGGTGCGGTAGCCGTTCATGGATTCATCCCTCCCAGACCAGCACGGCCTTGGCTTGGGGAAGCCGTCCCTCCAATAGCTCCTGGAAGGTCTCTTGGTAGACGCCAAATGGGCGCACCACTGCCAGCTCGTCGGGAAGCTGGGCCACCAGCCCTACAGCCCGCGAGAAGTCGTCGTGGGTGAAGACATAGGCCCCCTTGAGGCCTATTTCCTGCAAGACCAGGCGCTGCAAGGGAAGGGAAGCTGCGGTGGCCTCGAGGCCCACCAGCACCACCAACCCACCCGGCTCCACCGCGTTGACCGCGGCTTCTACAGTCTGCGCCCCACCGACGCAGTCCAGCACCACCTCGAAACTGCCCTCTGGGGCTTCCAGCACCCCCTGTACGAAACCCAGGCCCTCCAGCCAGGCCCGCCGCAGGGGGTTGTGCTCGGCCACCCAGACCCGCGCCCCGCCCCGTTGCAGAAGCCAGGCCGCTAGGGTGCCGATAGCTCCCCCGCCCAGCACCAGGACCCGCCGCCCCAGCGTGGCCCCGGCCAGCTCCACTGCTCGCAAGGCTACCGCCAGCGGTTCGCACAGGGCTCCTTTCCAGATGGGAAGCCCCTCGGGCAGGGGGTAGAGCTGGGCCAGGGGGAGCCGGATTTGCTGGGCGAAGCCCCCGGGGTGGTGAAAGCCCACATTGGTGCGCTCGGAGCAGAGGTTGGAGAGCCCTCGCCGGCAGGAATTGCAGCGCCCGCAGGCTACCAGAGGGTTCACCGCCACCGCTTGGCCTACCCAGTCCGGTGGGCCTTCCTGCACGACGGCAGCGATTTCGTGCCCCAGAACCAGTGGCGGGCGCCAGCGGGCCCGCATTGCGGGGGTGCCCTTGTAGACGCTGAGGTCGCTTCCGCAGACGCCGCAGGCCGCCACCTTCAGGAGCACCTCCCCCTCGGCCGGGGAGGGCAGCTCCTGCAAGCTCAAGCGGCCAAAGTCCTCCAAAACCACTGCCCGCATCAGGCACGCTCCTCCGCTGGCAGGCGCAGCGACGCCCACCAGCCCCGCCGGAAGCCCAGCACCGCCACCACCATAACCACGTTCAAAAAGGCCAAGAGCAGAGCCAAGGGTCGCTCAAAGAAGCTTAGGAGGTTCCAGTGGGTCTTGATCATGCTCACCATGAAGTGCTGCTCGAGCAGCGGCCCCAGCACCATTCCCAGCACCACCAGGCCCAAGGGGAAGCCGCCTTGGCGCAGCACGAAGCCCAAAGCTCCCAGCACCGCCAGCAGGTAGAGGTCGAAGGGGTTGTTGTTGACGGCATAGGCTCCCACCACGCACAGCCCCAGCACTGCCCCCATCAGCACCCGCATGGGGATTTTCAGCAGAGCGTTCACTATAAGGGCGCTCAGGTAGCCGCCCAGCGGCATGAGGATGACGCTCGCCAGGAAGAAGGCCAGGTAGATCTGCACCACCAAAGCCCCGTGCTTGTTGAAAAGCTCGGGGCCTGGGGTGATGCCCAGGGCCAGGAACATCCCCAGCAGGATGGCCGTGAGGGTATCGCCAGGCAGCCCCAGGGCCATGGCCGGAATCCAGGCTCCGGCCACCGCGGCATTGTTGGCGGTGGTTCCGTCCAGGGCCACCTGCTCCGGACGCCCCCCTTGCATGCGACGCAGGTTGCTGGAAATCCAGGCCGCGATGTCCGAACCGGCCCCTGGCAGAAAGCCCACAAAGGTGCCCAGCACCGAGGAGCGCACCAGCGAGCCGCGCTCCTTCCAGCAGAATTTGCCAGCTTCCTGGAAATACTCCCGGAAAATGCCCCGGCCCTTCAGCCCTTCGGTCTGGGCCTGGGCCGGGCGGTTTTTGTGCAGCAGGTGGTGCAGCACCTCGCTCACCCCGAAGAAGGCGATCAGGGCCACGATGAAGTCGATGCCCCCCAGCAGGCTGGGCTGGCCAAAGGTGAAGCGGGGGTGGCCCAGGGCGGGGTCGTAGCCGATGGTGGCCAGGAGCATCCCCAGGCCAAAGGCCAGGGCCCCTTTGAGGACGGAGGGCACTGCCAGGATGCCGCTCAGGATGCCTAAGAGCACCAGCCAGAAGTACTCGAAGGAGGAAAACTGCCGGGCCAGGGCCACCAGTCCCAGCGAGCCCACCACCAAGAACCCCAGCCCAATCAGGCTGCCGATGGCCGAGGGCAGGGCCGAAAGCCCCAGGGCAAAGGCCGGGGAGCGCTTTTTGGCCACCTCGTGCAACTCTTCGGTGTAGGCTGCCGAGGCCGGGGTGCCGGGCATGCGCACCAGCACCGAGCCGATGTCCCCAGCGAAGATGGCCGTAGCGGTGATGCCGATGAGGGCCGCCAGGGCCACCTGGGGTCCCAGGAAGAGCAGGATGGGGATGGCCAGGCTGATGGCCAGGGTGGCGGTGAGGCCGGGGATGGCCCCAAAGATGGCCCCGTACAGCGAGCCCAGGATGAGGGCCAGCAGGGCTTCTGGGCTCAGAAAGCTCATCCCTGCACCCCCAGAAAACGCTGGAAGATCAGGTAGACCAACAAGGCCACCCCTCCCCCGGTGAGCAGGGCCCCCCTGGGGCGCACCCCTAGCAAGAGCGCTCCCGCCGCCGCGTAGAGCCCGGCGGTGGGCGAGAGCCCGAGCCGGCCCAGGAGCCAGGGGGCCAGGGCCAGGCCCAGCAGGGCCAGCAGCACCCGCCCCTCACCCCCTTGAAGCCGGGCCGGGGCCCGGCGGCCCTGCCACCAAAGCCCGAGCCCACTGAGGAGGAGTACCGTCCCCAGGATGCTCGGGAAGAGGGCCGGGCCAGGGTAGCCCCCCTCCATCTGGGGCAGGCCCCGGCTCAGGAGGAGGGCCAGCACCCCCAGGACCACCGCCAGGAGGGCCGCCGTCCGTTCCCAGACCTGCATCGTGCCCATGCCAGGCTCCTAGAACCTGAGCTCGAGCTCCTGCACGATCTGCTGCATGGCCCGGGTGCGCTCCTGCAGGAAGGCTAGGCTGGCTTTGCGGTCGAGGTGGTTGATGACCAGGTTGGCGTTGTTCATGAAGCGCACGAACTCAGGGTCTTGCACCGCTTTGGCAAAGGCCTTGTCGAGCACATCCACCACCGAGGGCAGGGTGAACTTGGGCGCGGCGGCCATCAGGAAGGAGGCAAAGGTCCAGTCGATGCCCAGTTCCTTGAGCGTGGGCACCTCAGGGAAGCTGGGGAAGCGCCTTTCGGTCATGAAGGCCAGGAAGCGGGCCTCGCCGGACTTGACCAGGGCGCTGGCCTCGCCGATGGAGACAAAGGCCACGTTGACCCCTCCGGCGATGAGCTCCTGGAGGGCAGCGGCGGCCCCTTGCGAGGGCACCCAGGGCAGGGCGTTTTCTCTGGCCCCAATGCTCTTGAGAAAGCCCAGCCGGGCGAAGTCGTAGGAGCCCCACTTGGCGGTGCCGGAGGCTTTGTACCTGCCGGGGTTTTGCTTGATGTCGGCGATGAGTTCCTGTACCGTGCGCCAGGGGGCATCCTTGCGGACCACGATGGCCACCGGGTTCAGCACCAGAAGTGAGATGGGGGTGAACTGCTCGGCGTCAATCTTGGTCTGGGCCACCCAGGGGGGCAGGATGACCTCCAGGGTGATGATGCCGATGGTGTAGCCGTCCGGGCGCCCCTGGGCGATGGCCCCGTGGCCCACCGCGCCACCCCCGCCGGTGCGGTTGACCACCTGGAAAGGGGCGCCGAGCTGCTTTTCCAGGATAGGGGCCAACGCCCGGGCGGTGAGGTCGGTGGAGCCGCCTGCCGACCAGGGGACGATCAGGGTCACCGGGCGCACCGGGTAGCGCTGGGCCAGCCCCAGCCCACCTAAAGCCAACACCAAAGCCAACGCGAACATCCAACGCTTCATGGGTTCCTCCCTTTTTGACCTTCGGCTTACCGCAGGTTTGGGTTGTGGTTTGTAACCGAAGTGGGGCCACTATAACCGAGGTGTCAATAAAATGCAACTGGCATCTCAGTGAGGTTTGAGTTAGACTCTTCCTGAGGCCCGTTCATGACCCTGCATCCTGAACTGGACACCCTTCCCTTGCGCGAACAAGCTTACTGGCGCATCAAGCAGCTCATCCTGGACGAGGAGGTCCCGCCCAATAGCTTCCTCTCTGAGCGGGGTTTGGCTGAGCGGTTGGGTATGAGCAAAACCCCGGTGCGCCTGGCGATCGCGCGGCTCGAGCACGAGGGCTACGTGCGCGTCTCTCCCCAGCAGGGCATCGTGGTGCTGGCCCTGACCTTTGAGGAGATCCTAGACTACATAGACTTTCGGCTGGCCCTGGAAAGCTTCGTGGTCAAGGGGCTGGCCACGGCCCCCAGCCCCGAGCGGGTGGAGGCCCTGCGGGCCCAGCTCGCCGAACAGGCCCGGGTGGTGCACGACCCCAAGAGCACCCGCCAGGCTTTGGTGAGGGCGGATATGGCTTTTCACCGTTTCTTGGCCGCTCTCTTGGGCAACCGGCCCATCCTGCAGGCCCTCGAGCGGCAGCAGGAGGTGCTCTACCGCATCGCCATGCGCATCTTCCAAAAATACCCCGACCGACGGGAGCAGAGCTTTGCCGAGCACCAGGCCCTCTGCCGCCTGATTGCCGAGGGCCGGCAGGCCGAGGCGGTGGCCCTGATCAGCCAGCACATCCTGCGGATTAAGTCCCTCCTCATCGGCTCTGAGGGGTAGAGGGACCCAGTGGGGGAGAGGGGTTGTGTGCGTATAGCGCACAATGTTCACAAAGCGAACGAGCTGTGCTATACTGCCAGCCACCATGAGCGCCCACGCCCCGACCCTGGAGGCCGAGCCCGCCCGGAGCGAGCCAGAGGGTTTTTTCGTGGAGGCCCTGGCCCGGGGGCTCTCGGTGATCCGCTGCTTCGATGAGGCCCACGAGCGGCTCACCATCAGCGAGGTGGCCCGCCTCACTGGCCTCAGCCGGGCCACCGCCCGGCGTTCGCTCCTCACCCTGCACGCCCTGGGCTACGTGGCCACCGACGGCAAGCAGTTCTGGCTGACCCCCAAAATCCTGAGCCTGGGCCACGCCTACCTTTCCTCCACCCCCTTGCCCCGCTTGCTCCAGCCGGTGCTGGAGGAGGTGAGCGCCGGGCTGCACGAGTCCTGCTCGGCCAGCATCCTGGACGGGGAGGAGATCGTCTACATCGCCCGGGCCGCCACCCGGCGGGTGATCTCGGTGGGCCTGGGGGTAGGCAGCCGCCTTCCGGCCTACTGCACCTCGATGGGGCGGGTCTTGCTGGCGGCGCTGGAGCCGGAGGCGCTCGAGGCCTACCTGGCCCAAACCCCCCTGCGTCCCCTGACCCCCCACACCCTCACCGACCCGGCCCGGCTCCGCCAGGAGCTGGAGCGGGTGCGGCAGCAGGGCTACGCCCTGGTGGACCAGGAGCTCGAGCTCGGCCTCAGGTCGGTGGCGGTGCCGGTGCGCAATGCCCGTGGACGGGTGCTGGCGGCCATGAACGTGGGGGTGCAGGCCGGACGGGTGAGCCGGGAGGAGCTTATGGAGCGGGTGCTGCCGGTGCTGCGGCAGGCCGCGGACTCGCTGGTGCCGCTTTTGGGGGTCTAGAGGTGGCTATGACGCGCTTTGCTAGGGTGAACGGTCTGGTTCTGCACTACCGGCTCGAGGGGGCTGGCCCCCCGGTGGTCTTCATCAACTCGCTGGGCAGCGACCTGCGCATCTGGGACGCCCAGGCCGAGGGGCTCGCCCCCTACTTCCAGGTGCTGCGCTACGACAAGCGCGGCCACGGTCTCTCCGAGGCCCCGCCCCCGCCCTACAGCCTGGCCGACCACACCCAGGATTTGAAGGCCCTGCTCGACCACCTGGCGCTGGGGCCGGTGAGCCTGGTGGGCATCTCGGTGGGGGGGCTGATCGCCCTGGACTTCGCCCGCACCTACCCCGAGCGCACCCGCGCCCTGGTGCTGATGGACACCGGGGCCCGCATCGGGAGCGTGGAGAGCTGGAACGAGCGCATCCGTGCCATCCAGGAGACCTCGCTGGCCGAGGTGGCCAAGGGGGTCGTTGCCCGTTGGTTCACCCCGGCCTTCTTCCAGGAGAAGCCCGCCGAGGCCCAGGGCTACTACCAGATGCTCGCGCGCACCCCGGTGGAGGGCTACATAGGCACCTGCGCGGCCCTGCGCGACGCCGACCTGCGGGGGTGTTTGCAAGGGGTGCGGGCCCCGGCCCTGGTGCTCTGCGGGGCCCAGGACCCCTCCACCCCCCCGGCTCTCTCGGAGGCCCTGGCCCAGGAGCTCAGGGCCCCCCTGCGGCTCCTCGAGGGGGCCGCTCACCTGCCCTGCATTGAGCAGCCCGAAGCCACCCTGAGCGAGATTCGCGCCTTCCTGGAGGTCTACGGTGGACGATAGGTACGAACGCGGGCTGGCAAACCGCCGCGCGGTGCTGGGGGCGGAGTACGTGGCCCAGGCCCAGGCCCGCACCACCCCCTTCGACGCCGACTTCCAGCGCTTCATCACCGAGTACGCCTGGGGCGAGGTCTGGGGGCGGGAGGGGCTGGAGCGCAAGACCCGCCACCTCCTTACCCTGGCCCTGCTGGCGGCTTTGGGCCACGAACACGAGCTGGAGATGCACTTGCGGGCCACCGCTCGCACCGGGGTCAGCCCGGAGGAGGTGCGCGAGGTGTTCATGCAGGTCGCGGTCTACGCCGGCCTTCCGGCGGCCAACCGGGCCTTTGCGATTGCCAAGGAGGTCTTGAAGGAGGAGATATGAGCCACCACGAGAGCCCCAGCCGCGTGCTGGACTGGAGCATCCAGCCCCCCTACCTCTACAGCCCCTACGTGGCCACCGTGCGCCGGGCCCCGCACCACCCCCTCGTACCCCTGCCGGCCTCGCTGTTGGAGCGCACCGGCCCGGTCTACGGCGAGGGGGATATCGGCCCTTTGGACCATGACCTGACCAAGAACGCGGCCAAGAACGGCGAGCCATTGGGTGAGCGGATCATCGTGACGGGCCGGGTGCTCGACGAGAGCGGGAGGGGGGTGCCGGGGGTGCTGGTCGAGATCTGGCAGGCCAACGCCGCCGGGCGCTACATCCACAAGAACGACCAGCACGACGCTCCCCTGGACCCCAACTTCGTGGGGGCCGGGCGCACCCTGACCGACGACCAGGGCTACTACCGCTTCATCACCATCAAGCCGGGGGCCTACCCCTGGCGCAACCACCACAACGCCTGGCGGCCCGCCCACATCCACTTCTCCCTCATCGGGCGCAACTTCAGCGAGCGGCTGGTGACCCAGATGTACTTCCCCGGCGACCCCCTGCTCAAGTACGACCCCATCTACCAGGGCATCCCGAACATCAAGGCCCGCGAGCGCCTTATCGCAAGCTTTGACCTCGAGACCACCCGCCCCGAGTGGGCCCTGGGCTACCGCTTCGACATCGTGCTGGCCGGCTACGACCGCACCTACTTCGAGGAGGAACCCTGATGCGCCCCCAGTCGCCCAGCCAGACCGTGGGCCCCTTCTTCGCCTTCGCCTTGGTGCGCGAGGGGGGCAATGTTTTGGTGGATGAAAAGACCCAGGGCGAGCACATCCTCCTGCGCGGGCAGGTGCTCGATGGGGACGGCCAGCCGGTGGACGACGCTTTGGTGGAAATCTGGCAGGCCGACGCCCAGGGCCGCTTCCGCCACCCCGCCGACCCCAACTACGCCCTGGCCGACCCCCACTTCCGCGGCTTTGGCCGTTCGGGTACGGCCTCGGGGGGCTTCTGGTTCCGCACCGTCAAGCCCGGCCCGGTGCCCCCCAGCCCGGTGCCCTGCATTGCGGTGCGGGTCTTCGCCCGGGGCATGCTCATCCACGCGGTGAGCCGCATCTACTTCTCCGACCACGACAACACCCAAGACCCCCTCTTTGCCAGCCTGGACCCAGAGCGCCGCCAGACCCTGGTGGCCGAGCGCCAGCTCACCCCTGCCGGGGTGGTCTACCGCTGGGACATCCGGCTGCAGGGGCCGCGCGAGACGATTTTCTTCGACCTCTAGCCATGCCCTACCTACCCCAGGAAAGCCGGCTCTTTGGCCGGGTCTTCGGCGACCCGGAGGTCTCCGCGCTCTTTTCCGACGAGCGGGGGCTTGGGGCCATGCTCGAGGTCGAAGGGGCCCTGGCCCATGCCCAGGCCGAGCTGGGCCTGATTCCCCTCGAGGCCGCCCAGGCGATTGAGCGGGCCATCGCGGGCTTCGCCCCCGACTGGGAGGCCCTGGCCCTGGCCACCGAGCGCGACGGGGTGCCGGTGGCCGGGCTGGTCTCGGCGCTGCGGCGGGCGGTAGGGGCCCCCCACGAGCGCTACCTGCACTACGGGGCCACCACCCAGGACATCCTGGATACCGCCCTGGTGCTGCGGCTGCGCGAGGCCCTGGCCCTTCTGGAAGGCCGCCTGCGCGGGGTGCTCCGCCACCTGCTAAGGCTGGCCCAGCGCCATCTCCAGACCCCCATGGCCGGGCGAACCCACGCCCAGCAGGCCCTGCCCATTCCCTTCGGCTTCAAGGTGGCGGGCTGGATGGCCCCGCTCCTGAGGCACCTGGAGCGGCTGGAGGAGCTTAGAGGGCGGCTTCTGGTGGTGCAGTTTGGGGGGGCGGTGGGCACCCTGGCGGCTTTAGGCCCGGACGGCCCCCGGGTGCAGGAGGCCTTGGCCCGGCGGCTGGGCCTGGGCTTGCCCCCCATCCCCTGGCACACCGCCCGCGACAACCTGGCTGAGCTGGCGGGCTGGCTCTCCCTGCTTACCGGGAGCCTGGGCAAGATGGCCCAGGACATCCTGCTCTTGGCCCAAAGCGAGGTGGGCGAGGTGCGGGAGAGCGCCCAGGAGGGGCGGGGCGGCTCCTCCACCATGCCACAAAAGAGCAACCCGGTGCGAAGCGAGGTGGTGGTGGCCGCGGCGCGGGCTAACGCAGCCCTGCTTGTGGCCATGCACCAGGCCCAGATTGCCGAACACGAGCGGGCTACCCATGGCTGGCAGCTCGAGTGGCTCACCCTGCCCTCCATGTTCGCCCACGCCGCCGCCGCCCTGAAGCAGGCCCAGCAGTTGAGCCAGGAGCTGGTGGT
>NZ_JANXCG010000058.1 GCF_025060375.1 Meiothermus sp. | reverse complement strand
GCGGCAGCGACGAAGCCCGCAGGCGAAGCTGCTTCAGGCCCACCGCTTCCGCTATGCCCTAAGTCTGCCCCCAGGGCCCGCGGCGGGGTAGTGTGGGCTGTCAGGCCCCGCGCATGACATCTGTCATCGGCTCGAGCTAGGCTAGAGGCACCCATGGAACACCAATCCTACGCCTACGGCAAGAACCACTGGACCCTGGACCCCGACCTGCCCCAGGTGCTCAGCCGCTTCTGGAAGGGCTGGGTGGCGCACCGGGGCGAGCTCGAGCGCTTCGGGGCTTTGGCTGGCGGCGAGGCCTACCGCATCGCCGACCACGTGGACAAGGAGGCCCGCCCGGTGCTGGTGATGCACAACCTGAACGGGGAGCGCATCGACCGGGTGCGCCTCTCGCCGGCCCAGGAGGCCTTGAACCGCGAGCTTTCGGCCATCAACCGCCCCCCCTACCAGGGGGGAAGCTGGCACCTGCACTATGCCCTGGGCTACCTGCTGGCCGACCCCGGCCTCTACTGCATCCAGACCATCACCAACGCCACCATCTACGCCATCCACAAGTACGCCCCGCAGTTTGCCCCCTGGAAGGAAGCGCTTTTGAGCGGGCGGGCCTTTGGGGCCACCTGGATGACCGAGGTGCAGGGGGGCTCCGACCTGGGGGCCAACCGGGTGCGGGCGGTGCCGGAGGGGGCCGTCTGGCGGCTTTACGGCGACAAGTACTTCTCCAGCGGGGCGGGCCTCACCGACTACGCCCTGGTCTCGGCCCGGCCCGAGGGGGCCCCGCCCGGCCCCAAGGGGGTGGCCTTGTTTTTGGTGCCCCGCCTGGACAGCAAAGGCGGGCTCAACTACCGGGTGCGCCGGCTAAAAGACAAGCTCGCCACCCGCGCGGTGCCCTCGGGCGAGGTGGAGTTCGAGGGGGCCGAGGCCCACCTGGTGGGCCGGGCCGAGGAGGGGATTTACTACATCCTGGAGACCCTCACCCTCTCCCGCCTGGCCAATGCCGTGGGGGCCATGGGCTTAGCCCGCAAGGCCCAGCTCGAGGCCCTCTTCCGCGCCC
The DNA here is from genome assembly GCF_025060375.1 of Meiothermus sp. Classification (GTDB taxonomy): domain Bacteria; phylum Deinococcota; class Deinococci; order Deinococcales; family Thermaceae; genus Meiothermus. Next base: position 18,563 of record NZ_JANXCG010000058.1, on the reverse strand, counting down.
GGGAGCGGGTGGCCTTCGGCAGGCGGCTGGAGGAGCACCCCCTCTTCCGGCGCGACCTGACCGACCTGGCGGTGCGCATCGCCGGGGGGCTGGCCCTCACCTTCCGCGCGGTGGCGGCCTGGGAGGAGGCTTGGCGCGAGACCCCGCCCTACAGCCCGCGCTACCACTACGCCCGGCTCCTGGCCCACCTGGCCAAGGCCCGCACCGCCGAGCACGGCACCTACTGCACCCAGCTCGCCATGGAACTCTTTGGCGGGGTGGGCTTTGTGGAAGACTTCGCCATCGCCCGGCTGGCGCGGGAGGCCCTGATCACCCCCATCTGGGAGGGCCCGGCCAACGTGCAAGCCCTCGACACCTTAGAGGTGCTCTTCCGCAAGGGGGCCGCCCTGCCCTTTGCCGAGGAGTTTGCCGCCCGGCTGGAGGCCATCGGTAGCGAGGAGGCCCGCCTGGCCCGCTCGGCGCTGGAGAGCACCCTGGCCCGCCTGCAAACCCTCTCCCCCGAGGAGGCCCAGTGGCAGGCCAAAGAAGCCCTGCGCACCCTGGCCGACGCTGCTGCCGTGGCCCTCTTGTACGACCTGGGCACCGAGCGCCATACCAGGCTGGCTGCCCTCTACGCACGGCACCTTTTGGAAAAGGGGGAGTACCCCACCTGGGCGCTTGAGGAAAGGGGGGTTTGGGCCCCTGAGGAAGCCATTGCCTAAGGCGGGCTGGGGAGCGTTACAGCTCCTCATCCCCCAGCCTTCTCCTACCCAGACGGGCTATGAGCAAGGGGCTGAGCAGCGAGAGTCCGGCCAGGAGCCAGAGCGCGATGGCGATGGGGCTGCTGAAAAGGTAGCCCACGTCGCCGCTGCTGATGGTCATGGCCCGACGCAGGTTGATTTCCATCAGGTAGCCAAGCACCAGCCCCAGCAGAACCGGGGCCAGGGGAAAGTCAAGCTTTCGCATCAGGTAGCCTATCAGCCCGAAAACCGCCATCAGGAGGAGGTCAAAAGGGTTGTTGTTGACCGCATAGACCCCGACGAAGCTGATGGCCAGTACCGCTGGGATTAGGAACCAGGCGGGAACCGATAAAAGCCGCACAAAAAGGCCCACCAGGGGCAGGTTCAAAAGAAGCAGGACCGCGTTGCCCACGTACATAGAGGCGATAAGCCCCCAGACTACCTGCGGGTGGGTCTGGAACATCTGTGGCCCTGGGGTAACCCCCAGGTTCATCAAAGCTCCTAGCATGATGGCGGTGGTGCCGCTGCCGGGAAGGCCCAGGGTGAGGAGGGGGATTAAGGCCCCGCCCGCTGCCGCGTTGTTGGCTGATTCAGGGGCAGCCACCCCCCGCAGGTCGCCCTCGCCCAGGCGGCCCTTGGGGCCAAGAATCCGCTTCTCGGTGGTGTAGGCCACGAAGCTAGCAATGGAGGCCCCTGCACCTGGAAGGATGCCGATCAAGAAGCCCATCACGCTGCTGCGCAGAATGGTGGCCAGGGAGGTCAGGAAGTCCCGCAGCGAGAGGTAGATGCGCCCTACCTGGGCTTGCACGGCCCCGGGGGCCTTTTCCTCCAGAAGCACCAGCACCTCGCTGACTGCAAAAAGGCCGATGGCCACTACCAGGAAGTCCATCCCGTCCTCAAGCTGCATTACCCCAAAGGTGTAGCGGGCTATCCCAGACTGAGGGTCTTGGCCCACCGTGGCCAACATCAGCCCGAAGCCGGTTGCGGCTAGGGCTTTGAAGAGGTTTTTCCCCGCCAGGGCCGAGAGGGTAGAAAAGCCGAAGACCATCAGGGCGAAGTACTCAGCGGGGCCGAAGCGTATGGCCCACTGGGCCAGCAGCGGTCCTAGAGTCATGAGCCCCAGGACCGAGAGCGTGCCGGCGATGAACGATGCCCAGGCGGCCATCGCTAGGGCCGGGCCAGCCTTGCCCTGTTTGGCCAGCTTATGGCCGTCTATGGCGGTGACCACCGAGGAGGTCTCGCCGGGAATGTTGAGCAGGATGCTGGTGGTAGAGCCCCCGTACATGGCCCCGTAGTAGATACCGGCCAGCAGAATCAGGGCCGACTCTGGGGGAAGCTTGAGGGCAAAGGTGAGCGGCACCAGGAGGGCCACCCCGCTGATGGGACCGATGCCAGGTAGGACCCCGATAAGGGTGCCCACCAAGCAGCCCAGGAATACCAGGAGAAGGTTTACGGGGGCCAGCGCTACCCCGAAGCCATTGAGCAGGGCTTGTAGGATATCCATACGTCATCCGAAGAGCCGCCCTACGGGCAGGCCGACGCCCAGGACCTCGGTGAAGAGGAGGTATACCCCCAGGCTGAAGGCCAGAGCGCTCAGAAACCCTGCCCCTAGCCGGGCACCGAAGAGCCGGGAGAGAAGGGTCATCTCAAGGGTGGTAGCAACCACAAAGCCCAGGGGAACCACCAGGTGGGCGTAGGCCACCAGGCTCAGGAGGACCAACCCCAGCACCAGCCAGAAGCGGCGGGGGGGCCAGGCGGGTTCAGGATCGGGCTTGGCGATAAGCCACAAGGAGGACAGCCCCATCAAGGCTGCGATGATGTAGGGAAAGGGCCGGGGGCCCAGGGGGTCGGTGAAGAAGCTCACCTCCATTCGGGCTGCCTCGAGGGCGTACCCGGTGGCCAACAGGAGGAGAAAAAAGCCCACAACGCGGTCGGTCATAGAAACACCCCAGTAGCTTGCAGCCGGCGGCCCAAGGTGGGGTGTTGGGCCTCGGCCACCGGCTGCAGCGGGCGGCTAGCGGATAATGCCCAGCTCCCGGGAGAGGTTGCGGAATTGGTTCACCTGCCGGTCTACGAAGACCTGGAACTCAGCCCCCACCATGGAGAACTTCCCCAGAGCGTTCTGTTCGCGCACCCTGGCCCATTCCGGGCTGCGCTCCACCTGCCGCAGGGCCTGCACCCAGAACTCATAGGCCTCAATAGGCATGTTCTTGGGGGCGTAAAAGCCTCGCCAGACCACCCAATCCACGTTGTAGCCGAGTTCCCTCAGGGTGGGAATGTTGGCGTAAACCCCCTCCAGACGCCGGGGGGCCATTACCCCGAGGACCCGCACTGTGCCGGCTTGGACCTGCGCCCGAAGTTCAGAGGCATCACCGGCAAAAACCTGTATGAAACCTCCCAGAAGCGAGGTCAAGGCTTCACCACCCCCGTCAAAGGGCACGTACTTGATGTTCCGGGGCTCAATTCCCGCCGCACGCCCCAGCAGGAGCACCTTCATGTGGTCCTGACCACCCACCGCGCTGCCCCCACCCACCGCAATTTTGGCCGGGTCAGCTTTCCAGGCAGCCACCAGCTCCTGCATGCTGCGCCAAGGGGCGTCGGCCTTAACCGCCACCAGGCCAAAGTCGGCGGCGATGGCGCCCAGCCAGCGCACATCCCGTTCGGTGAAGCGGCTGTACTGCCCCTGGGCCAAACGCACTGTGGTGGCCGGGCTGGCCGCCACGATTAGGTTGGGGTCATTGTTTCGCTGGGTGACCACGTTGGCGTAGGCCACCCCACCCCCGCCGCCGGTCATGTTGGTGACCCTCATGGGCTGGGGGATAATCTTTAGGTCGAGCATGACCTGAGCCACGCTGCGGCAGGTGAAGTCCCATCCCCCCCCAGCGCCTGCCGGGGCAATGCACTCAGGACTCCGGGGAGTAAACTGGGCCAGCCCGCTTCCCACAAGTGCTACCAGCGTTGTTGCAACCACCCATCTCATCAGAACACCTCCGGCTTTCTGGATAGGCTCTCAAGTGCCTAGATTCTACTCATCCTCTCACGTTCGTCAAGAGCGAGCCAGCAGAGCGGAGCCCTCCAGGCCTTGCAGGAGGGCCAAGCGGGAGCGCTCGAGGTGCTGCTGCATAAAAGCCGCGGCCTCCTCTCCCTTGCCCTGCTGGACCAGCTCAATTAGGGCTAGGTGGTCGCTTTGCGCCGCCTCGGCCCCGTGGGGCCGGGTGATCTCCAGGTAGCGGGCCCGGTAGATGCGCCCCAGGACCTGGGCCAGCGAGGCCACCACGAACCGGTTTCCGGTGAGCCGGGCCAGGGCCAGGTGGAAGTCGGTGGCCTTCTCCAGCTCTACCTCGGGGTCAAGGTCGGCCTCCAGGGAGGCCAGGAGTTCCTTGAGCTCCCGCGCGTTGGGCTTGCGGCTTGCGGCTACCCGAACCACCTGGGTTTCGAGCCAGGTGCGGAACTCGAAGGCCTCCTCGAGCTCAGCTAGGTCCAGCGGGGCTACCACGAAGACCCGGCCTGCGCGCACGGCCAGCCCCTCGCGGGCAAGCTGCTGCAGGGCCGCACGGATGGGTGTGCGGGAGACCCCTAGCCGTTCTTCCAACCTGCGCTCCACCAGGGGCTCCCCGGGTCTGAGTTCCAGCGAAAGGATCATGCGCCTGAGGCGGCGGTAGGCTTCCTCGGTCTGGGGTGCCAGCATAGGCTTGGGGTCATGCTACCCTTTTTGGTATACCGAGGCAAGGGAGGGGCTAGGCAGGGGCGAGTTCCTCCAGCCTTCCCTCCAGCGCCAGCCAGCGGATGCCCCGCTGTCGAGCGTAGGCCCGAAGTTCCTCCAGGTCGCTTGTCCAGGCTAGCTCCACCCGCAGGCCTTCCTCCCGGAGCCTCCGGGCCAGGTCCCTGTCCAGCGCCAGCGCCTGGGGAGGGGTTTCCGAGGTGGGGAGGCGCAGGGCCTCCATCACCCTTTCCAGCCCCAGCGCAAACCCTACCGCGTAGGGGAGGAGGGCCCCGTCGTAGCGGCCTCCTCCCAGCAAAGGGAGGCCGAAGTCGGGGGTATAGGCCTGGAAGTTGAGGCCAGTGTAGAAGCCAAGCAGCCGGGCCCGGCCCAAATCCAGGAGCAAGGGCACCTCGGGCAGGAGGTTGAGCACCGCCTCGAGCCAGTCCAAGTCGGCCCGGGCTTTGCTGGACAGGGGCAGTCTGCGGGCCTCCTCCAACACCTCCCGCCCCCCGTACAGGTCGGGCAGGGCCAGAAGGGTCCGGGCTAGCTCAGGATAAACCCCATAGGCCTCCAGCAAGGCGCTCAGCTCGGGGGAGTTCTTGCGGTGGATGGCCTGCCGCAGGCGTTCCTTTCTGTCCTCAGGTAGGCCTGTGGCCTCCAGGAGGTCGCGCACCAGGGCGGGCAGCCCCACCTCAATCCTGGCCTCAGGAAAGCCCACCTCCTTCAGGCACTCCCAGGCCAGCTCGAGCACCTCCGCGTCGGCCTGGGGGCTGCTCACCCCTACCAGCTCAGCTCCCACCTGGCGAAACTCCCGGCTTCTGCCCAGCTCGGCAGTGGCCTCGCGCAGCCAAAGCGTCCCGGCGTACTGCAACCGCACGGGGCGGTTTGAAGGAGGGCCGCCGTTGCTCCGCAGAAGGCCGGCCACTGCGGTGGTGAACTCCGACCGCAGCGCCAGGACCTCCCCGGTCTTGTCCACCAGCTTGAAGGCCCGCTCGGCCAGGGGATGGCTGGGGTCGTAAAACTCCAGCGCGGGTAGCTCCACGGGCTCGTACCCCCAGGCGAACAGCAGGCGGAAAAGCCTTTCCTCCATCTCCCGGCGCAGCCGGGCCTCGGGGGGCAGAAAGTAGCGGGTGCCTTCGGGTACCATTCGGGAGGGCTTTCTACCGCGCCTTGACGAAAATCCTCACCGAGAGAATCCGGTCCCGTTCCCCTCTAGCCATAGGGCCTTCGGTAGGGGCGATGCGCTCCACCACCTCCATTCCCTCCACCACTTGGCCGAAGATGGTGTACTGCTGGTTTAGGTTGGGGATGGGGGCGTAGGTGATGAAGAACTGGCTGCCGTTGGAATTGGGGTCCATGGTTCGGGCCATCCCCACGACGCCCTTCCTGTCGTAGTTGAGCTTGGGGGTTACCTCGAGGCCGAACCGGTAGCCAGGACCGCCCATGCCTGTGCCGGTGGGGTCGCCGGTCTGGGCTACAAATCCCGGAATCACCCGGTGGAACACGACGCCCTCAAAGTAGCGGTGCAGGGCCAGAAACACGAAGGAGTTAACCGTGATGGGGGCCTCCTGCTCGTAGAGGTCTATACCGAAGCGCCCCTTGGTGGTCTCGATTTCGGCGTAGTAGTCGAATTTCGGGTCTATAACCTGCTCGGGCTTGGCAAACTGGGTGACGGGCCTTTCGGATTTGTAGGGTAGGGCCTTCATGCTCCCTCCAAAAATGCCGTCCAAACCGCCCCTCCCCGGCCACAAGAAGAGCCCGGCCAAGGCCATGGCCAAGAGGACAGCGATGGTCAAGGCGACGCGCATCCCGACCAGTCTATCGGGCTAAGCCTGGCTGCGCCAGCAGAGCTAGGCTTCGCGCACGCCCCAGGCGGATTGGCGCGGGGAGGGAAGCTCATATCCTAGGTAGGGTGATGCCCCGCTGGCCCTGGTACTTGCCGTTTCGGTCGCGGTAGGTTACTTCGGGGCGCTCCCCCTCGAAGAACACGAGCTGGACTACCCCTTCCCCAGCGTACATCTTGGCGGGCAGAGGGGTGGTGTTGGAAAACTCTAGGGTAACGTGCCCTTCCCAGCCGGGTTCCAAGGGGGTGATGTTGGCCACGATGCCTACCCGGGCGTAGGTGCTTTTGCCGATGGCTATGGCCATCACGTTTTCGGGCATGCGGATGTATTCCACGCTTCGGGCCAAAACGAAGGAATTGGGCGGGATGATGACCTCGTCCCCTTCGTAGTCCACGAAGCTTTTGGGGTCTAGGCCCTTGGGATCGGCGATGGTGTGGAAGACGTTGGCGAAGATTTTCCACTCCCGGGCTGCTCGCAGATCGTAGCCAAAGCTCGAGAGGCCGTAGCTAATCACGCCTTCGCGCACCAAGCGCTCTTCAAAAGGCTCTATCATTCCCTGCCGGGCCTTTTCGCGAATCCACCAGTCGGGCTTAATCATGCTCTACCAATTTACGTGAAGAGGGGCGTTATTTGGGGCGCATGAGCGTTTCCTCAATCCCGCTCTCCCGTCCTCAGGTTCTAAACTGGGGCCATGCGCCTGTGGGTTTGGGGGATGCTCTTGCTGCTCTCCGCTTGTGGGTCCGACAGCCAAAACAATCAGACCCGTCAGCCCCTCCGCCTCACCGTACGCTTCGAGACCGGCTACGTGGACGAGCCCTACAGCGCCACCCTGACCGCCGACGGCGGGGTGCGGCCCTACAGGTTTACCCTGGAGGGCAACCTACCCAAAGGGCTTACCTACAGCGGTGGGCGCTTGAGCGGAACGCCGCAGGAGAAGGGCAGCTTCGAGCTCATTGTGAGCGTGGAGGACGCCAACCTCTCAAGCCGCACGCAGAAAGTCACCTTGGTCATCGGGGATACCCCGCCGCCAAGGCTCGAGCAGGTCTTCCCCCTCTCAGAGGTCGCCGATCCTTTCCCTTACCTCTTCCGGGTGCGCCAGCGGGAGGCCCGGGGGTTCCAAGCCCAGATACCCCTTAGGGGCCTTAGGTTCTCTGCGGAAAGCTTCAAGGCAGACAGCGCCGTGCTGTACGTGCTGCGCTACGACGAGGCCCGCGGCCTGCTGGACATAGACGCGGCTTTCACAGGCCCGCGCAAGGACTTTGAGGCCTTCCGCTTCACCGCGGTTCCGGCCCCTGACCAGAGGGTGCGCCCTGAGCTTAGCTTCCGGGATATAAAGGTGGTCTTTTACGATAAGAATGGGAAGCTTGCAGGCAGCCCGGTGAACCTGGAGCGCACGCCCAGCTCGGGCCGGTACAGGTACAGCGACCTGGAAGCCATTGCTCGAAACTGGGGCCGCCGCCTTCCCCCCCAGGCCGCCCCGGCCACCCCACCTCAGGGCGAGGGCGGCTCTTCCCAGGGCGCCATAGCGCCGCCTTCCGGGGAGGGAGGTCCCTCCGCCCCGCCGAGCCCTAACCCCCCGCCGCCCACTTCTCAGACCCCGCCTGCTCCCAGCGCCCCGGCGCAGCGGCTGGAGGGCGACCTCAGCGGGGATGGGGTGGTTGACCAAAAGGACCTCGAGCTGCTGCGCTCCTCGTACGCCTGGGCTGGCGTGGGTACGTCCCCCAACCCCGGTCCTGGGGAGGCCGGAGAGGGGGAGGGCAGGTAGCTAGGCCCCCATGGCGGAGAACTGCTTCAACCCTTTTCGCCAAAGCCAGCGGTTCAGAACCCAGAACACCACGAACCAGACGCCCAGCACCGCAAATCCCTGAACCACTCCCCCGGAGACCGGTAGGCCCGCGATGAGGGAAGCGGGGAAGTAGACCAGGTAGGGAAAAGGGGTCAGCAGGGCCAGGCTCCGCACCGCCTCTGGGAAGACCGAAAGGGGGGCAATGAGCCCAGAGAGGAAGAGATAGGCCACGAACCACAGCTCTTCCACCGCTGCTCCCCGCTCTGTCCAAAAGCAGAGCAGGGCGAAGGTGTACTGCATCAGGAAGCGCAGCAAAAAGGCAGCCACCGAGGCGGCCAGGCCCAGCAACAGCCCTTCTGCCTCGGGCACGAACCGGGCCTGCGGGTAGATGAGCAAAAACACTCCCACGATGAGGAGTCCAAAGGGTAGCCGGGTTAGCCGCTCACCCAAGTGCTGCGCCAGGTAGTCCAAGCTGGGGTCTATGGGTTTGAGCAGCTTGAACGAGAGCCGCCCCTGCACCACGTCCTCCTGAAACTCCCAGATTACCCAGATGATGGTGAGCTGCCGTACCAGAAAAACGCACAAGAAGTAGCGGGCAAACTCAGGGGCCGAGAGGGAAAAATCTCCTCCTTCAGCAGCCTTGGTCCAGACCCCCATCAGGACCAAGGGCAGCACGGCCGCAAGGGCCCAAAGGAGTACCTCGGCTCGGTATTCCAGGAAGTAGGCGTACCAGACGGAGATGAGGGTGCGAAGCTTGCGGAGCATGATGTGGCGTCGTTTGACCCAGGGAAGTGGGCCAGCGGGTCTATGCTGGTCAGTATATGCTCTCTCGGCTATCGTCCTGGGTGTATCAAGACCAAGGTGGGCGCGACCTTCGCATTGACTGGCTGAGGGGGTTTTGCCTCTTCGCCATGGCCATAGACCACATAGGCGGAGAATCGTTTCTGTACGTCTTCTCTGGCCGCCTCAACTTCTATATCAGCGCCGCAGAGGGGTTCTACTTCATCTCTGGCTTTACCCTGGGTTTGCTGGCGAGCTGCCAGACCTTTCTGCAGTCCGTGGAGCGGGCCCTCTCGAGGCTCTTGGTGCTCTACCGCACTGCTGTCCTAATCGCCCTGGGGTTTGTGGGCCTGAGCCTGCTGGGGCTCAAGGTTTGGTACGACCCTTGGGACAGGCGGCAAAACCTACTGGAGTTTGTGGCTGGTGTGCTGACCCTGCAAAACGGGTACAACGGCTCGGAGATACTTGGCCTCTACGTGCTCTACATGCTCTTCGCCCCCCTGGCCTTCTGGTTCCTCTACCGCCGGCGGGCCTGGGTGGTGCTGCTGGCGGCGGGTGTGCTCTATGGGCTGAGCCAGGTGTTCCCCCAGGTGGTGGGTGTACCCATCGCTTCGGTCTTCAAGGCGGCCGCGTGGCAGGTTCTTTTCTTCACCGGCTTGGTCATTGGCTTCCACCGCCCGGCGTTGGCCCGCTTCTGGGCTCAAAGACCTCACCTGCGCGATGGTCTAGGGGTTTTCGTCCTGCTTGCTGCGGCCCTCCTGGTTCTCGCCCATGCCCGTGGATGGTTCCCCGGGTTGGACCGGGCTACCCTGGGACAGGAGCACACCGAGGCTTTGGTCTGGCCGCGGCTCCTGCTGGTGGCCCTCTTCCTGCAGGCCTTTTACATCCTCGTTACCTGGTTTTGGCATCCATTGAACCGCGCGGTGGGTCCGTTTCTCCTACCGCTGGGTTCGGCCTCCCTGTGGACTTTTACCTGGCACCTTCTGGTTATGGTGCCCCTTTATAACCTGATGGACTACTGGACCGTCACCCAAAACCCCTGGCTGGGCACCCTGTTGCAGCTTCTGGCTCTGGGCACCATCTGGGTCTCCATATGGCTCTACCGCCGCTGGCGGGCCGCGGTGGGGACTAGACTGTTCCCAGCTTGGCCTCGTCGTCCAGGTTAGGCGGCTCCTCGGTGCTTGAGGCCTTGGGGCTGCTCTGGCCTTCGAGTTTGCGTACCTCCTCGATGAAGTTTTCCAGGCTGTCGAACTCCCGGTAAACGGAGGCGAAGCGGATGTAGGCCACTGGGTCAAGCTCTTTTAGGAAGGCCAGCGAGCGCAGGCCGATCTCCTCGGAGGTGATCTCCATTTCCTTGACGGTGTCCTCGAAGCTGAAAGCGAACTCCTGCAGCACTGCAGGGTCAATAGGGCGCTTGCGAGCGGCGAGGGTCAAGCCGCGAAGAAGCTTGTTTGGGTCGAAGGTTTCCTTTCTCCCTGAGCGCTTGATGACCACCAGGGGCTCCACCTGGGCCCGTTCGTAGGTGGTGAAGCGGCGTTTACAGGCGGGGCACTCCCGGCGGCGCCGGATTACCGAGCCCTCGTCCGAGGGGCGTGAGTCCAGCACCCGGCTGTCGGGATGTCCACAGAAAGGGCAGTTCATACCGGCTCAGGGGAGCTCCCTCAAGAGGTCGTGTATCTCCGGTTGGTGGGGGGGTTCGGGTAGAAGCACCTCCAGGAGCTGGCCCCGGACTCCCTCTGAGACCATGGAGCCCAGCGCCACCGCCACCCGCACCAAAGAGCGGTCGTACTCCTCGCTCACCGGGTCCCGGCTGGGCACCACTCCGTTGACCCGCACGTTGGTGGGGAAGATGCGGGTGGCCCCTTCGATGAGCCCGGCCACCGCGCCCCGGATGGCCGCTACGTGGGGCTGTTCCCGCTGCAGGGGGGGCAGGACCAGGGTGACGAAGCCCCCTCCGCTCAGGTAGCGCAGGCCCTGCTGCAGGACGTACAGACTGGACTTTACGTCGGCGTTCAAGAGGTCGTACCACTCGCCCTCTAAAAGCTCCACGAAAGGGGTTTTGCTTTCGGCGCTGGTAACGTGGACGATTCCGTCCAGCATCCCAAAGAGCTCCTCGATCTTCTCGAAGGTGCTCACCACGTCGAGCACCACCGACATATCCCCCCGGATGGGGATGGCCGTGGCCCCCAGCTGCTCAACCTCCGAGGCCACGGCGGTGGCCATTTCCACGTCGGGGTCCACGGTGATGACGGTGGCGCCGTTTCGGGCATAAGAGCGGGCGATGGAGCGTCCGAAACCCCGACCCGCCCCGGTGACCATGACGATGCGTTGTTCTAGCCCCAGTAAATCCCGCGAAAATTCGGCCATTGGCCCCATCATAACGCAAAGAGCAACCAGGAGCGTGACCAGAACAACGGGTCTAGTCGGCCGCTTGGGAGGCCCGGAGTGCTCCCTCCAGGCCCTGGAGCTCGAGGAAGACCTCCACCAGCCGGCGGTCTAGGTGTCCGTTCTGGGCGCTTCGTCGCAGCTCCTGTACGGCTTGCGGGATGGGCAGGGCAGGTTTGTAGGGACGTTCTGAACAGAGCGCGTCAAACACGTCGCAAACTGCGAAGATGCGGGCCAAAAGGGGTATCCGCTCACCCTGGAGCCCGTCGGGGTAGCCCCGGCCGTCCCAGCGTTCGTGGTGATGGCGGACCACCTGCCGGGCGCCCTCCGGGACGAAGGGCAGGTGCCGCACCAGGCTGTCGCCGAGCTGGACGTGGGTCTTCATGGTGCTGAACTCCTCAGGGGTGAGCTTGCCCGGTTTGAGCAGGATGCTGTCGGGGATGACCAGCTTGCCCACATCGTGCAAGTAGGCCCCCCAGCGTAGGTCCCGCAGCTCGGTATCGCTCAGCCCCAAGGCCCTTCCCAGGGCCTCGGCCATGGCCGCCACCCTGTCGGTGTGCCCTGCGGTCTCCCGGTCGCGGGCCTCCAGGGCCAGCCCGATGGCCCTAAGCGCCCCTTCATAGGCGGCCTCGAGCTGCCGGGTGCGCTCCAGCCGCAGGAGGAGGGCCCCCAGCATCTGAGTGGCCCCTTGGAGCAGGCGCTCCTCTGAGGGGCTCCAGCCCGGACCGGGCTCGAGCCGGAAAAGGGCCAGCCCAGCTTCCAGCTCGGGCTCCTGCACCACCCGCCTCAGGTAGATCCCGCGGAGGCCTGCTTGGGCGTGGGTCTGGAAGTGGGGGTGGTTCAGCGTGTCCCCTACCTGGACTACCTCGCCTGAAAAGACCCGCTGGGCTAGGGGGTGTTCCACGGGCACCGGCTCGAGCAGCTGCTCCTTTATCTCCGGGGCCAGATGGCCCTCCAGGACCCGCAGGCGGAAAGTCTGGCCTTCGCGTACCCAAAGGCCTGCGGCGTCAGCATGGGCCAGCCGGCGAATCTCGCCTAGGGCCCGGGGCAAGGAGGCGTCGCTGCCCCCCAGCATCTGCGAGAGTTCCAGCAAGGCGGTTTTCTCGGCGACCTCAGCCTTTAGGTTCTCGCTGGCCTGCACCCGCTCCAGGGTGTTGGCGGCGATGTTGCCGATCACCTGCATCAGGCGCAAGTCCCGCTCGGTGTAAGAGGCCACCCCGTTGCGGGCCGAGAGCAGGGCTCCTAGCGGCTCCCCCTTGGAGCTGATGAGGGGTACCGCTATCTCCGAGCAGGGGGGCTTGGGCCGTTTGAACTGCCCGAAGGCCCGGGGGTCTTGGTGGGCCGAGTGGCTCCATATGGGCGCCCGGGCCTCCACGGCCGCCCAGCTGAAGCCCTGCCCTTTGGGAATCCGCCAGTCCCGCCCCTCCAGGAAAAACCCAGCCGCCGCGTAGCAACGCATGTGTTCGCCATCCGCCTCAATGAGGAGAAGGGCGGCGTGCTCTGACTTCATCAGGCGGATGGTCTCGTGGACCAGACGCTTGGTGATCTCGCGGATGCCGCTTAGGCCTCGCAGGGCCGCGCTCAGGGCCTCGATCACCTCAAACTCGCGGATGCGGGCCTCGAGCTCAGCCTGCTGGCGGTGTGCGGCCAGCAGCACCGTAACCTGGAGGGCGTACTGCCGGGCTACCTCGACCGACTGCTCGTTGAAGGCCCGGTCGCGGAAGGCGTCCAGGTTGATTTCCGCCACCACCTCGCCCCCCAGTAGGATGGGCAGGCACAGGTTGGAGCGGATCTGGCGGATGCGGCCTTGCTGGCTGGCACTGTCCAGCCGGCGGGTCAGGGCCTGGTTGGGGGGGTGGGAGGAGAGGACGCGCTGGATGTCGGCGTGGTTGGCAATCCGGGGTTGACCCTGCCGCCAGGCCTCGGGGTTGCCGTGCCAAGCCATGGCTTCCTCTTCGTGGCTGCGCAGGCCTAGAATTCCCTCACCGAAACCCTCCTGCGCCACGAAGACAAAGTGCTCGCCCTGCCGCAGCCGGATGCTGCCGGCCTGGGCCCCCGGCACCACCCGGACCGCTGAGGCCAGAATCCTGGCCCAGAGATCCTCGCCCGGCTGCTTCACCAGCGCCTCCACGGTTTGCAGCAAGGCGGCGTAGGCCCCCCGCAGGGGGTGGTTGGCGGCGAGGGGAGGGATGCGCTCGAGGTACCCCCAGAGCAGCACCCCGCTTACCAGCGCCTGCAGGGCAAGCCCTAGGAGGGCTGCCCAGCCGGCCAGGAGGGCTGCGTCCATGAGGACGGAGGCCCCAAGGGCTCCTGCTATGGCCAGGAAGCGGTTCTGAGGGGCCAGCCGGGCGTAGGCCCAACGCGCGGCCCATCCCCCCAGGAGCAGGGTTGCGGCATGAAGCCCAACGTACACTGTCCCCTTGAGCGGCACGGAGGGACTTGTGAGGTGGAGCCCCAGGGCCAGCAGGTGGACCAGCAGCAAGCCCAGCAGGGTGCTTCTCCAGCGGCGTTCGTTGTCCAGTGCGGCCAGGGCCAGCAGCCCCGACTGCAGGCAGAGGGTCAGGGCCGGGGTGGGCCCCTGGGGGGATAGCGCCGCTAGGCTGAGGGCCGAGAGGAGCATGACCCAGGGCACCAGACTCCAGCGCTCCCGCCCCCAATGGACTACAAGCAGCAGGAGGGTGCAGAGGATGGCAAGACCGGCCTCCACAGCAACCCCAGGTTAGCCAAGGGGGATTCTCATGGTTCGTTATTTGCACCGGGCCTGGCCGCTTTGCGTTACGCGGGGGCGTCGCCGATAAAATCCAGAGCATGGAGCTCCGCCTCTACCTACAGACCGCCCTCGAGGCGGCCTTCTTGGCCCAGGGCATTCACCAGTACTATCAGGCCAAGGGCTTCAGCCAAAGCAGCAAGTCTACCCCTACCGACCTGGTAACCCAGGCCGACCAAGAAGCCGAGGCGGCCATCCGGGAGCTCATCACCAGCCGATTTCCCGACCACGTGGTGCTGGGGGAGGAGCAGGGCCAGGATAGGGAAGGGTCCTTCCGCTGGATTGTGGACCCGCTGGATGGTACGGTGAACTATGCCCACGGCTTTCCCTTCTATGCGGTGAGCATAGGGCTCGAGGCCCAGGGCGAGGTGGTTCTGGGGGTGGTCCTCGACACCGCCCGGGGGGACCTTTTCACCGCTACCAAGGGTGGGGGGGCCTACCTCAACGGGCGGCCCATCCGGGTCTCGGGACGCCGGGAGCTTTTGGGGAGCCTGCTGGCGACCGGCTTCTCCTACGATGTGCACGAGGACCCCGAGAACGTGACCTACTTTCAGCGGGCCTTGGCCAAAGGGCTGGTGGTGCGCCGGCCCGGGGCGGCGGCCCTGGACCTGGCCTACGTGGCCGCTGGGCGGCTGGACGGCTTCTGGGAGGTCAAGCTGAACCCCTGGGATGTGGCTGCGGGCTGGCGGATTCTGCTGGAGGCAGGGGGGCAGGTAACCGGCCTGGAGGGGGAGGCCTACCGGCTGGGTCAGCGCTACCTGGTGGCCAGCAACGGCCTCATCCATAGGGCACTGCTGGACACCCTGCATGGCCGCTGAGGCTCCTCAGCGGGACTTGGGCCCACGGGTGGGCTCAGCCCGCCAGGGGTCGTCCGGCCAGGGGTGCTTGGGGTAGCGGCCGCGCAGCTCCTTGCGCAGCTCGGGGTAGGTGGTGTTCCAAAAGCTCCTCAGGTCCTGCGTAACCTGAACCGGACGCCGAGCGGGGGATAGGAGGTGGAGCACGACCGGGGTGCGCCCCTCGTTGATGCGGGGGGTGTCGGCCTGACCGAACATCTCCTGCAGCCGCACCGCCAGAACCGGCGGGCTTCCGTCGGGAAAGTAGGTGAGGCGGAGGCGTGAGCCGCTGGGCACCCGCAGGTGGGTGGGGGCCAGGGCTTCCAGCCGACTGGAAAGCGGCCAAGGAAGGAGGGCCTCCAGGGCTTCGCGTAGAGGAAGAAGGCTGAAGTCTTCCCGGCGGCGCACCGGCAGGAGCCAAGGGAGGAGCCAGCCCTCCAGGTTTTCCAGGAGCCAGTTGTCCGACACCTCGGGCCAGCCCTCCTCAGGCCGCCAGCGGCGGAGGCTCTCCACCCGGGCCTGCCACTGCCGCAGCTCCTCCGTCCAGGGCAGAAGGCCCAACCCCTCGCGCCTCAGCGCCCGGCAGAGGGGCGGCCCCTTTTGCTCCAAGGGGGGAGAGAAAGGCTCGCGGGCCAACACCAGCGACCCAATTCGCCGCTGCCGCTCGGCGATGAGTTCACCCCGCCGTTCGTCCCACTCCAGCACCTCCACGCTTTTTCCCAGGGGCTCCACTGCTTCAGGGCCCACTTCCGCCGCCAGGAAGACGCGCCCCTCCTCCAGCCCAGCGTCCAGGTGGGCCACCGCCAGCCAAGGGGCTCCCTCCAAGGGATCATCTGGGGGCAGGCGCACCCCCCGGCCACCTACCAGCCGGTAGCGCGACCGCTCCCCCGGGCGGAGCTGGGCCAGCCGGTCGGGGTAGGCCAGGAGGAGGAGGCGGCCCACCTCCCTAGGTGCTGGGATGAGGTTGGAGGGGGGCACCCCCAGGCGGGCGCGCCACTGCCGGCTGAGCCGCTCCACCCGCGCCAGTACGTCCGGATCAGCATGGGGTGCTCGGCCGGTCTGCCGCCACTTCCGAAGGGCCTCTAGGCGCAAGGAGAGGTCGGCTCCAGCCCCTTGCAAGGGGTCTTGCTCTTCCAGGAGGGCGGCCAGGTCTGCCGCCAGGGCCCCTTCCCCCAAGGCCGCCCCCTCCACCAGGAGGCGGGCCAGGCGGGGGTGGGTGGGCCACTCGAGCAGGGCCCGGCCCCTCTCGGTGAGGCGTTCTCCCTCCAGCGCTCCAAGGGCCGACAGCAGTTCCTGGGCCTGCCGCACCGCCCCCGAGGGCGGCGGGGTGAGCCAGTCCAGCGCCTGGGGGTCCCGAACCCCCCACCCCGCCAGCTCGAGCACCAGGGGGGCCAGGTCGGCCTCCAGAATCTCCGGCCTGCGCTCGGGCAGAAGCTGGGCAAAGGTGGCAGCGCTGTAGAGCCGGTAGCAGACCCCAGGCCCGAGCCGCCCAGCCCTTCCAGCCCGCTGCTCGGCCACATCGCGGGTTACCCGCACCGTCTCCAGTCGGGTCAGGCCGCTTTTGGCGTCGAAGCGGGGGAGCCTGGAGTAGCCCGGGTCCACCACTACCCGGATGCCCTCAATGGTCAGGCTGGTCTCGGCGATGGAGGTGGAGAGCACCACCCTGCGCCGAAGGGGGTCGGGCAGGATGGCCTCCTGCTGGGCCGCTAGGGGCAGGTCGCCGTAGAGGGGGGTAACCCTGACCCCGGGGTGCCGCCCGGAGAGGAGCCTCTGCACCTGGAGGATCTCCCCCACCCCGGGCAGGAAGACCAGGACGTCCCCATCCTCCTCCCGCAGCGCCCGGCTCACCCCTGCGGCCACCACCCCCCCCAGGGGCCCCTGGGGGTCCGAGGCTAGGTAGCGCACCTCCACCGGGTGGGCCCGGCCTTCCACCCGCACCACCGGTGCCCCCAGAAATCGCCCGAGCCCTTCTGCGTCCAGTGTGGCCGACATCACCAGCAAGCGTAGGTCCTCCCTTAGGGTCTGCACTTCGCGGCAGAGCAGAAGCCCCAGGTCGGTCTGTAGGCTGCGCTCGTGGAACTCGTCGAAGATGACCAGCCCCACCCCCTCCAGGAGGGGGTCTTGTTGCAGCCGGCGGGTCAGAAGCCCCTCGGTGAGCACCTCGAGGCGGGTCTTGGGACCTACCCGGCTCTCAAACCGCACGCGGTAGCCCACCGTTTCCCCCACCGCCTCGTTCAGCAAAGCCGACATCCGAGCGGCGATGTTGCGGGCCGCCAGGCGGCGGGGCTCGAGCATCCAGACCCTCTTTCCCTCCAGCCAGGGCTCCTCGAGCAAGGCCAGGGGCAGCGCGGTGCTCTTACCTGCCCCTGGCGGGGCCTGCAGCACCAGTGTGCGCCCTTCCCGCAGGGCTGAGCGAATGGCGGGCAGAGCGGCGTAGATGGGCAGGGAAGGGTCGGCGGTTGGGTTCATTTCGCACATCCCCAGGGCCGCAGAGCGGCTACCCTAAGGGTAGTATGCCAGGGTTTGTGTGGGTTATCCTGGCCCTCTTGGCGGCCTTGCTCTCGGCTCGAGCGGTGCTAAGGCCAGGCCTGTGGCGTACGGAGGCCCCCGCTTTGGTTGAGATCCTAGGGGCTTGGGCCATTCTGACGCTGGTGGCGGTGGTGGGCGCGGCGGGGCTTTGGGAACTGGTTCTCCAGCTGGGTGCACCGGACCGCTAGTGGATTTGGCAAAAAGGAATTCGCCGCTGGCTGGGGTAGACGCACCCAGCCGGCGGGGCCCAGGACCTGTGCTTGTGGTGCCAAGGGGCGGAATCGAACCGCCGACACTGCGATTTTCAGTCGCATGCTCTACCAACTGAGCTACCTTGGCAGGGCTGGCGCTCCGGACGGGACTTGAACCCGCGATCTCCCGCGTGACAGGCGGGTATGTTGACCAGCTACACCACCGGAGCACTCCCTGTTGCGGGGTCGTCCGAACAGGCAGATAGGATAATAGCGGCTGCCAAGATGGGTGTCAAGCGCTGCTTGAGCTGGAGAGAGGTGCTCAAAGAGCACAAAACCCTGCGGGGCATCGGGCAGAACAGCCTGCTGGTGGACCGGGGTGAGTCGGGCTACAACAACCGCTTTCTGCCGGGAGGGGTCATCTTGTACCCGGGCGAGGGGCTTTCGGGCCACCAGCAGCCCGTGGGGGGGAACCGAAGGCTGCTGGTGGCCCTATCTACCCAGCACCCCATGCAGGTCTTCCTGCGCGAGGGGGTGAACTGCTGGCGCGCCCTGGGGCCTTACCGGGTGGCCGCGGTGGACTACGTATGGGAAGAGGGCGAGCGGCGCTTTGTCTACTGGTTCCGGCTCGAGCCCCTCACCGGGGGCTAGAGCCCGGATGACCCGAGCGCCCCTGGCTTCGGGTATGCTCTGTGGGGGGTTCTGATGCGCCGAAGGATCATCCTCAGCACCTCGAGCCAGCTTGAAGGCTATCGGATAACCGAGTACCTGGACGTGGTCTTTGGCGAGGCCATCCTGGGGGCCAACATCCTCCGCGACCTTTTGGCCTCGGTGCGGGACATTGTGGGGGGTCGGAGCGGGGCCTACGAGGCCGAGCTGCGCAAGGCCCGCGAGATTGCGCTTTCCGAGCTGGAGCAGGCTGCGCTGGCCCGCGGGGCCGATGCGGTGATTGGGATTGATGTGGACTACGAGACCGTGGGCCAGGGGAATATGCTGATGGTCACGGCCTCGGGCACCGCGGTCAAG
>NZ_JANXCG010000020.1 GCF_025060375.1 Meiothermus sp. | reverse complement strand
GGCCATGCACCAGGCCCAGATTGCCGAACACGAGCGGGCTACCCATGGCTGGCAGCTCGAGTGGCTCACCCTGCCCTCCATGTTCGCCCACGCCGCCGCCGCCCTGAAGCAGGCCCAGCAGTTGAGCCAGGAGCTGGTGGTGGACGAGGCGCGGATGCGGGCCAACCTGGCCGCTTCCCAGGGGCTCTTGCTGGCCGAGGCCCTGCAGTTCGCCCTGGCCCCCCACCTGGGGATGGAGCCGGCCAAGGCCCTCCTGCGCGAGGCGGTGCGGGTGGCCCGGGCCGAGGGGCGGCACCTTTTGGAGGTGGTGCGGGAGCGGGTTGAGGCACCCCTCCCTTGGGATTCGTTTCGGGAAGAGGCCTACCTGGGCGCCGGGCCGCACTTCGCCGCGCGGGTGCTGGCCTGGGCCCGGGATTTGCTTAGGGAGGAAGCTTGAAGAAGGTACCCCAGATTACCCCCGAGGAAGCCGCCGCCATGGTCAAGGACGGCGATGTGCTGTTGGTGGGCGGCTTTGGCATGACCGGCAACCCGGTGCACCTGCTGCACGCCCTGGCCGAGCGCCCGGTGAAGAACCTCATCTACGTGGCCAACAACGTGGGCGAGGCCGGGCTGGGCGGGGGGCGGCTTTTGCGCAACGGGCAGATTAAAAAGGCCATCGGCTCCTACTTCACCTCCAACCCCGAGGCGGTGCAGGCTGCCTTGCGGGGGGAGCTCGAGGTGGAGCTCATACCCCAGGGCTCCCTGGCCGAGGCCCTGCGGGCTGGGGGGGCGGGCCTTGGCGGGTTTTACACCCCCACCGGGGCCGGCACCCTGCTGGCCAAGGGCCGCGAGACCCGCGTTATCGGAGGCAAGGAGTATGTCTTCGTCGAGCCCATCCGGGGCAACGTGGCCTTCATCCGGGCCTGGAAGGCCGACACCGCCGGGAACCTGGTCTACCGCATGACCGAGCAGAACTTCAACAAGGCCATGGCCACCGCCGCCGACCTGGTCATCGCCGAGGTGGAGCAGATTGTCCCGGTGGGCGAGCTGGACCCCAACCACATCCACACCCCCGGCTGCTACGTGGACTACCTGGTGGAGGCCCGGATGACCCCGGAGCTGCTGGGCTCCTCGGCCTCGGTGGAGGGGGGCAAAAAAGCCGACCCCAAGCGGCTGGCCATGGCCCGCCGGGCCCTGCAGGAGCTCAGGCCGGGCGACGTGGTCAACCTGGGCATCGGCATCCCTACCCTGGTGGCCGACCTGATTACCCCCGAGATGGGCATCATCCTGCACACCGAGAACGGCATGCTGGGGGTCGGCCCGACCCCGGAGGAGGGCGGGGCCATGGACTACCCCGTCAACGCCGGCAAGATTCCCGTCACCGCCCTGCCTGGGGCCAGCTACTTCGACAGCGCCGACTCCTTCGCCATGATCCGCGGGGGGCACGTGGACGTGGCCATCATGGGCGGGCTGCAGGTAGATGAGAAGGCCAACCTGGCCAACTGGGCGGTACCCGGCAAGCCCCTGCTGGGGGTGGGGGGTGCCATGGACCTGGCCTCGGGGGCCAAGAGGCTCATCATCACCATGACCCACACCAACCCCGACGGCTCTCCCAAGATTGTTCCTGAGTGCGACCTGCCCCTCACCGCCCGCAACGCGGTGGACCTGGTGATTACCGAGCTTGCGGTCTTCGGCTACCCGGAGGGGCGGCTCACCCTTTTGGAGCTGATGCCCGGGGCCACCTTGGAGGAGGTGCGGGCCAAGACCACGGCTCGCTTCGTCGAGTCGCTGAGTTGAGCCTTTGGTGCTAAGATGGCCGCTGGAGGCAGTTATGCGGGATGTCTTCGTGGTGGCGGCGGTGCGCACCCCCATCGGCCGCTGTGGGGGAGCGCTTAGGGATTTTTCTCCCGTGGAGCTGGGGGCCCACGCGATGAAGGGGGCCCTCGAGCAGGCCGGCGTATCGGGGGCAGAGCTGGACCTGTACATCTTCGGCCAGGTTTTGCGGGCTGGCCATGGCCAGCTTCCCCCCCGCCAGGCTGCGCTTCTGGCTGGGATACCGAACACCGTGGACGGCTACACGGTGGACATGGTGTGCGCCTCAGGGATGCAGGCAGTGCTCAGCGGAGCCCTGGCCATCCGGGGGGGTGATGCCGAGCTGGTGCTGGTGGGTGGGATGGAGTCTATGTCTCAGGCAGGCTTCTATCTATCGAGCCGAGCTCGCTGGGGCTACAAATACCTCGCCGGGGCACCTGAGCAGCTCCAGGACATCCTTCAGCGCGACGGGCTTTCCGATCCCTTCAGCGGCGAGGCCATGGGCGAACAGGCTGAGCGCCTGGCCGCCGACTTTGGGGTGGGCCGGGCGGAGCTGGACGAGGTGGCCTTGGAGTCCCACCGGCGGGCCGCCCATGCTCAGGAGTCCTGCTGGTTTAGCGGGGAAATTCGGCCCCTCGAGGTCAAGACCCGCAAAGGGGTGGAGCGGCTGAACAGGGATGAGGGGGTGCGGCCCGACACCACTTTGGAGGCCCTTGCGGCCCTACGGCCAGCCTTTCGGAAGGACGGCGTGCTTACCGCAGGCAATGCTTCCCAGATTTCCGATGGGGCCGCAGCCCTCCTGCTGGCCAGCCCCGAAGCGGTGGAGCGGCTTGGCCTGAGGCCGCTAGCCCGGATTCTAGGGGGTAGTTGGGCAGCGGGGGAGCCCTGGCGCTTTCCCGAAGCCCCGGTTCCCGCAGTGAAAAAGCTGCTGGAAAAGCTCCGGCTTTCCATCGACGACTTTGACCTCTTTGAGAACAACGAGGCCTTTTCCCTCAACAACATCCTCTTCCACCGCCTTTTGGGGGTGCCCATGGAGCGACTCAACGTGCACGGCGGGGCCATCGCCCTGGGGCACCCCATAGGGGCCTCGGGGGCCCGCATCCTGGTTACGCTGATTCACGCGCTGCGCACCCACAGCAAGTCGCGGGGGCTAGCCGCCATCTGCCATGGCACGGGGGGTTCGGCGGCGCTGGCGGTAGAGGTGGTCGCCTAGATGCCCCAGCTCGGCATTAGCTCCTCCAGGCTGACTTCCTCGACGCTCCACTGGGCCTGGACCACCCGGTACTCGCCCTGCGCCGCGATGAACTCAGCGGCCTGGTGCAGTACGTTTTCCACCCAGACCCCATCGTAGCCGATGAGGCTAAACCCCACCACTTCCCAAGCGTGGTCGTCCTGGCCAGCAAGCCGCGCCGCAGATACGGGGAAGCGGGCCCTGAGCCTTTCAATAGCTGGCTTTACGAGGGCCCGCTTCTCCTTCAGGCTCCTCACCCAGGGCATTTCCAGGCGGGCGGTGTAGACCCCCAGGTAGGCTTTCATGCCCTGATTCTACGCGAAAAGTTCTCATCCTTTCGGGTTAGGCTTGGGCCTGTGAAGTGGACTTATCTTTTTGGTGTTGCCGCGCTCGGGCTTTTGGTGGGCTGCTCGGGTGCCCCTCAGCCTAAGTTCCAAGCCTCTATTGGCACCTACAACCCGGGGACGGGTGTGCTGGGCCGGGCCTATGTGCTGGTCCTCAGGCCCCAGCAACAGCCTGAGAGCATCACTGTGGTGGTGAGTGGGCCGAACGGCTACAGCGAGAACCTGCTCCTGCAGAGCGCGCAGTCCCGCTCGGCCTCGGGAGCCTGGTGGCAGATCGGATGGGATACGGCCCATTCCCTGCAGGGCGGTAGCTACACCTTTACCACCGTGCTAGATGGGAAAACGGAACAGGTTGAGGTCAACGTGGATGCGGCCAGCTCGCTGACCCCTCCCAGCGTAACGGTGACGAACCCCAGCGTTCAGAACGTCGCGGTTTCCTGGACAGCGGTGGCTGGGGCCCAGGCCTATCTGGTGCGCTTGGTCGATCAGAACACCAACGCTGTGGTGGCCCGCCGTATGGTTTCCTCCCTGAGCACCACGTTTAGCAGCTTGAACCTGAGTCCTGGTGGGGCCTATCGGGCAGAGGTTTACGCGGCCAGCAGCAACATCGCCTTTGAGCCGCCTCTGGTACCCCCTCAGTTCAACCTGGCCCTGGGGCAGACCAGTTTCAACGTAGGTCCGTAGCGGGCTTGCAGCCAAGCCCTCGCCGCATCGGCCGGCGAGGGCCGGCCGGTGGCGCCCAGGGGGTGCTGGGGAGGGAATGCTCGGTGCTGGCCCTCATGGATGAGGGCTGGCCTTTTCTGGGCGGGCTTTTTTCTCAGACTGGCAAGCCCTGGAGGTGATGGACCGCCTTTGGGCCGGGGGATGGCGGCATTTTTGGAACCTTTTGCTGTAGCTGCCTGGGTCCTTGCGGGTTCAGCTTTTGTGTTCGCTGGAGCCGGCGGCTGTTGAGGGAGAGCCATCTGGACATAACCGGGCTGCGCTTACAGCCCTTCTTCCTACGCAAAATAGGGACGCACCCTACGCCCCGGGGGTTTAGGCCTATAATGGTCCTGTGGCGCTAAGGCCAGTGAAGAAGGGTTGGAGCCCGGAGACCTGGGCCAGCCTCAGGCCCTTTGGTCTGGGCCTGCAAAGGCCCAACAACTTTGCCGAGGTCTTTCGGGCCGTTGCCGAAAACCGCGATAACCTGGCCTATGCCTGGCGCATCCTGAGCCAGGGGGTCTGCGATGGTTGCGCCCTTGGAACAAGCGGCCTGCGGGACTGGACGGTTGAGGGGATACACCTTTGCAACGTTCGGCTCCGGCTTCTCCGGTTGAACACCATGGGGCCTATGGACGGCAACCTACTGGCCGATGTGGCCGCACTCCGGTCCAGGAGTTCCGCCGAGCTGCGGGCCCTAGGCCGCCTACCTTACCCCCTGTACCGCCGCAAGGGGGAGCCGGGCTTTACCCGTATAGGCTGGGACGAGGCGTTGGACCGGATTGCCCTTCGGATGTGCAGGACCCCCCCGGAGAAAATGGGCTTTTACCTGACCAGCCGGGGCCTGCCCAACGAGACCTACTACGTGGTGCAAAAGGCGGTGCGGGCCTTGGGTTGCAACAACATAGACAATGCGGCCCGCATCTGCCACAGCCCGAGCACGGTGGCCCTGAAGGAGTCGCTCGGGGTAGCAGCCACCACCTGCAGCTACCGCGACCTGATTGGTACCGACCTGGTGGTGTTTTTGGGTTCCAACCCGGCGGCCAATCAGCCGGTGATGATGAAGTACCTGCACTACGCTAGGAAGGCCGGTACCCGGGTGGTTTGCGTGAACCCCTACCGCGAGCCGGCCATGGAGCGCTACTGGGTTCCTTCCAACCTCGAAAGCGCCCTCTTTGGGACCAAGGTGGCGGACCGATTCTTCCTGGTTGCCCCAGGGGGGGATGCGGCCTTTTTAGTGGGGGTTTTACGCCACCTTATTGAGCAGGGCTGGCTGAACGAACCCTTCATCGAGGCCCACACCACGGGGTTTGAGGCGGTGCGGGCTCAGGCCTTGGGAACAGCGTGGGAGGAGCTCGAGCGGCGCTCGGGGGTGGGCCGCCGGGAGATGCTCGAGTTTGCCCTGTTGCTGGCCAAGGCTGAGCGGGCGGTGCTGGTCTGGAGTATGGGCCTCACCCAGCACACCCGAGGGGAGGAGGCCGTGCAAGCCGTTATTAACCTGGCCCTTAGCCGAGGCTACCTGGGGCGCGAGGGCTGCGGATTGATGCCCATCCGGGGTCACTCTGGGGTGCAGGGTGGGGCCGAGATGGGGGCCTACGCCACGGTTTTCCCCGGGGGTGTGCCCATTACCCCGCAAAGCGCCCAGGCCCTCTCTAGCCTTTGGGGTTTTCCGGTACCCGACCAGCCCGGTCTCACCGCTACGGAGATGCTCGAGGCTGGCCTGGAGGTTCTCTGGAGCATAGGGGGGAATTTCCTGGAAACCCTGCCCAGCCCCTCCCAGGCCGAGGCCCGTCTGGCCCAGATACCCCTGCGGGTGCACCAGGACATCGTCCTTTCCTCCCAGATGTTGGTGGAGCCGGCTGAGGAGGTATTCGTGCTGCCTGCCACCACCCGCTATGAGATTCCTGGGGGGTGCACCGAGACCAGCACCGAGCGGCGGGTCATCTTCAGCCCGGAGATTCCCGGTCCTCGCATCCCGGAGGCCCGCTGGGAGGGGCAGGTTTTCCAGGACCTGCTGGCCCGGATGTGCAAGCCTGAAAGGGCTGAGAAGGTTTGCTTTGGGAGCACCCAGGCTGTGCGGGAGGAAATTGCCCGGGTGATTCCGCTTTATGAGGGCATCCAGCACCTCAAGGCTAAGGGGGACGCCTTCCAATACGGTGGACCCCACCTCTGCAAGGATGGGCTCTGTCCCACTCCCGATGGCAAGGCCCGTTTCCGGCCGGTAGACCTTTCACAGGAGGGCCTACCCGAGGGGGCTTTCCGCTTGGTTACAAGAAGGGGCAAGCAGTTCAACAGCATGGTTCACGAGCCTACCGATCCGGTCAACGGCGCGCCCCGCGATGCCGTGCTGATGAGCCCTTTCGACCGGGAGAGGCTCGGCCTAAAGCCTGGCCAGCGCATCTGGCTGCACAACTGCTTCGGTACCTTTGCGGGCCGGGTCTTCGAGGCCCCGGTGCGCCCGGGTAGCCTGCAGGTGCACTGGCCGGAAGGCAACGTGCTGCTGAGCCCTCAGGAACGCTCCCCCAAGGCTAAGATTCCGGCCTACAAAGAGGCGTATGTTCACGTTTACCAAAAGCCGCCCCAAAGCCAAGACCCCGACCACCCTGCTGCGGGTTGAAGGGGAGCGGGCCTATCCGAGGTCTGACTACCTGGCCACCGAGGAGCCGCTGGAGATTCGCCTGGTGGCCCAGGGAGGGGAGGTGCGCACCGTGGCGGTTACGATGCGCACCCCGGGTCACGACTTCGAGCTCGCCGCGGGCTTCCTGTTCGCTGAAGGGATTGTCTCCCACAGGGAGGAAATCCGACGCATCAGCTACTGTACGCCGCGGGGCGAGGCCCAGCAGTATAACGTGGTGAGTGTGGTCCTAAACGCCCCGCGCCTGCCCGAGCTGGCTCCCTTTGAACGTCACTTCTACACCCACTCGGCCTGTGGGGTTTGTGGGCGGGCTAGCCTGGAGGGTCTACACCGCCGTTTCCGCCCCCTCCAGGGCGGCCCTATCGTGTCTGCCCATCTGTTGCCGGACCTGCCCCATAGGTTGCTGGCCCGCCAGGCCCTTTTCGGGGCTACCGGCGGACTGCACGCGGCAGCCCTTTTTGACCCCGAGGGCGTCTTGCTGGCGCTACGGGAGGATGTGGGCCGGCACAACGCTGTGGACAAGCTTTTGGGCTGGGCCCTACTGGAAGGCCGGTTGCCCCTGTCCGAGTGCCTGCTCCTGGTCAGCGGGCGGGCCAGCTTTGAGCTGGTGCAGAAAGCCTTGGCTGGCGGTGTGCCCATCCTGGTGGCCCTCTCGGCCCCCAGCAGCCTGGCGGTGGACTTGGCCCGGGCCTTCCACCTCACGCTGGTCGGTTTTTTGCGGACAGGTTTCAACCTTTACGCTGCCCCGGAGCGCATCCGGGTTTGAGGGGGCTTTGAGTGGCGGCGAATTGGCGGGCTGTACGGCCTGAAAAACCCCGGCCCTCCAGGGCGAAGCGCAGCGCGGCCTGGCGGGTGGCCTCGTCCAGGGGCCTTCCCAGGATATGGGCCACCGCTTCTAGGTAGAGCGGCTGGTCAAAGGGAGGGAAGGTGAGGACCAGACCGAAGCGATCGGCTAGGGCCAGTTTGTCCTGAAGGGTGTCCCAAGAGGCAGGGTCGGGAGCGTTGGGCTCCGGGCGGTCGCTCCACTGCTCGCGCACCAGGTTGCGCCGGTTGGAGGTGGCCACCACCAGCACGTTGGGGGGCCGTTCGTAGACGGCTCCTTCCAGTAGGGCTTTGAGCTTGTGGAAGCGCTCGTCGTCGCTGCTGAAGGCCAAGTCGTCTAGGTAGAGCACGAAGCGGTGGGGTAGGGGGGCCAGCAGGGTCAAGAGCGCGGGGAGTTGATCGAGGCTGTCGGGCAGTACCTCCACCAGTCGGAGTCCCCTTGGGCTGTACTCGGTGCGCAGGGCCTTGACCGCGGTGGACTTTCCTGAGCCTCGAGCCCCGTAGAGGAGCACTGGAACCGCTTCTTTTCCCTCCAGGAAACCCTCCACATGCTGCCTTAGGGTTTGGAGTTGCCGGGTGTAGCCCACCAGGTCGCTGAAACGGGCTGGGTCGGGGTGGGGTACCGGCACCATCCCTCGATCGTAAAGAAAGGCCGTGTGCTCTGCGTATATCCCGTACCCGTAGGTGCGGTAGAGGGCCTGTAGCTCGGAGGCCGAGCCGCCCTGTAGCACCCGCAGGGCGGCTTGCTCGGCGGGGCTGGCCCCGCGCTGGCCGAAGTCGGCGAAAGGGTAGCGCTGCTTGAGCTGGGCAAGTTCATGCCGCAGAGTGGAGAGTTCCTGCTCAATCCAGTCGCTCAGCCCTGGCGTGAGGGGCTCGGTGAGCAGCCTTCGGGCCAGGCCTTCGGCATACCAGATGCGCCGGCAGAGGACCCAAGCCCAGGGCTCCCCTGCAGGGGGGTGGGTGTGGAAAAGCTCGGCGAGGGGGTCTTCGCGGAGGGGTGGGAAGAGGCGCATCGGGGGCTATTCTACCCCCGCTCTTCGGCCCCTCAGTCGTTTAGGGTGAGGGGCTCATCCTTGGGGGGGGTTTTCTCCTCGGCTTGGGAGAGTTTGGCTAGGGCAAGGGCCAGCACCCGCACCCCCTGAGCGATGTCCTCCGGGCTGGCGTACTCGTCCGGACGGTGGCTTATCCCTCCCCGGCAGGGGATGAAGAGCATGGCGGTAGGGGCGATGCGGGCCATGAACAAGGAGTCGTGGTAGGCCCGGCTCACCATTAGCTTGAAGCGCACCGAGGCCTCGCCGCAGGCCTCCACCAGGGCCTTCAGGACCTCGGAGCCCGACTTGGCGGGGGGGTCCATGTTGATAATCTCCACGCTGTAGCGGATGCTGCGCCTGGTACAGACCTGTTCTACGCCCTGCAGGATGTTCCGGATTACCTGGTCGCGCCGGTTTTGCTCCACGTCGCGCACATCAATCTCCAACCTGACCCGGCTGGGCACGCTGTTGATGGCGTTGGGGTGGACCTCGCAAAACCCGGTGGTGGCTACGGTGTTGATGCTGCCACTGCCTCGAGCGAAAGCCTCCACCCCCAGGATGATCTCCGCAGCCGCGCAGAGGGCGTCCTTTCGGTCGGGCATCAGTACCGTGCCGGCGTGGCCTCCTTCGCCCTCTAGGATGACCCTCAGCGAGGCTGGAGCAGCAATGGCGGTGACCACGCCAATCGGCACCCCCTCCTGCTCCAGCACCGGCCCTTGCTCAATGTGTAGCTCTACGAAGGCAGAGTAGTAGTTTTCGGGCAGCTGGACCTCCTCCAGGGGCCCTGTGTAGCCTGCTGCTTGGCGTACCTCCTCCAGGCTTCTGCCCTCGTTGTCCCTGAGCAAGCGCAGGGCCTCCGGATTCAGCGTACCGCTCAGCGCTCGGCTTCCCAGGCAGCCAATGCCAAAGCGGGTAGGTTCCTCAGCAGTGAAGACCAGAAGCTCTATCGAGCGGCGCGGCCTGAAGCCAGCTTGCCTTAGCGCTCGGATGGCCTCCAGCCCCCCCAGCACCCCCACGGTCCCGTCGTACATACCGGCGTAGGGAATGGCGTCGATGTGGGAGCCGGTGCCTACCGCAGGGAGCTCAGGGGCGCTGCCCTCCCAGCGGGCGAAGAGGTTGCCCAGGCCGTCTTCTCGCACCTTTAGCCCAGCTTCCTGGCACAGCCCCTTTAGGTAGGCTCGAGCCTCGAGGTCAGGCCGGGTAAAGAGGATGCGGGTGATGGCTGGCGGTGGGGTTTCGGAGTAGCTGGCCAGTTGCTCGAGCTCCCGCACAATGCGTTCGGTGTTGATTTGGAGTTTTAGCGCCATGGTGATTCTTTAGAGAAGTTCCAATGAATGCCGGTTGACGTCTTTGTAGATAAGGTACTTGCTCGGGCCCTTGCCCAGGGCGCCAAACCACTGGGGACAGTAGGAGGCCATCCAGATCACATCCCCGGTTTGCACCGGGTACCATCGCTCCCCCAGACGGTAGACCCCACCCCCTTGGAGGAAGAGCAGGCCGTGCTCCATGACGTGGGTCTCCACCATGGGCAGGTGGGCCCCTGGCTCGAAGGTCATGGTGTTGACCGCCAGGTCAAAGGAAGGGTGGTCTGGGAGCAGGAGGCGCACCTGTAGGGCCTCGTCGCCCATCAGGGGAGTAGCGGCTACCTCCGGTTCAAAGCCCAACACCAGGCTGGGCGCTTCGGCGCCGGCCAGGGCTTGATAGGGCTTTTCAAAGACCACCATCCGGCTTTCCGTGTAGGCGGTGAAGCGGTGGGGGGTGTTGGCCGGCAGATAGGCGTAGCGGTGGGGTTCTAGGGTGTGCTGGGCTCCAGCCACCTCGAGCCCCACCCGTCCCGAAAGGACATAGGCAAAGCGCTGGATGTCCAGCAGGGTCATCTCCCCGCTGCCTCCGGGCTGCATCTCCGCCGTGTACATCTTGAAGCGGGCCCCTAGCTCCGGCGAGATGTGCACAATGCAGAGGGTGTTCGTCCAGCCCGGCAGGGGGGCCCGGATAAAGGTGTCGGGGGTCAGAAGGGCGTGGTCGGGGGCTACATGGGTGCGGGTGAATCCGGTCAGGCTCATGCTTCCCTCGTGAGCAGGCATACGCTGCTGGGCTTTCTTATCTTACCCTCGGCGTAGATGGGCTCGCCCCGCAGCCAGGTGCTTTCCACTATGCCTCGGAAGGTTCGGTTTAGGTAAGGGGAGATGGCGTGGCGGTAGCGGAGGTCTTGGGAGGTCAGGGTATGCTCGCGCTCCAGGTTGACCAAGGTGAAGTCGGCGTCGCAGCCTGGCTCGAGCCGGCCCTTTCGGGTCAGGCCGAACCGCTGGGCGGGGCCCTGGGCCAGGAGGGCCGCGAGCCGCTCCAGGGGTAGGCCCCGTCCCTGCCAGCCCTCGGTCAGCAGCACCGCCAGGGTCGACTGCACCCCGGCGATGCCTCCCCAAAGGGCGAAGAAGTCCTCTCCCCGCTTCATCTCCGGCGGGCTTGGGGAGTGGTCGGAACCGATGATGTCCACGCTTCCCTTCAGAACATGGGACCAGAGCCCTTCCTGCTCGGCCCTAGCCCGCAAGGGGGGAGCGCACTTGCCCACCGCCCCCAGCCGCTCCAGGTCGTCCTCGGTGAAGGCCAGGTAGTGGGGGCAGGTCTCCAGGCTCACGTCCACCCCTTTGGCCCGGGCCTCGGCAGCCAGGGCTACCCCTGAGCCTGAGCTGATGTGTACGATGTGCAGCTTGCAACCGGTCTCCTGGGCCAGCAAGAGGGCCCGTCCGATGGCCTCAAGCTCGGTGAAGACCGGCCTTGAGGCCAGGTACTCCCGCCAGGAGGTGCCCAGGGCCCGGGCTTTTTGGGTGAGATGGGCGGTGAGGGCCTCGGACTCGGCGTGCACCGCCACCGGCAGTCCAAGCTGGGCTGCTGTGCGCATACCCTCGTAGAGGGTAGCGTCGTCGCAGGCGGGGAACTCGGGGAGGCCCGAGTTGCACATGAAGGCCTTGAAACCGATGACCCCTCGCTCAGCCAGCTCAGGCAGGCGCTCGAGGTTCTTTGGGGTCAGGCCACCCCACAGCGCAAAGTCGGTGTGCGACTGGGCCCTCATGGCTGAGAGCTTGAGGTCGAAGGAAGGGCCGTCCAGGGTGCAGGGCAGTGAGTTGAGGGGCATGTCAAAAAAGGCGGTGCCCCCCCCTGCAGCCAGGGCTGCGCTGCCGGTGGCAATGCCTTCCCAGTGGGCCTGGCCGGGCTCGTTGAAGTGGACGTGGACATCTATCAGGCCGGGGAAGACGTAAAGCCCCTGGGCGGACACCTCCCGTCGGGCCGGTTCGGCGATTTCCGGGGCGATGACCGCTACTTGCCCACCCTCTACCCCCAGGTCGGCCCGCTGCAGCCCCTCGGGGGTGACCAGAGTGCCACCGCGTACGATGAGGTCAAGCATTCTCACCTCGCCAATTGCCGTAGAAAGTGGAGCCCCACCCGCAGGGCGGCCTCGACGTCCTGGGGCCACACCGACTCCTCAGGGTGGTGCGAGAGCCCCTTTGGGCTGCGCAGGAAGAGCATGGCCACGGGGCATAACGAGGCCATGATCATGGCATCGTGGCCGGCCCCGGAGACCATCCGGTGCACGGGGTAGCCCTGGGCCTCCACTGCCTGAGCCAGCGCCTCGCGCAGGTAGGGGTCGCAAGGCACTGCGGGCTGCTCGTGCAGGGTTTGGTAGGCCAGCTCCAGCCCCCGCCGAAGTGCAATTTGCTGGGCCCGCCCGACCAGGTGGGCTACTGCGTGGGCCCTTACCTCGTCTTCAGCGTGCCGCACGTCCAGGCTGAGCCGTGCCTCACCCGGGATTACGTTGGCCGCACCGGGCAGGGCTGCGATTCGGCCCACCGTAGCCACCAGCCCCGGTGTTCTTCGAGCCTCCCGCTCTACCCAGGTCATCCACTCGGCTGCCCCCGCCAGGGCATCGCGCCGCAAGGGCATGGGGGTGGTGCCGGCGTGGCCCGCCTGGCCGATGAAGGTGAGCTCGAGCCGGCTCTGCCCGGCGATTGCCTCCACCACCCCCAGTGGGTATCCCAGGTTCTCCAGAACCGGTCCCTGCTCGATGTGGAACTCCAGGTAGCCGCTAACCCGACCGGGTTCGTAGGCGGCCTGGGGAATTCGCTCGGGATCAAGTCCAAAAGCCCGTATGGCCTCGGCCAGGCTTTGACCTTGGACGTCCTTGCGCTGTAGGAGCTCCGTCTCAAAGCGCCCCACCGCCGCTTTGCTCCCCAAAAAGGGCACCCCAAAGCGCACCCCTTCCTCCTCGGAGAAAGCGATGACCTCCAGGGCCCAAGGGAGCCGCTCGCCCTCCAGGGCTTCCACCAGGGCCAGGGCCAGCACCACCCCCAGCACCCCGTCGTAGGGCCCGGCGTCCCGCACGGTGTCTACGTGGGAACCGAGCAGGAACAGAGGGGCATCGGGTTTTTGGGCCGGGTAGTGGCCGATCAGGTTGCCCACCGCGTCCAACCGCACGTTCATGCCCAAGGCCTCCATCCAGCCGGCCAGCACCCGATGCACCTCGCGCATGGGGGGGGAGAGGAAGGTACGGGTTAGACGGCCCTCCTCCTCAGAGAGGTGGGCTAAAACCTGGCACCGCTCAACGGCCTTTTGGGCCAGGGTCCTAAGCGCTTCCATGGGCCCTAGCTTCCACGGTAGGTGCTGTAGCCAAAGGGGGAGACCAGCAGGGGGACGTGGTAGTGACCCTGAGGCTCGGCAATGCCAAAACGGATGGGCACTGAGCCCAAGAAGGGCGGGTTGGGGAGGTGCACCCCCTGGGCGGCGAAGTATTCCGCTACGTAGAAGACCAGCTCGTAGACCCCGGTGGGCAGGGTTTCCCCGGAGAGGAGGGGGGTGTCGGTCCGGCCGTCGGCGTTGGTGGTGGCAGAGGCGACCAGGGTGCGGGCACCGCCTTCCTCGAAGCGGTATAGCTCGAGCCGCATCCCTGCCGCGGGGCGGCCGTGGGTGGTGTCCAGAACATGGGTGGATAGCCGGGCCATACCTGACCTCCTAGGGCCCCCGGGCCCCCTGGGCCACCCAGGCCCCAAGCCTGGCCCGCTGCTCCTGGGTCAGCGGGGGCACCCCGGGCAGCAGAAGGGGCATGTAGGTGGTGTCCACTGCGGTTCGCTTGATCTTGTCTGCCTGGGCCACGATCTGCTCGGGCGTGTCAAACATTACCCCAGCGGGGGCCGAGGCAAAACCGGGCTGGGTGGGCCTCGCGGCGTGGCACATGTGGCAGTGTTGTCGGACCATTGCCTCTACCTCGGCGAAGGGGACCGGGGCGTCTACCTGGGCGGTTGGGGTGCGGGGGGCGGTTAGGTAGAAGGCCACCAGAACCGAGGCCGCAGCCCCCACCAGCAGGTAGGGCATGGCCCCGCCCTCCACGAGGGTTCTCTTGTGCTCCTTCTCGGTTACGTTGATGAAGTGCCGCACCGCCACCCCGGCCACGAAGAGCAGGATCAGGATGAGCCAGTTTGCCCCGTGGGTGTAGGTAAAGGGAAAGTGGTGGGCAATCATGGTGAAGAGCACGGGCAGGGTAAGGTAGTTGTTGTGCCGGGAACGGAGCTGCACCCAGGCCACAAACCCCGGGTCTAGGGCTTCACCCTTCTGCGCGGCCCGCACCAGCTTTTTCTGGGAGGGGATGATAACGAAGAAGACGTTGGCCGCCATGATGGTGCCCAGCATGGCCCCGATGTGCATGAAGACACCCCGCCCGCTGAACACCTGGCCAAGCAGATACGCGGCCAGGGCGACCAGCGCACCGCCCACCAGCAGGAAGAGGGCTGGGCGGTAGAGCAGCTGGGTGCTGGAGAGGGCAGCGTAGACCAGCCAGGCGGCTGGGAGGCTGGCCACCGCGATGGCCACAGCCGCCCAGCTGGGGAGGGGGCTGTTGGGGGGTAGCAGGATGGCCCTGGGGTCGGCGTAGTAGACGATGACCAGGAGCAAGAACCCCGTGACCCAGGTGAGGTAGGCGTCCCACTTGAACCAGTGCAGGTGCTTGGGGAGCTGGGCTGGGGCGGTCTTGTACTTTTCCAGGTAGTAGATGCCTCCCCCGTGGATGGCCCAGAGGTTGCCTGAGAGCTCGGCCCGCACCCCGTGGCGTTC
Organism: Meiothermus sp.; assembly: GCF_025060375.1. Lineage (GTDB taxonomy): Bacteria > Deinococcota > Deinococci > Deinococcales > Thermaceae > Meiothermus. The sequence goes on along the minus strand of NZ_JANXCG010000020.1, from coordinate 47,256 downwards.
CAGGGCGTTTTCCAGAAAGATGAAGTAGAAGCTGGCCCCAATCCAGGCGATACCGTAAATGATGTGCAGCCAGCGCACCACCAGGTTGAGCCATTCTCGGGCGTGGGCCTGCCAGCCGTGGACCAGGGTCAGGGCCAGCCCCAGGCCGAAGAGGGCCAGAAGGGCCAGCAGCCAGGGCCACTTGATCAGGCGCAGGCGGTCTTGGTTGAGGATGTCCATACTCTGTAGGCAGTCTAAGCCCGCTCGAGCAGGTCAGCAAGGCGAAAGTAGGCGATTTTGTAGACCTCCGAGAGGGCCGTCTGGAACTCGGTTTCTGGGTCGCTCTCGAGCCTGGCCTCCATAGCCCGGAAGACCTCGGCTTTGCCCTTCCCGCGCACCGCCAGAATGAAGGGAAAGCCGAACCTCTCGGTGTAGGCCCGGTTCAGGACCTGAATGCGTTCGTATTCGGCGGGGGTGAGGGTGTCCAGGCCCGCCCCCCTCTGTTCAGCCTGGGAGGCCTCGGCCATGCGGGTGCGGCTGCCCAGGTCGGGGTGGGCTCGAATCAGGGCGAGCTGCGCTTCCCGAGGGGCCCTTTGCACCACCCTTACCAGGCTTTGGTGGAGGGCCTCCAGGCTCGCCCAGGGGCGGCTCTCCCAGGCCGCCTGGGCAATCCAAGGGGAGCCCTCGAAGACCCAACCCACCTTTTCCACGAAGTCCTCGAGGGGAAGCCGGTTGAGTTCGTCCAGGGTCATATCAGGCGCTTTGATTGCGGTAAGCCCAGCCCACCAAGCGGCGCTCGAGCAGGGCAAAAACAGCGTAGAGCAGGATGCCCATGGCCGCGATGACCAGGAGCCCACCAAAGACCAAGGGAACATTGAACTGCGAGCTGGCTGAGGTCATCATGTAGCCGATGCCCTTCTGGGAGGCGGCAATTTCGGAGATAACTGCCCCCACAAAAGCCAGCGTGATGGCCACTTTGAGCGAGGCGAAGAAGTAAGGCATGGAGAAGGGGATGGAGACCCGGGTGAAGGCCTCCAGCCGGCTCGAGCCCAACACCCTGAGCACCTCCCGCAGTTCCGGGGGTACCGCCGCCAGACCGGTGGCCACGTTGACCACGATGGGGAAAAACGAGATCAGGAAAGCGGTTAGGATGGCCGGCACTGTCCCGATGCCAAACCACAACACCAGCACCGGCACCAAAGCCGCCTTGGGCACGCTGTTGAAGCCCACCAGGAGGGGGTAGAGGGCCAGGTTGAGGGGCCGGGAGGTGCCCACCGCTGCCCCCAGGAGCACCCCCGTTGCCACCGCCAGCCCAAACCCTGCCAGGGTCGTCCAGAGGGTCTGCCAGGCATGTCCCACCACCACCCCCCAGACCGGGACCAGGGATAGGACGGCTTGGGAGGGGGAGGGCAGCACGAAGGGGGGAATCCCAAAAAGCCGCACCGAGGCCTCCCAAAGCGCGAACAGCCCCACCACGGCCAGCGCTGCGACCAGGGTATCCTTGCGCAGGCTCATGCCCCTACCCCCTTGAGGCCGGTAATTTGGCTGCGCATGCCTCCAATCTGCTCCCGAAGCTCCCGCACGATGTGGGCAAACTCATCCTGGTAGGTGAGCTCGAGGGCCCTGGGTCGGGCGAACCCCACCTTGCGCATATGGGCGATTCTGCCGGGACGAGAACTCATGGTGTAGATGGTGTCGGACAGGTAGACCGCCTCGCGCAGGTCGTGGGTGACCAGGATGACGGTGGGCCTGCGGTTCAGGTAGAGCACCTGCATGGCCTGCCAGAGTTCTTCGCGGGTGAAGGCGTCCAGCGCCGAGAAGGGCTCGTCCAGCATCAGGATTTCGGGCTGGTGGATGAGGGCCCGACACAGGCTGGCGCGCTGCTGCATGCCCCCCGAGAGCTCCCATACGTGGGCGTTCTCAAAGCCGGAAAGCCCTACCGAGGCCATCAGCTCGCGGGCAGCCTCAACGTAGGGCTTGGGGTTTTGGCGGTAGTGGTGCTTGTGCTTGGGGGAGACCTCGAGGGGCAGCAGGATGTTCTGCAGCACGGTGCGCCAGGGCATCAGGGTGGGGTTCTGGAAGGCCATCCCAATGCTCACCGGGGTACCGCCTACCGGTTGGCCGCGAACGGTGGCCTTGCCCGTGCTGGGGGGGCGGAGGCCGGAGATGACCCGCAGCAGGGTGGACTTGCCGCAGCCCGAGGGGCCTACCAAGGCCACGAACTCCCCCTCCTCTATGGAGAGGTTAATCCCTTCTACCGCCAGGTAGCCGTTGTCGTAACGCAGGCTGACATTGCGCAGCTCAATGAAGGGCATGGTAGTACCCCGAGTCTAGCGCCTGAGGCCCATTTGGGTCAAAGCTCAGCGGGCCGAGCCGGTGACCCGCCGCTCAGCGATGGGGGGCAGGAAGCGGTCTGTCCAGACCTGCTCAACCCGAAGCACGCTGGGCAGCTCAAAGGCTTTGGCCACTGCTCGGATGTTCCGCTCCACCCGTTCGCGCCGCACCGAGCCCAAGCCGAAGGCCCGGCTGTCCGGGGTGAGCACGTGGGTGTTGAGGGCTAGAAGTAGCCGCTCGCGCTCCAAGGCGTCGTTGATGAGCCCGTCGCGCCGCTTGACCGCAGCAATGCCCTCGTCAGGGTTGGCGATGACGTCCTTGAAGCCCTTGACCAGCGCGCGTAAGAACGCTGAGACCGCTTGGGGGTTGGCCTGGGCGAAGTCGCGGCGCACCACTACCGCGTTGCCGTAGAGGTCTTGGGTGTAGTCGCTGTACTTGAAAATCACCATATCCTCGGGTCTGACCCCGATGTTGCGCAGGTTGAGGAAGGAGGTGAAGTAGAAGCCGGTAATGCCGTCGGCTTGGCCCCGGGCCAGGGTAGGCTCGCGCAGAGGCACGTCCACGTTGATGAAGTTAACCCGAGCGGGGTCAATACCCACCGCCTCGGCGAAGACCGGGAAGAGTCGGCGGCCTGCGTCTCCGGCAGGGGCGGCTAGGGTCCTGCCCACCAGGTCGGTAGGCCGGGCGATGCCCCTGCCCCTGAGGGTGAAAACCGCGGCAGGGGTGGTGTTGTAGACCATGAAGACGGCCAGGAGCTGGTTGTTGGGGTTGCGGGTGTTGAACTCGATGAGCGAGTTGAAGTCCGCAAAGCCCATATCGTAGTTGCCTGCAGCGATCTTGCTAATGGCATCAGCCGAGCCAAAACCCCGGTCAATGCTCACGTTGAGCCCCTCGGCACTGTAGTAGCCCTTGTCCTGGGCGAGCAGGAAGGGTGCGGTGGGGCCCTGGAAGGCGAAGTCGAGGGTGAAGCGCAGGCTGCGGGGTTGGGCCAGGCCCAGGCTGATTAGGAAAAAAAGGGCAAGGAGCAGACCTCGGGTCCACATAGCAAACCTCCTTACGGTGCCAAGACACCTGGGCTGAGTATAGGGATGCGGATGGCATGGTGTCAATTGTTGTTCCGGTTTGTTGGGTCTCCTGATTCAACGTTTTGGTCAGGTGCAGGGAATTTTCTGCTAATCGTTATACAAAAATCTGAATTTTGATCGCTTTTTTTCTGACATCTTGCCGGAGGCGGAGGGGTAGGCCTGTGCAGGCTGTCTGAGAACGGCAGGGTGTTGGACAAAATTCACGCGCCCCGGATGCCAGGCCGGGGCTGCGCGCTGTTTTGGCCCTTTAGCGAGCAGGCATCCGAGTTATCGCGGTCCGGGCTGCCTTTAGGGTCTGTTCTAGCTCTGCCTCGCCGTGGGCGGTGGAGAAGAACGCCGCCTCGAACTGGCTGGGGGGCCAGTAGACACCTGCCTCCAGGAGGCCGTGAAAGAAGGTTTTGAACCGCCCAGTGTCCGAGGCTACCGCCTCGGCGTAGGTGCGCACCGGCCCTTCACGGAAGAAGACCGTGACCATGGAGCCCACCTGGTTGATGGTGGCAGGTAGGCCGGCCTGGGTGAAGACGTCCTCCAGCCCTGCTCGAAGGGCCTTTCCGTAGGTTTCTAGCCGCTTGTAGGGCGGGTCTTGAAAGAGCGTTTTCAGGGTAGCGATGCCTGCAGCCATAGCCAGGGGATTGCCGCTTAGGGTGCCGGCCTGGTAAACCGGACCCAAGGGTGCTACTTGCTGCATGATCTCGGCCCGGCCCCCGTAGGCCCCCACCGGCAGCCCCCCGCCCAGGATTTTCCCCAGACACACCAGGTCGGGCTTGAGCCCCAGGAGTTCCACAGCGCCCCCTTTGGCCAGGCGGAAGCCGGTCATCACCTCGTCGGCGATGAGTAGGGCGCCGTGTTCCCGGGTGAGGCGGTGCAGGGTGTCCAGGAATTCCTCGGTGGGGATGAGCACCCCCGCGTTGCCCACCACCGGCTCGAAAATCACCGCCGCTATCCGATCGCCCTGCTGGGCGAACAGGGCTTTTAGCCCTTCGGGGTCGTTGTAGTCGGCCACTAGGGTTAGCTCGGCAAAGGCCTGGGGAACCCCCGCGCTCGAGGGGGCGCTTTTGGCCGTACCCCCACCCCCCGTGAGCAGCCCCGAGCCAGCCTGCACCAGCAGGCTGTCGGCGTGGCCGTGGTAGTTGCCGCGGAACTTCACGATGAGGTCGCGCCCGGTGTAGCCTCGAGCCAACCGCAGGGCGCTCATGGTGGCCTCGGTGCCGCTGCTTACGAAGCGCACCAGTTCAACCATCGGGTAGGCTTCCCGCACCAGCTCGGCCAGGCGCACCTCGCGCTCGGTGGGGGCCCCGTAGCTCAAGCCCTCCTCCAGGGCCTCCCGAAGGGCCTCCACCACTGCGGGGTGGCTGTGCCCCAAAATCATCGGCCCCCAGGAGCCCACGTAGTCTAGAAGCCGGTTTCCGTCCGCATCCCACAGGTAGGCTCCCTGAGCCCGGGCGATGAAGCGGGGGGTGCCCCCTACGGCCTTGAAGGCCCGCACCGGGGAGTTGACCCCTCCGGGGATGACCTGCTGGGCTTGGGCGAAAAGCTCTGCCGAACGCTGGGTCTTCATGCCCCGAAGTTAGCACCCCAGAGGGTTTGAGGCAACAAGGCTGGTCCTTTTGGGCCGTTTCTCTGAGGGCTCGAGGGCTTCTGCTGCGCTCCTGGCACCCTCCCAGACGAGGCCGTTGGGATCACCGCATGGCGGCTCAGCGGTCCCAGGGACGCTTCTTTGCCCCGTTTCTCGGCCACTCCAAACGGAACCGAGAGACCGCACGGGAAGAGCAGCCCTTGGCGCGGCGGGGTCTTAGGAACGGGGGTTGCCTGAGGTTTGGGTTGCATGAAGGCGCTCCCTAAGGGCTTCCAGCCCTACCCTCTGGCAAAAGTCGCCAAAGGCTTCCCTCTCGAGCCGAGCTTCCTTGTAAAAGGCCAGCAGAGGTCCTAGCACGGAGGCGATTTCTTCACGTTTCAGATTGTCCAGAAAGGGCTCTCCTAGCCGAGTGCCCAGGGGGCTTCCTCCCAGGTAGAGGGTGTAGCTGTTGAGGCTGCGCCCCACAAGCCCCACCTCGGCGCTGTAGGGCCGGGCGCAACCGTTGGGGCAGCCGGTCATGCGGATGTGAGGAACGGGGCCTCCTTGCAGCCCAAGCTGGGTGAGCAAGCTGTCAATCTCGCGAATTACTGCAGGCATGGCTCGTTCGGCCTCGGTGATGGCCAGGCCGCAGGTGGGTAGGGCCGGGCAGGCCATGGCCTGCTGCACCACCAGAGGAATCTGCCCTCGGAAGGGGATGGGTATCCTATGGGCCTGCAGGAGGGCCTCGAGCTCACCTTTTTGCTCAGGTTGAACGTTGATGAAGAGCAGGTTCTGCTGCGGGGTGAGTCGAACCTCGAGGCCCAGTTGCTCCACCGCTGTTCTTATGCCGTGGCGCAACTCATCCCTGAGCCGCCCGTTCTCCACGAACAAGCCCAGAAAGAGGCGTCCATCGCCCTGCTCATGCCAGCCCAGGTGGTCGTCGGCTGAAAGCCAGTCAACAGGCTCGGCGGGGGGAAGAGAGGCTCCCAAGTAAGCCTCCACTGTGCCCCTAAAGCGTTCCAGCCCCCAGGCCTCCACCAGGTACTTCATGCGGCTGTACTTGCGCTCATCACGCCGGCCGTGGTCGCGCTGAACCCGCACGATGGCCTCCACTACTTCAAAAAGCTGTGCCTTAGGGATGGTGGTGAGGGGTTTGGCCAGGATGGGTCGGGTGTCCTTCAGCCCATGGCTCTGCCCCAGCCCGCCCCCTACCAGCAGGGTAAATCCTTCTAGACCCTGCCCCACCACCGGTACAATGCCGATGTCTTGGGTGTAGACATCCACGCAGTTGTCCCCCGGAGCCGCAAAGGCGATTTTGAACTTGCGCGGCAGGTACGTGTCGCCGTAAAGCGGTTCGCTTTCCTCGGCGCTGACCGCTTTTTCCCCATCCAGCCAGATTTCGTAGTAGGCCCGGGTGCGGGGTTTGAGCCTTTGGGAGAGGGCCTGGGCGTAGGCCAGCACCTCGGCCCGCACCCCGTCGGCGAAGGGCGCTGGGCAGGCTACCACATTCCGCACCACATCGCCGCAGGCCGAGAGGGTGGTGAGCAGGTGTCGGTGCAGGGTTTGGATGAGGGGCTTGAGCCCGCCCTTGTGTACCCCGTGGTACTGGATGGCCTGCCGAGTGGTGATGCGCAAGGTGGCGTTGCCCAGCCGGTCGGCCAGGTCGTCCAAAGCCAGGTACTGCTGAGGGGTGAGCGCCCCACCGGGGATGGCCACCCGGATCATGAAGCTGTAGGCCGGGCCCAGCCCCTGGGCTTTTCGGGCTTTGCGGAGGTCCCTGTCGTCTTGCTGATAGATGCCGTGAAACTTGAGAATCTGGTAGCCCTCCTCGCTGAAGTGGTCTAGCCCGTTTCCCAGCTCCTGGTCAACCGGTCCGCGCAACCGTTGGCTTTTTAGCTTAATCTCTTCTACCTTGGACAGCTTTTCCGGCATGCGTCCTCCTAAAAGGCGAGCGTCTGAATTGCTCGGTGCCCTTTTGCGCCGGTCGGCAGGCGGTGGGCCACCACCTCGCCCAGCACCCAGACCGCCGGAGCCTCCACCGCCGCTCCCCCTGCGGCCACCTCGGCCAGGGTTGAGACGATGATCCGCTCATGAGGGGTCGTGCTTCTCTCTACGAAAGCCACCGGTTCCTCAGGTTTGCGGCCCAGCCTGATAAGGGCGTGGGCTAGCTCTACCCGCCGCTCCACCCCCATCAGGATCACCAGGGTTTCGGCTTGGGCCACCCGTTCCAGCGAAGGGTAGAGGCCTCCTGCGATCTGGCCGCTGACCACTGCGAAGCTGTGGGCCACCCCCCGCAGGGTAAGGGGGATTCCGGCCAGGGCGGGCGCGGCCAGAGCCGAGCTCACCCCGGGCACCACCTCCACCTCAATTTGGTGCTGGGCCAGAAAGGCCCACTCCTCCGCTCCGCGCCCGTACACCATGGGGTCGCCTCCTTTGAGCCGCACCACCTGCCGGTTGCTTCGGGCGTAGGCCAATAGGAGGCTTAGGATTTTCTCCTGCGCTTGGGTTTGGGTTCCTCGCGTTTTGCCCACGTAGATGCGGTGGGCTTTGGGATTAACCAGCTCGAGCACGTCGGGCGAGACCAGCCGGTCGTAGAGCACCACCTGGGCCTCCTGCAAGACCCGATAGGCCCGGAGGGTCAGCAGCTCAGGGTCGCCGGGGCCGGCCCCTACCAGGTAAACCTTCCCCCTCATACCGCCTCCAGGTGGGTCTCTGGAAAGGAGGTGGGGATGGGGCTTTGCGTTTGGGCGTAGAGGGCCTGCCAGAGGGCCGCTTTAGCCCGCTCCAGTTCGCCTAGCATCACCAGGTCCAAAGCCGCGCTGTCCACCAAGCGGTACCAGGCCGCCTTGCGGGCCTCAAAGTCGTGGGGGTAGGCCTGCTGAACCAGGGGTCGGAAGGAGCGCAGGAGCTCGAGGTAGGTGGCGTAGGCCGGGCCGTACTCGCCCGCCAGGCGCTCTTTGATGCGCACCCCCAGCGCGGGGGCTGCGCCGCTGGTGGAGACGGCCAGGATGAGGTCGCCTTGCCGGTGCACCGCGGGCAGGATGAAGTCGCAGTGGGCCGGGTCATCCACCGCGTTGAGCCAAACCCGCCGGGCTTGGGCCGCCTGGGCCACCAGGGCATTGATCCAGCGCCCCGCGGGGTGGGCCACGCACAGCCAGACCCCTTCCAGGTCGCTCGGAAGGAACCCTCGGCGATACCAGGTGATGCTCCCTTGCTCCGCAAGCTTTTCCAGTTCAGGATGGGAAAACGGAGAAACCAGCACCACCTGCGCCCCTGCCTGCACGAGGCGCTCCACCTTGAGTGCGGTCTCGGGCCCTCCCCCTACGAAAAGCACCGGCTTGCCCTGCAAATTCAGCATAACCGGAAAGAACATCTAACGGACCCCCTTGAGCACCAGGTGCGAGCCTATGAAGATGAGCCAAAACAGAAGACCCACACGGAAAGGCCGCTGGGCCACGTGTTGGGCCAGCAGGGCCCCGGTGAGGGAGCCTAAGAACCCGCCCAGGCCGAGCTTGAGGAGAAGCCCTGGGTCCACCTGTCCCAACGCAGCATGCAGACCGCCGCCCACCAGCCCCAGCCCCAGGCCGAACCAGATGTCGGTTCCCACCACGGTTTTGGGGCCAAGGCGGGTTCCGCTGAGTAGGAGAAGGGTGCCCAGCGCACCAGCCCCGGCAGAGGAGAAGCCCATCTCCAGCCCAATGAAGGCCGCTCCCAGCACCAGCCAGACCGGGTGCAGCACCTTGGGGCGGAAGTCCTTGCGAAAGGTCAGGTAAAGATTGGCTAGCGCACACAGAAGCACCGTGGCCCCTATGACCAGCAGAACCAGCTCGCGCTGCGACTTGAGTGCCCCCAGCGCCAGGCTGCCCATCGCGGCGGCCGGAACACCCCCCAGCAGCAAGAGCCCAAGGGTACGTCGGTCCACCAGGCCCTGCCGGAGGTAGACCAGCCCGGCCGGTATCTTGGCGAAGAAGGCATAGAGCAAGGAGGTGCCCACCGCCACCTCGACCGGTACCTCCAGAAAGAGGAGCAGCACAGGCGCGGTTAGGGTGCCCCCACCTACCCCCGAGAGGCCGATGGCCACTGCAATAAAGAAGCCGATCAGGACTTCCATTCCCCGCCTCCTTTTGGCCGATAGGCTTTGCGCAGAACCTCCGCCACCTCGGGGCGGGTGAACTCTGGCGGCAGGGCTTTCCCGGCCCTGAGAAGTTCACGTACCCGGGTTCCCGAGAGCACCAGGTGGTGCTCAGGCCCGTGCGGGCAGGTGCGGCGACTCACGATGGTTCCACAGCTTTGGCAGTGGAAGGTGTGCTCGAACCTCAGAATTTCTATTCCGATTTCCTCTGGGGAGAATTGGTCGAAAATTTCCTGGGCCTCGTAGGGGCCGTAGTAGGAACCCACCCCCGCGTGGTCGCGCCCCACGATGAAGTGGGTGCATCCGTAGTTCTTGCGGCTGATGGCGTGCAAGATGGCTTCGCGTGGCCCGGCGTACCGCATGGCCGCCGGGTACACCCCCAGCAGAACCCGCTCCTTGGGGTAGTAGCGCTCCAGCAGAACTTGGTAGGCCTGCATCCGTACCGCGGCGGGTACGTCGTCGCTTTTGGTCTGCCCCACCAGAGGGTTGAGGAACAGGCCGTCCACCAGCTCGAGGGCCACCTTGTGCAGGTACTCGTGGGCCCGGTGGATGGGGTTTCGGGTTTGGAAAGCCACCACGGTTTTCCAGCCTCTTTGTGCGAAGAGGGCCCGGGTCTCCGCCGGGGTGTAGTGATGCTCCGGGAATTCGCCCCGGGAAAGGCGGAAGAGCCAGACAGGGCCGGCCAGGTAGACCTCCCCTGAGGCCAGCAAGGCCGCTACCCCGGGGTGGGCCCGGTCGAGGGTCCGGTAGACCCGCTGTGCTTCGATTTCTTTGTCCGGTCGGTACTGCTCCTCTACCTCCAGAAGCCCCACCGTTTCACCCCGGTAGACCAAGCGGGCCCTCCGGAGGCCGCGTGCGGTTTCCGCGTCCACCCCAAGGGTGATGGGGATGCTCCAGGGAAGGCCATTCGCCAGGCGCAGGTGCTCCAAGACGCTGTGGTAGTCGGCTTGGCCCATGAACCCTTCCAGAGGCGAGTAGACACCGGTGGCGATGAGCTCGAGGTCGGCGTAGCTTCGCTCCGAAAGCTCCACTGCAGGCAGATGGGCGTAGGCTTCCGGTTCCTCTTCGTGCAAACGACTGACCAGCCGCCCTCCGTGGGGTGGGGGCAGGGTGGATTTATTTACAACATTTGTAATCTTTTCCATCGCAAAAAACCTCACCACTGGGGTTTGGATTTTAGCCTCCCCTTCCTAGAGGGCTTCTTTGCCTACCCAAAGCCCGCACTCGGTCTTGCCGCGCCCGGCCCAGCGGCCGGCTCGAGCCGCCTCCCCAGGCTGCACCGCGCGGGTGCAGGGCCAGCAGCCGATGCTCAGAAACCCCACCCAGTAGAGGGGATTGACGGGCAGGTCGTGGGCTTTGGCGTAGGCCTCCAGCCGCTCGCGCGTCCAGTAGGCGAGCGGATTGATGCGTATCCGCTCGCCTAGCTCTAAAAAGCCCAGGTGGGCCCGGGTAGGGGCCTGGTCGCGGCTGCGGGCATTGAGCAGGGCCGGGGGGTTTTTCTTTTCTATGTAGCTTCTGAGGGGGGCTACCTTGCGCGCAGCGCAGCAACCATCGGGGTCGGTTCGGTAGCGCTCCTGACCCCACGGCTCGGGCTCCAGGCCTGCTTCAAGGGTGACAAAGTGGAGGTCCGGATAACGCTCGGCCAGCCGGTCTCGGGTTTGCAGGGTTTCCGGAAAGTGGTATCCGGTGTCCACAAAGACCACCTCTCCCCGGTAGCCAGTTCTGTAGGCCAGGTCAATCAGCACCGTTCCGTTCAGGTTGAAGGCACTGGGCAGGAGAAGATTGGGGTAGGTCTCCAGCGCCCAGGCGATGATTTCCTGGGGGTGAGTTGCCTCACTCCAAGAGGGGGTCATGCGGGCACCTCCAACTGGATGCCAAAGGCTTCTAAGGCCTTCTCCAGCCGCTTTAGGCACTGGGGTAGGGTTTCTCGGTCGGTGCGGAGGTGCAGGTCGGGTTGAAGGGGAGGCTCATAGGGGTCGCTAACCCCTGTGAATTGGGGAATCTCGCCTCGGAAAGCCCGGGCGTAGAGGCCTTTTACGTCCCTCTGGGCCACCACCTCCAGCGGAGCGTCCACGAAGACCTCGAGCTTCCGCGGGGCCTGCGCCAGCACCTCCTCGCGGGTAGCCCGGTATGGGCTGATGGCGCTGACCAGCACAATGACCCCGTGCTTGGCCAGCAGGTTGGCCACATAGCCGATGCGTCGTACGTTGGTGTCGCGATCTTCCCGGCTAAAACCCAGACCTTTGGAAAGGTGCTCTCGTACCGCGTCCCCGTCTAGAAGCTCGGTGGCATATCCAGCCGCCTCGAGGCGCAATTGCAGGGCCCGGGCCAGGGTGGTTTTACCAGCACCGGAGAGACCGGTGAACCAGACCAGCAGCCCTTGAGGGTTCAGCCTCATCCCCATCCCCCTTTGAGCTCAGTAAAAACCAAGTTTACAGGTCGCATCCGTTTCCTCCCTTATCTTTACCTGGGCGGCTTCCGGCGGAACTCGGGGCGTACTCGGTACCAAGCCCAGCGGGTTTGGCCGTGAAACCCCCAGGCGGGTTGCCGCAGCGTTTTCGGGCTGTTCCCTCAGCTGCTTTGGAAAGGTTGGGATCTTTTTCTGGGCCTTGGGCCCAGACGATGGGTAGATTAGCATAGTTTACAAAATTTGTAAACATTTACCCTTTGACCAATCTGGCTCCGCCGTGTTTGACCAATCTGGCTTCGCCGTGGTATTTTTGAACCTGCGCTGCATGACGCCGGGGAGTAGCGCAGTCTGGTAGCGCATCTGCTTTGGGAGCAGAGGGTCGCTGGTTCGAATCCAGTCTCCCCGACCAAACCGCGTTCGTGCGGGAGTAGCTCAGTTGGCAGAGCGTCAGCCTTCCAAGCTGAATGTCGCGGGTTCGAATCCCGTCTCCCGCTCCAGGATTTCCAAAATTGCCCACGGCCCAAAAGAGAAGCAGCGGCGCTGGTGTGCGCCACCCCGTGCTGGAGCCCAGCCCCCACCGGCACGGGGTACGGCTTTTGGGGCCTGCTGGCTTTGCTCTTCCGTGGTGTGACGATTTTGTGACACTTTTTGGGGCATTTGCTACCGATAATCAGTCTCGTATGGAGCGGTTGGCGCTCATCGGGGTCTCTCAGCGGCGAGGGGGAAGCGCGGCTTTACAGGCCTGGAACGCCTGGCTGCAGACCCGGCTCGAGCCGCCGCCGGGGCTGGTGCGGGAGTGGGTGACCCTTCTAACCTGCAACCGGAGCGAGCTGGTGCTGGCTTTGGGTGAGGGGGTGGAGCTCGAGCAGCTCCGCCGGCAGATGGTCCCTCCCCATCTGCCCCGCGGCTACGCTTTTTCCGGAGAGGCCGCTTTGGAGCACCTGGCCCGCGTGGCGGCCTCCTTGGACTCGGTTAACCCCGGTGAGGACCAAATTATGCAGCAGGTCAGGGCGGCTTTTGAGGCGGCCTTGGCTGCCGGTACGGTGGGCCCCACCACCAGCTTTGCCTTTCAGAATGCCCTGCGCATCGCCAAGCGGGTGCGCCGTGAGGTGCCGCTGGCCCCGGCCCAGACCTCGCTCTTCAGCCTGGCCCGCCCAGCCTTGGAGGCCATGCTGCCCCGCCCTGCCCGGGTGGCGGTGGTGGGCGCGGGGAAGATGGGGAGCCTGGCCGCCCGTAGCCTGGCTAGCGTGGAAGGCCTGGAGCTGTGGGTGGTCAACCGCAGCCTGGCCAAAGCTATTGCCCTGGCCGAGAAGCTGGGGGCCAGGGCTTTGGGGCTGGACGAGTTCTTGGCCAGTCCCCCAGCCCTAGACGCGGTGGTGACGGCCACGCCCGTAGCGGGCCTTCTGGGGCCGGCCTTTTTCCGAAAGCAGCGCAGGCTGGTGGCGGTGGTGGACCTGGGGATGCCCAAAAACGTGGTGGCCGAGGCGGTGGGCGGCGCGGTGCTTTTTGACCTGGAGTATCTCCAGCGGCTTGGAGAAGAGCGCCGTGCGCGTTTGCGCGCCGACCTAGCGAGGGCCGAGCAGATTGTGCTGGAAGAGGTGGAGCAGGCGGTGGTGGAGTGGACGGAGCGTTCGATGGCCCCCGCCATTGCCCAAATGCGTGAGGCTTACCGCCGCACCCTGGAGGAGTTGGTGGGCGATCTGGTGACTCCGGAGACGATAGAGCGGCTGGCTCGGCGTTTTGTCCACTTTCCACTCAAGGGCCTGAGGGGGCTGGCCCGGCGGCACGGGGCCGAGGTGGCCCGGACATTTCTGGTAGAGGCCGGGTTGTGGGAGGCGGGGCGTGGCTAGGGTGCGCCTGGCTACCCGGGGAAGCCGCCTGGCCCTGTGGCAGGCCGAGTGGGTAGCCGGGCAGCTCGCTCGCCAGGGGGCCGAGGTGGAGCTGGTGGTTGTGGAGACCCAGGGCGACCGCGAGAGGCGCCCCTTTGCCCAGATGGAGGGCCAGGGGTTTTTTACCAAAGCGGTACAGGAGGCGGTGCTGGAAGGCCGTGCTGACCTGGCGGTGCACTCCTACAAAGACCTTCCAAGTGCCCGTCCGGCAGGCCTGGAGATCGCTGCGGTGCCGCCTCGAGAAGACCCCCGCGAGCTTCTGTTGGCGCGGCTCGAGGCCGTGGATCAAACAGCCCCCAACCTGCCTCTGCGGGCTGGGGCGCGGGTGGGTAGCAGCGCAGCCCGGCGGCAGGCGCAGCTTGCCCACCTGCGGCCCGACCTCGCCCTTATGGAGTTGCGGGGCAATGTGCCTACGCGGGTGGATAAGCTGCGGCAAGGTGAGTACGATGCGGTTCTTCTGGCCTATGCAGGGGTGCGGCGGCTGGGGCTGGACTTAAGTCCCTTCTACTGGCAGGTGCTTCCGCCTACGCTATTGGTGCCGGCTCCGGCCCAGGGGGCGCTGGCCCTGGAGTGCCGTGAGGACGACAGGCGCCTAAAAGCCTTGCTGGAGCCTTTGGACGACCCCTCCGCACGGCGCGCTGTTGCGGCGGAGCGCGGTCTTATGGCTCGCTTGGCCGGGGGTTGCCAGCTTGCCCTGGGGGCGCTGGCCCAGGAGACACCGGAGGGGCTGCGTCTCCTGGCCTGGTACGGGGGTCGGGTCTACCAGGCCCGGGGGCCGGACCCTGAGGCGGTGGTGGAGGTGGCCTTCAAGGACATTCGCGCCGAGCACCCGGAGGTGGCATGCGGATTGCCCTGACCCAGTCTGAAGGCCGTTTGGCAGGTTTGCAAGAGGCTTTAGAGGCCATGGGCCTCGAGGTCTGGCGGGTTCCCTTGGTCCAGACCCGTTTCCTGCCCGCCGACCTAACCCCCATTCAGGACTGCCGCTGGTGGCTTTTCACCAGCGTCACGGCCGTGCAGGCGGTGCGGGCCTTGGGGGCCAGGCTCGAGGGGCGAAGGCTCGGCGCGGTGGGCCCTGCGACCCGGCGGGCCTTGGAGGAGGCCGGAGGAGCCGTGGAGGTGGTGGCCCCGGAGGGACATGCCCTGAGCCTGGCCGAGGCTTTTCTGGCCCGGCGGCCCTTCGGTTTTGTGGGCCTGCCCCAAGGCAACCGGGCCCAGCCCCACCTGGCCCGGCGCCTGCGGGAGGCGGGCTACACCGTGGAGGTGGTGACGGTCTATGAAACCCTGACCTGTCCCTGGCCCCAGGGGCTGGAGGCCCCCGAGCTGATCCTGCTGGCCAGCCCCTCTGCGGTGGAAGCCCTGCCCGATGCGGTGGGGGAGAGGGCCCACAGCCTGGCCTTGGGCCCAAGCACTGCGGCGGCTTTGGAAGAGCGGGGCTGGCCCCACACCCTTCTGGCCAGCCCCAGTGTGGAAGCTGTTTTGAAGGCCATCCAGGACATCCGAGGTGAACCGTGCTCGACTTGAAGAGTCCAACCACCCTACCAGTGGACGCCGCCTTTCGGCTGGTTCAGCGGCCCCGGCGCCTGCGGGCCACGGCGGCTTTGCGGGACAGCGTGGCGGAGACCCACCTCCACCCCGCGGACTTCATCGCACCCTTCTTTGTGGTGCCTGGGCGGGGTCCTTCTGAGCCCATCGCGGCCCTGCCTGGGGTCTACCGCCACGGCCTGGACGGGTTTTTGCGGGAGGTGGAGCGGGCTTTGGGCCTGGGGGTGCGCTCCCTGCTCCTCTTTGGGGTGATGCCCGAGGAGGCCAAAGACCCCCTGGGCCAGAGCAGCGCTGACCCTGAGGGGCCGGTTCCCCAGGCCATTCGCGCGGCCCGCAAGGCCTTCGGGGAGGAAGTGGTCATTTTCACCGATGTCTGCCTCTGTGCCCACACCTCCCATGGTCACTGTGGGGTGCTGAAGGAAACCCCTCGGGGCCTGCGCATAGACAACGACCGCTCACTCCGTCAGCTTGCGGCCATGGCGCTTGCGCACGCCGAAGCCGGGGCCGACTTTGTGGCCCCCTCGGACATGATGGACGGTCGCGTGGGCTACATCCGCCGGGCTTTGGACGAGGCGGGCTTTGCCGAGGTGGGGGTTCTCTCCTACGCCGTCAAGTACGCCAGCGCTTTCTACGGTCCTTTCCGCGAGGCGGCCAAGAGCGCCCCCAGCTTTGGCGACCGGGCCAGCTACCAGATGGATGTGCGCAACGCCCGTGAAGCCCTGCGCGAGGCTGCTTTGGACGAGGCGGAGGGGGCCGATATGCTCATGGTCAAGCCGGCCCTGGCCTACCTGGATATCCTCGCCCGCCTGCGCCCCAGCACCTCGCTGCCCCTGGTGGCCTACAACGTCAGCGGGGAGTACGCCATGCTCAAGGCCGCTGCCCAGGCCGGGGTGCTGGACGAGGCCAGGGCGGTGCGGGAGGCGCTTTTGGCCATCAAGCGAGCAGGGGCCGACCTAATCGTGAGCTACCACGCCCTGGAGGCGCTCGAGGGGGGATGGCTTTAGGTGAGGGGTATGCTCGGTCAGATCCTGAGTAGGCGGGTGCCCTCTAAGAACTGGGGAAGGTGGCCCTGGCTCCAGCGGGTGCGCTGGGTCTGGGTGGCCTTCGGGCTGGTGGTGGGTTTTCTTCTGGCCCAGGTGGGCTGGTGGCTCGTTTTCCAGCGCAACTACATCCAGCAAAACATCGAGTACGCCGAAACCGCCTGGCTTCAGGAGGCTGCTTTGGTCCAGCAGCTTTGGGCCGCCACTGCGCCTGAGAAGCGCGCCGCCTTGCGGGCTGAGCTCAAGGAGGCTTTTCCCCACCTCGAGGTTGAGGGGGAGCGGGTCTATGTGAACCCCGAGCGGCTGGCGGCCTACCGGGCCGAGCAGGTGCGCTACCTGCGGATGTTCGCCTTTGAGGGGCCGGTGTTCTTGCTGGTGATGCTCCTGGGGCTCTACATCATCGCCCGCAGCCTCAGGAGCGAGCAGGAGCTCAAGCGGCGCCAGCAGAACTTCTTGATGGCCGCTACCCACGAGTTCCGAACCCCCCTCAGCACCCTGCGCCTTCTGGTGCAGACCCTCGAGCTGCGCGAGCTGCCCAGGGAAAAGCAGCTCGCCTACCTGGGCCACATGGCCCAGGAGGTGGCCCGCCTGGAGGACCTCACCGAGCGGCTGCTGGCCACCTCGAGGCTGGCCCAGGGGCTAGGGCAGGTCAGGCCGGAGCCCCAGGACCTGAACCAGGCCGCTGGCCGCTGCCTGGCCCGCCACCAGGCCAGCCTGAAGGCCCGGGGGGCGACCCTCTATTTTGAGCCCTTTCCTGGCCCGCTACCCGTGGAAATCGACCCCGAGGCGTTTGGCCTGGTCCTCTCTAACCTCCTGGACAACGCCGTCAAGTACAGCCCGGGCGAGCAGAAGCCGGTCTGGGTGCGGCTTCGGGCTGAAGGAGGGCGGGCCTTGCTCGAGGTTGAAGACCGCGGGGTAGGGCTGCCTAGGGCCGAGCTGGGGAGCATCTTTGAGCCCTTCTACCGGGTAGGCGATGAGCAGACCCGCCACACCCGGGGGCTGGGCCTGGGGCTTTACCTGGTGAGGAGCATCACCGAGCTGATGGGGGGCCGGGTTTGGGCCGAGGCCTTGCCCAAAGGCAGCCGCTTTGTGCTCACCTTTCCCCTATCGGAAGCCCCAGCCCTCCAGCCTGAAAGGAGGCCCGCATGAGGCCCCGGGTGATGCTGGTGGAGGACGAGCCCGCGCTGGCCGCGGCCCTGCAGGACAACCTCGAGGGCGAGGGCTATGCGGTGGAGGTGGTTCCCGACGGCCAGACCGCCCTGGAGCGCTGGAGGGCGTTCAACCCCGACCTGGTGGTGCTGGACGTGATGCTGCCCCGCTTGGACGGGCTTCAGGTCTGCCGCCAGATGCGGAGCGAGGGTTTTTCCACCCCGGTGCTCTTCCTCTCGGCCAAAGGGGCCCCAGAGGAGCGGGTGGAGGGCCTGCGGGTGGGGGGCGACGACTACCTGGCCAAGCCCTTCCACCTGCCCGAGTTTCTGCTGCGGGTCAGGAACCTGCTGCGCCGCCGAGCCGAGACCCCGGCCCAGGTCTACACCTTCGCTGGTCATCGCATTGACTTCCGGGCCTGGACCGTCTACCTGAAAGGTGGGCGCAAGGAGTTCCTGGGCGAGCGGGAGGTGGCCATTCTGCGGCTTCTGGTGGAGCGGGCCGGCGAGGTGGTGAGCCGGGACGAGATCCTGGACCGGGTCTGGGGCCAGGAGGTCTTTCCCAGCAGCCGCACCATTGACAACTTCGTGGTGCGCCTGCGCCGCCTGTTTGAGCCCGACCCGCAAAACCCCGTGCACTTTCACACCGTCTGGGGGGTGGGCTACCGCTTCACCCCTGAGCCCGAGCCCAAGGAGCAGCCGTGAACCCAAGCCCGACCCGGACCACCCCCTCCCTTTTCCTGCGCGCTGCCTGGGGAGAGGACACCACCCGGGCCCCCCTCTGGCTGATGCGGCAGGCCGGGCGCTACCTGCCCGAGTACCGGGCCATCAAAGCCCGGGCCAGCTTCTGGGAGATGGTGCGCACCCCCGAGCTGGCCGCCGAGGTTACCCTCCAGCCGTTGAGGCGTTTCCCGCTGGACGCGGCCATCCTCTTCAGCGACATCATGACCCCCCTGCCCGCGATGGGCGTGGCGGTGGAGTTCAGCCCCGGCCCGGTGGTGGCTGAGCCGCTGCGAAGCCCGGCCCAGATTGAGGCTCTGCGGCTACCCGAGGTGGCCGAGCTGGCCCCTTTCGTGGCCGAGGCCATCCGGCTGGTGCGACGGGAGCTCCAGGGCCGAGAGGCCGCCCTCATCGGTTTTGGTGGGGCCCCGCTGACCCTGGCCACCTACCTGGTGCAAGGGGCTGGCTCCAAGGACTACGAGGTGTTCCGGGCCTTTTTGCGCCAGGAGCCTGCCCTGGCCCACCGCCTGCTGGAAAAGCTGGCCGAGGTTACCCTCCGCTACCTGCGGATGCAGGTAGAGGCCGGGGCCCAGGCCATTCAGCTCTTCGACTCCTGGGCTGGGCTTCACGATCCCCAGACCTACCGCACCTTTGGTCTGCCCTACAACCGGTGGGTCCTCGAGGGGCTGGGCGGCCTGGGGGTGCCCCGCATCTACCTGGCGGTAGGGGCCAGCCACCTCTACCCCCTCATCGCCGAGCTGCCCTGCGAGGTGGTCAGCGTGGACTGGCGGATGAGCCTGGCCCAGGTTCGGTCCTTTTTCCCAAACCGCGCTCTGCAGGGCAACCTTGACCCGGCGGTGCTCCTGGCCCCGCCGGAGGTCATCGCCCGGGAGGCCCGGGAGGTGCTCCGGGCCGGGCGGGGCGGCCCACACATCTTCAACCTAGGCCACGGGGTGATCCGTACCACCCCCCCGGAGCACGTGGCCTACCTGGTGGAAGTGGCGCACCAGTTTGACCGACACGGCGAGGAATCCCTATGAGTGAAAACGAAACCCGTGAGTACAAGGAGAAGGAAACCCGGCGCATGGTGGACCTGGACCCGGCGGGCCTGGTGAGCCGCAAGGCCCCCGACCGGGCCAAGCGGCAGTTCATGAACTACGCTTTCTTCAAGCTAGACCCGGCCTTTCGCCGGCAGAGCCGAGAGTTTGTTGAGGCGGCCAAGGCTGAATTTGCCGAGGTTTGCGAGCGCTGGGCAGGGCGTGGAGAGGGCTTTATCCTGCGGACCTACAGCCTGGTGGGGTTGCGGGCCGATGTGGACTTCATGCTCTGGCGCATCAGCTTCCATGTTCCCGATTTTCAGGCCATGCAGCGCGAGCTGAACCGCACCGCCCTGGCCGGTTACCTGAGCCAGCCCTACTCGTTCCTCTCCATGCAGAAGCGCTCCATCTACGTGGACCGCTTCAACCCCGAGGGGGAAGGGGTGCAGCTTTTGCCAGGACAGGGGCAGTACCTGTTCGTCTACCCCTTCATCAAGACCCGGGCCTGGTACGACCTCTCCCCGCAGGCCCGGCAGGGCATGATGGACGAACACATCTACGTTTCGGCCCCCTTTACCGGTGTGACCCTCAACACCTCGTATTCATACGGCATCGACGACCAGGAGTTTGTGGTGGCCTTCGACTCCAACTATCCCCAGGAGTTCCTCGATCTGGTCCACCGGCTGCGCTTTACCGAGGCCAGCCAGTACACCCTTCGGGATACCCCGATGTTCACTTGCCTGAAGAAGGACATTCGCGAGGTGCTGGACGACCTGGCCTAGGGACGAGGTTTCCATGAACGTGCTTTTGATGGCCTACGGAACCCCTTACCGCCGTGAGGAAATCGAGCCCTACTACACCGATATCCGCCGGGGGCGGCCCCCCAGCCGGGAGCTTTTGGCTGAGCTCGAGGAGCGCTACCACCAAATTGGCCGTAGTCCCCTGAGCGAGATTACCTTTGCTCAGGCGATTCGGCTTGAGGCTGCCCTGAACGCCGCCATGCCCCTCTTCCCGGAGCCCTTGCGGGCCTCCCCCGGCCCCAGGGTGCGGGGCCCAGCCCGTGTCTACGTGGGCACCAAGCACTGGCATCCCTTCATCGCCGAGGCGGTGCGGGCCATGGCCGAGGACGGGGTGAAGCGGGCGGTGGGGGTTGTGGCCGCCCCACACTTCTCCAGCCGCAGCATCGCCGAGTACCGCCAAAAGGTGGAGGAGGCCCTGGCCGGTCTGGGGTGGCCCTTCGAGTTTCGCCTGGTGGAGGCTTACCCCGACCACCCAGGCTACGTCGAGGCCCTGGCCAACCGGGTCCTGGAGCAGCTTTGGCGGCTGCGCGAGCCCGGAGCGGCCCTCTTTCTCTTTACCGCCCACTCCATCCCCGAGAAGTCGGCGCAGGATGGGGTTTACCAAGCCCAGGTGCGCGCCACTGCCGAGCAGGTGGCCAGAAGGCTGGGCCTCCTCCACTGGGATGTGGCTTGGCAGTCGGCCGGCCGCACACCGGAGCCCTGGATTGGCCCAGATGTGAACGAGCGGTTGGAGAGGGCCGCGAGCCAGGGCTTCAGCGAGGTGGTGGTGACCGCGGTGGGGTTTCCCTCGGACCACCTTGAGGTCTTCTACGACCTTGATTACGAGGCCCAGAACACTGCCGCTCGGCTTGGCCTGCGCCTCTTGCGCACCCGTAGCTTGAATGCAGACCCCGACTACATCGGGGTGTTGCGAGACCTGGTGCTGCGGGAGTGGGCCTTGTTCCCGGCTCTGGAGCGATCGCCCTGATGGCCCGGCTGCTGGTGGTGGGAGGTGGGGTAGCCGGGCTTTCTGTGGTTCACTACGCCCGTCAGGCTGCTCCTGAGCTCCAGATTACCCTGCTCGAGGCCGACCTTCGCCTGGGGGGCAAGGTGGCTACCCTGCGGGAGGATGGCTTTGTGGTTGAGGGGGGGCCTGACGCGGTGGTGCGCTACAAGCCCTGGGCCCTGGCGTTGATGCGCGAGTTGGGCCTGGAGGCCGAGATAGTGGGCACCCTCCCAGCCCGGCCCTCGGCCCTGATCCACGATGGTCGGCGGGCCTTGCCGATTCCGGCGGGCTTGCAGATGGTGGTGCCGGGCGACCTGGTGGCCCTGGCCCGAAGCCCTCTTCTGAGCCCTTTGGGAAAGGCTCGAGCCCTCCTTGACCTGTTTTTGCCCAAGGGCCCCCCTGGGGATGAGGCCTTTGGCGCCTTCATCAGGCGGCGGTTGGGCCAGCAGGTTTGGGAGCGTCTGGCGGCCCCGCTTTCCGGGGGCATCTACGGCGGGGACCCCGCGGAGCTTTCCACCTTGGCCGCCTTTCCCCAGCTCAAGGCTTTGGAAGCGGCCCACGGGAGCCTGATTCGGGGGGCCATGCGCCAGCGCAGGGAGCGGGGTACCCGTGAGGGAGGCCAACTCTTTGCTTCCCTGAGGGGGGGGCTTGGGGCGGTGGTGGAGGCGCTTAGGGCTCGGTTGGAAGGGGTGGAGCTCCGGCTTGGGGTAGAGGTGAGTGGGCTCGAGCACCGGCAGGGATGGCGGGTACACACCCCTGAGGGTTCCTTCCTTGCGGATGCGGTGGTGCTGGCTACCCCAGCAGGGGTGAGCGGGCGGTTGCTGGAGGCCCTTCACCCCGAGGCGGCCCGGGCCTTGCGCCAGATTCCCTATGGCCCTTCCGCCACGGTGACCCTAGCCTTTGAGCAACGCCATCTGCCGCCCCGGGTGGGTCACGGCCTGCTCTTGGCGGCGGGAAGTGGCTTTGCGGCCCGGGGTTTCACCTGGACCGACCAGAAGTGGCCTGGCCGGGCCCCGGAGGGCGTGGGGCTGGTGCGGGCCTACTTTTCGGGGTTGGAAGCCAGCGAGGAGGAGCTGGTGGCTCTGGCCCGGCGCGACCTCGAGCGTCTTTGGGGACGGGTACCTTCGCCGCTGCGAACCTGGGTTTTTCGCTGGTCCCAGGGGCTTCCCCGCTACACCCTGGGCCATCAGGAACGCGTGGCCCAGGCCATGCGAGCTGAGGAGCTGCCCGGTCTCTTTCTGGCTGGCGCTGCCTACCAGGGGGTGGGACTGCCTGAGGTGGTTCGGATGGGGCAGGCAGTGGCTGTCCGGGCAGTGCGGTTTTTGCAGGCTGGGCCTGCGGCCTCCTCGTGGCTGTAGAATGGGGGTATGCGCCCTCCAGAAGACCTTCCCCCCCGGGGGGAGCTGAAGCCCGACTGGAAGGACTTTGTGGCCCTGGTAATAGCGGCTTACTCTCTCCTGCTTCCCCCTCTGCTCCTGATTTTTGGCGTGGCGGCCCTGGCCCTGCTGTTGTTCAACCTCCTTTTCTGAGGCGGTTCTGAGGCGGTTGTTTGGCGCTGAAGAGCCCCCCTCTCGAAACCTGAGGGGTCTCCCCACGGATGTATGCCGGGGGAGTGCCGCCCTCCCAGACTAGGCCTGGCCCGCCTCTTGACCCGGGGTGGTCCAGCCCTGGGCGGGGTCCCAGGGATAGACAATCCAAGCGTCGGTCTCGGCGGCGTAGTAGTCTGGGGCTTCGCCGGGGTAGCGGTTCTTCTTGGGCTTGTAGTGGAGCACCGCAATCTGAGCCCTTCCTCCTGCCAGCCTGATCCGCTCCCGCACCGCTACGGCGGTTTTTCCGGAGTCCCAGACGTCGTCTACTACAAGAACCCGCTTTCCGTAAAGCAGGTGGTCGGAGGGAAACTGGAGGAAGACCGGGTCCTGGATGGTTTCGCCCACATCGGTGTAGAACATCACCGCAGCGGTGAGGATGTTGCGCTGGTCGGTGGCCTCCGAGATCAGGCAGGCCGGTATCATCCCCCCGCGGGTGATGGCCAGGATGCAGTCGAACTCACGGGGGTTGACCTGGCCTAGAAGCCTCGAGACGAGCTGGGTAATGTCCTGCCAGGTCAGGTACAGCTTGCCTGCGTACTCCTGGGCCTCGCTCATAACTACCTAGCCTATGGGCTTGTCCAACTCGAAAGCGCTGTGCACCGCTCGGAGCGCAGCCTCGGCGTACTGGGAGGGGATGATGGCGGAGATGCGCACCTCGCTGGTGGCAATCATCTCTATGTTGGCCCCTACGCTGGCCAGGGCCTGGAACATCCGGGCTGGGATGCCCGGGGTAGAGGCCAGGGCTACCCCCACGATGGAGATCTTGCACACGTCCCGCCGGAGCTGGGCCTCCCCACCTATCTCGGCGAGCACCGGCTCGAGCGCCTCCATGGCTTCCTCGGCGAAGTCCTGGTTGACCGTGAAGGCCATCTGGGTGCGGCTGGGCTCATGTCCGGGAACCCCCTGGATGATCATGTCCACCGCCACCCCCTTCCGCCCTAGGGCCTCAAAGACCCGTGCGGCGATCCCCGGCCGGTCGGGGATGCCCACCAGGCCAATCTGGGCAATTTCGTCGTCGAGGGCCACACCCGTCACTGGCCGATCAAGTTCCATGCCGTCCTCCGTCACCAGGGTTCCAGGGTTGTAGGAAAAACTGCTTCTCACGTGGATTCTCACCTTGTAGCGCTTTCCGTAGTAAACCGCCCGGGGATGCAGAACCCGCGCGCCCAGGGCGGCCATCTCGAGCATCTGGTCGTAGCCAATCTTGGGGAGCTTTTGCGCCTCAGGGATGGTGTGGGGGTCGGTGGTGTAGACCCCCTCGGTATCGGTGAAAATCTCGCACTCTTCAGCCCCCAGGGCTGCTGCAATGGCCACTGCGGTGGTGTCGGAGCCACCCCGCCCCAAGGTGGTCAGTTCGCCCTCTGGGGTTGTGCCCATGAAGCCTGCTATGACCGCTACTTCGCCCCGCTCGAGGGACTGCTCTATCAGGGTAGGCTCCACCCGTAGAATGCGGGCGTCCCCGTAGCGACCGTCGGTGGTGATGCCAATCTGGTGTTGGGTGAATCCCCGGGCTGGAATGCCCATGGCGTTGAGTTGCATGGAGAGGAGCGCTACAGATTGCTGCTCCCCGATGGTGGTGAGCATGTCCAGCTCCCGCTGGGGCGGACGTCTGTTGACCCTTTTGGCCAAGGCGATGAGCTCATCGGTGGTGCGCCCCATGGCGGAGACCACTACGGCCAGTCGGTGGCCCCTCTCGCGGTAGTGGCCAATCCGCTGGGCCACCTTATGGATGCGGTCCAGGTCGCCTACGCTGGTCCCACCGTATTTCTGAACGATAAGCGCCATAGCTAGCAGTGCATGCTATCACGCTGTGCTCTGAGCGCCAATAGCGGTGCGGGGGCCCTGTGGCGAGGTGGGTGCCTACCCTGACCACGAAGGGCTAAGGTTTCCTGATGACTGGGGTCAACCTTTGCGGGTTTTGATGAAGCGTGGATGCGGCCTTGGTATAGTTAACCGAAAACGGGGGTGGAAAATGCAGGACGAAATTACCCTGCGCGAGGTTCTCCTGATGCTCAGGAGGCAGCGGAAGGCGTTGGTAGGCCTGCCGCTGGGGGCTGTATTGCTGGCCGCTGTGTACGCTTTTCTCATTGCGGACAAGGAGTACACCTCCCAAGCTACCCTAAGCCTCTCCGGTGAGCGAATTCAGGCTCAGCTGGAGGAGCGCATACAGCTTCAGCAGAACAACCTGCTGCCCTTTGAGGCCGTGCGGGCCATAGCCTTTTCAGAGGAGGTGGTGGGGGGGGTGTGGCAGGCCCTAGACCGGGAGGGGCTTCTTCCGCCCGCCTGGCGGGATTCCGATGTGGCCCAGGGGTTCGAGCGGATGGTTCGCTACTTCGACATCAAGGAGGCAACGCGTAGGGGCACGAACAGCGACAACCAGGTTTTGATCGTGCAGATGAGCGTGCGTGCCCCATCGCCTGCTCTGGCCAGCCGGACGGCGAACCTCTGGGCTGAGGAGGTGGTAGGGGTCATTAACCGCGTACCCTACCGGTGGATGGATGGCAGCCTGGCCTACCTGCAGAGGAGTCTACAGGAAGCCCAGGAAAAGTACCAGGCTGCCCAGGCCCGCTGGCTCGAGGTAAGCCGGAAATCCTCGCTCAGCGCCGATAAAATAGAGCTGGAGCAGCTTGTTCAGGAGCGGGTGCGCCTGGGCCAGTCCATCGCCTCTCTTCGGGCCGATCTGGCGGGGACCCGCGCGCGCCTGCGGGCCTACCAGGAGGCCTTGCAGAGCCAGAGGGTGCAGCTGGCCAGCAACGCTCCCCCGGAGCAGATTGCCCTGGTCAACCGCTCATTTGAGGCCGCGCGGGAGAGCCTGCGGCAGGAGACCGAGCGCCTGCGCCGCTCGTTCGAGCAAGCGGCCATGGAGCAGGAGGCCTTTCGCAGGCGGGAGCGCATCGCCGAGCTTCAGCTTCAACTTGACCGCTTCGCTGCGCGTTTGGGCGAGATCGCGGTGCGCCTGGGCTCCATCGCCACGGAAAAGGCCAGCAAGCAGGCCGAGCTGCGGGAGCTGGAGTCCCTGATGGCCCGAGAGCCGCGCTTGCTCGAGGTTATGCGGGAGGTGGTGGTGGACCCCGTGGTGGCGATGGCGGTAGGCCAGGGCAACTGGCCCGCCCTGGAGTCCTTGCGGCTTAGGGTGCAAGAGGTTAACCCAGCCTACCAGACCCTGTTCGCGCAGGTGGTCTCGCTCAGGGCTGGGCTGGAGGGTCTTGAATCCAGCGAGCGAGCCTTGCGGGAGGAGGCGGCGCAGGTGCAGAGGAGACTGGATGCTGCCCGCTCGCTTCTGGCCTCGCAGCTGCGCGAGCGAGAGCGCCTTGGCCTGGAGTTTGCCGCCCGCAAGGCAGCCTACGAAGCGCTGCGGCAGCGCTATGAGCAACTCTCCCAGCTTTCCTCACAGGAGGTTTCCTTCGACAGCCCTAACCCCGAGTACCTGCGCCTGAGGAGTGCCTTTTGGGAGGCTGAGGCAGAGCAGGCGGCGCAGCAAAGCCGGCTGCTGCAGCTGGAGAAGCGTCTGGCCTGGGTGGATGGCCGGGTGGCCTTCCTGCGCGGCCGGGTGGCCCAGGCCCAGCTCGAGCAGGAAAACGCCGAGCAGGCCCTAGGGGTGAGCAAGGATGTCTACCTTGCCCTGGTGCAGAAGAAAACGGACCTGGAGATCCAGGCCGCAGCCTCGCAGAACACGGCCCAGCTTTTGGTCAGGGCCTACCCGGTGTACCAGGAAACCTCGCCCAGGCGGGCCCTCATCCTGCTGGCTGCGCTGGCGGTGGGCTTGTTGCTGGGGTTGATCTACGCCCTTGTGGCTGAAGCCCTGCAGGTTGCCCCCGCCCGGCCCTCACCCACAGGCCAGGGCTAGCCTTCTTCTCATCAAAAAATAATTGGCTTTCGCGTATTTCCAAAAACCGCAGATAACTTGCCAGACCACAATTCCGGTGCTAGATTCATGGCGCAAGTCTGAAATGCGCCGACGCGACCCCCCATCAGGGCGGGCGGACTTGTGTTAGCTGGAGGTCTGGCATGGATAAAGCGAAGGCAGAGGCTTACTGGAGGGCCAATACGACCCTTATCCGGAACCTGCTCATCGTCTGGGCAGTGGTCTCGTATGGCTTTGGGATCGTGTTGGTGAGTCTGCTCAACAACATCAAGCTGGGGGCGCTTCCCCTGGGCTTCTGGTTTGCCCATCAGGGGGCCATCATCATCTTCGTGATCCTGATCTTCATCTACGCTGCGCAGATGAACAAGATCGACCAGCAGTTTGACGTGCACGAGTAGGAGGCGGCCTGATGAGCGTTGAGCTGTGGACCTGGATTGTGGTTTTTCTTACCTTCGGGCTCTACATCGGCATCGGCATCTGGGCCCGGGTGCGCGAGACCGAGGGCTTTTACGTGGCCGGGCGCGGGGTGCCCGCGGTGGCCAATGGGATGGCCACGGCTGCCGACTGGATGAGCGCGGCTAGCTTCATCTCCATGGCTGGGCTCATCTCCACCCTGGGTTACGACGGCGCCATCTACCTGATGGGCTGGACCGGGGGGTATGTGCTGCTGGCCCTACTCCTGGCCCCCTACCTGCGCAAGTTCGGTAAGTTCACCGTGCCCGACTTTGTGGGGGACCGCTACTACTCCCAGACCGCGCGCGTGGTGGCGGTGATAGCGGCCATCTTCGTCTCGTTTACCTACGTGATCCCCCAGCTCGTGGGGGTGGGCACGGTCTTCGCCCGCTACCTGGGGGTGCCCAGCATCACCGGTCTGTGGATCGGGGTGGCCGTAACCGCCCTGTTCGCGGTGCTGGGGGGAATGAAGGGCATCACCTGGACCCAGGTGGCCCAGTACACCGTGCTCATCATCGCCTACCTGATCCCCGGCTTCGCTATCGCCAGCATCCTGACCGGAAACCCCATTCCCCAGCTGGCCCTGACCTTCTCCGACATCACCACCCGGCTCAACCAGATCCAGGTAGACCTGGGCTTTACCCAGTACACCCAGCCGTTCCAGAGCTTTGACATGCTCAACATCCTGCTCATCACGGCCTGCTTGATGTTCGGAACGGCGGGTCTGCCCCACGTGATCATCCGCTTCTACACCGTGCCCACAGTAAAGGACGCACGGGCCTCGGCGGGCTGGGCTCTGCTTTTCATCGCCCTGCTCTACACCACCGCGCCGGCCATCGCGGTCTTCGCCCGCTACAACCTCATCAACACCCTAAACGGCAAGAGCATCGAGGAGGTGAAGCAGATTGACTGGGTGGCCAAGTGGGAGAAGACCGGTCTGCTCCGCTTTGTGGACAAGGATGGCGATGGCAAGATCACCATCGCTCCGGGGCGGGCTTTCAACCTGATTCCGGGCACCAACCGCCCCGACTTCAACAACCCTAACCCCAACTCCAAAAACGAGGTGTTCATCAACAACGACATCATCGTGCTGGCTACCCCAGAGGTGGCCAAGCTGGCCCCCATCATCATCGCGCTGGTGGCTGCGGGTGGCCTGGCTGCGGCGCTGTCCACTGCATCGGGGCTGCTCATCGTTATCTCCTCGGCGCTCTCCCACGACCTCTACTATCGCATCGTCAACCCCCGGGCCACCGAGGCCCAGCGCCTGCTCATCGCCCGCATCGGCATTCTCCTGGCGGTGCTGGTGGCCGGTTACTTCGGGCAAAACCCCCCGGGCTTCATCGCCCAGCTGGTGGCCTTTGCCTTTGGGCTGGCCGCCAGTAGTTTCTTCCCAGCCATTCTGCTGGGTATTTTTGACAAACGCACCACCCGTGAGGGGGCCATCGCGGGGATGGTGGTGGGGCTGATCTTCACCGCCAGCTACATCATCGGCACCAGCTACTTCGGCATGCCCCGATGGTTCTTTGGTGTGAGCCCGGAGGGCATCGGCACGGTGGGAATGGTGCTCAACCTTGTTATTACCTATGTGGTTTCTCGCTTGACCCCCGAACCTCCCAAAGAGGTGCAGGATCTGGTGGAGTCTGTGCGGATTCCCCGCGGGGCCAAGGAGGCCCACTACCACTAGTCTCTACCCTGGCCTGGGGCGGGCTTGGTCCGCCCCGGCCCTGGATTTTAGGCTATGGCTGTGCGAGGTTCTGAATCCCAGTCCCCTTCGGTCTACGTGCCGCCCAATCTGGCCCTGCGGTTGTTGCGGCTTTTGCTGGGTATATCGGCCTTTTTGTTTCTATTCTATACGGTGGGCCACTACCTGACCGGCTGGCCTTTTCCAACCCCCCTCGACCTATTGCGCATTGCCTCAGCGGTGCTGGTGGGAGGGGTTATGGGTCTGGTCTTTTCCCGTTTCTGGCCTCTGCCCCCTCAGCCCGGTTTTGAGCGCGTCTTCCGAATTTTCTTCCTGCTGCTGCCGGCTTTGGTGTTGGGCTACGGTTTGCAGCTCCTCCTTTCCGCCAACCAAGCCTTGAGCTTGATTGTCCCGATCTCGGCCTGGCTGTCCTCTGGGCTTATTGTCCGGTTGCCGCAGGAGAGCAGCCCCGGTGAGCGGAGAAAATAGGGCTGTGAATCCTCTCGAGTTTGTCCGCCAGCAAGCCCCCTTCCACCTGTTGCCAGAGGAGGCCATGCAGAAGGTGGCCCAAGGCCTCGAAATAACCTTCTACCCAAAGGGCAGCAAGGTGCTGGAGCAGGGGGGGAGCAGGAGCCACCACCTCTACCTGATTCGCAAGGGCGCAGTGCGGCTAGAGCGGGAGGGCCAGCCAGTGCTGCATCTGGAGGAGGGGGAGGTGTTTGGCTACCCTTCCCTCCTGTCCCAGGAAGCCCCGGCCTTTGATGTGGTGGCGGAGGAGGACCTCTTGGTCTACCGCTGGGGGGAGCGGGTCTTCCAGCAGCTTATGGGCTACCCCGAGTTCGCCGCCTTCTTTACCCGGGGGCTGGCAGAGCGGTTGCGGTTTTCCAACCGCCTCGAGGGGGCGTTGCTCGGGTTGGACCTGTCCCTTCCAGTGGGGGAGCTCGTGAGCCGTCCGCCGGTTTTTGTGCCCCGCGACGCTACGGTGGGGGAGGCCGCACGGCTGATGCGGGCCCAACAGGTGAGTTCGGTTCTCGTGGAGGGAGAGCCGCTGGGTATTCTCACAGACCGCGACCTGCGCAACCGGGTGTTGGCCGAGGGGCGGGGGCCGGAGACCCCGGTGTTGCAGGTCATGAGCGCTCCCGCCAAAACCCAGCCCGCCTCCACGCCCCTGTTTGAGGCGCTGAACTTCATGGTGCGCCAGGGGATCCACCACCTTCCCCTGGAGCAGGACGGTCGGATTGTGGGGGTGGTCACGGACACGGTTTTCATGCGGCGGCAGGCCAGAAGTCCCCTGCACCTGTTGCGGCGGCTCGAGCGTACCAGGGACCTGGCCGACCTTCGGGGCTACAGCCGGGAGCTCTTGGGGGTGACGGAAGGGCTCCTTGCAGGGGGGCTGGGTCCCAGCGAGATTGGCCGCAGCGTGAGCGCCCTCAACGACCAGCTGGTTCGCACGTTGCTCGGGCTTTTTGAAGCGCAAAACGGCCCGCCGCCTTGCGCCTACGCTTGGGTGGTGCTTGGTTCTGAGGGCCGGATGGAACAGACCCTTCTCACCGACCAGGACAACGCCCTGGTGTTTGAGGAGAGGACCCCGGAGGCCGAGGAATACTTCTCCCGAATGGCCGAGTTTGCAGTAAACGGGCTGATTCAGGCTGGCTTTCCGCCCTGCCCTGGGGGTTACATGGCCACCTCCTGGCACAAGCCGCTGGCGGAGTGGTTGCGGCTTTTCCGGGGTTGGGTGGAGCGCCCCTCCCCCCAGGAGGTGTTGGAGGCCCAGATTTTCTTTGACTACCGCAAGGTGTATGGTGCCCTATCCCTAGAATCCCTGGACGCGGTGGTGGCCCGTACCGCTCAGCAGGGTATATTCCTGGCCCACCTTGCCCGGGCCTCCCTTCAGTTCCGCCCCCCTTTGGGCTTTTTCCGGCAGATAAGGGCCGAGGACGGTGGGGTGGACCTGAAGAAGGGGGGGATTGCCCCGATTGTGTCCCTGGCTCGAGTCCACGCCCTGGAGGTAGGGAGCCTAGCCAAGGCCACCGTGGAGCGCCTGAGGGCGGCGGCTCGAGCGGGTGGGCTCAGCCGTGAGGCGGCCGAGACCCTCGAGGAGGCCTTTGCTTTTCTCATGCGCCTGCGCCTGCGGGAACAGCTCGCTCAACTGAGCCGGGGGGAGCAGCCCAGCAACAAGGTGGCCCTGGAGCGGCTTTCGCCCTTGGAGCGCCGTCATCTGAAGGAGGCCTTCCTGCACATCCGTCAGCTGCAGGAGTCCCTGGGCGCGCGCTATCAGACCGACCGATTGGGTTAGGGAGCATGTTTGCTGTGCTGAAAACCCCCTTTCGCCATCCTGAGGGTCTGGCCTGGTGGGAAGCGACCTACTGGGCCTTGGACCTAGAGACCAGCGGCCTTACCCCTTCCGACCAAATTCTCTCGGTGGGCCTGCTGCCCATCCAGAGGGGTGCAATTGTCTACGGCGCGCACTACTACAGCCTGGTGCGCCCGCGGCGACCCGAAGCTTTGTCCCCTGAGGGGGTGCGGGCTCACCACATCCTCCCCGCGGAGTTGAGGGATGCCCCCCCGTTGGAGGAGGTTTTGCCGGAGGTGCTCCGCCGCGTGGCCCAGGGGGTGCTGCTGTTGCACTTTGCGCAGGTCGACCTGGGGTTTTTGAGGCGGGCCTGCAGGGAGCTGCGTCAGCCCTGGCCCCATCTCCGTGTGGTGGACACAGCGGTCCTATTGGCCCGTCTCAACCGCCACCAGGCTTGCCTCGAGCCCTACGCCCAGCCGCTGCCCTCGAGCCTGGGGGCGGCTCGAGCAGCCCTGGGGCTGCCCCCCCACCTGGAGCACCACGCCCTGTGGGATGCCTTGGCCACCGCTGAGCTCTTTCTGGTTCTGAGGGAGAGGCTGGGCCTTCGGAGCCTGAGGCAACTCTTTTGAGAACAGAAAAAACCGCTGGCGCGGTTTATTAGACTCGGGTACAATCTCACCATGCTCAGTCTTCGGGAAAGGCAGAAGCTGCGCCGTCGCGATCGCATCTTCCGCACTGCCATCAACCTCTTTCGTGAGAAGGGCTTTCATCAGACTACGGCAACGGATATAGCCAAGGCCTCCCACGTTTCCCGCGGCACCTTTTTCAACTACTACGCCTACAAGGAGGCCGTGCTGCTTGAATTTGGGGCCCAGCTCCTCAGCGAGATGCGCCAGCAGGCCATGGCTGAGCTGCAGCAGGGCGAGCCGCCGCTGGAGGTTTTGCGCCGGTTGTGGGAGCGCCTGGCCGAGGTCAGCGAGCGGGAGCGCAGCCTGCTCTCACCCCTGGCCTACGAGCTCCTGAACCCCGACCCCTCCCGGGCCAAAGCGGCCTTCGAGGCCCTGCCCCTGGGGGACCTAATCGCCGACATCCTGCGCCCGCTGAGGGCGAAGGGCAAGCTCAGAGGCGACATGTCGCTGGAGCGCATCTCCCGGTCCATCGCCGATGTCTACTTGCTTTCGGCCCTGCGCTGGGCGGCTTACACCCCGGAGAGGGAGCTCAAGGACGAGATGAACAAGTTCTTGAGCCTGATGCTGGAAGGTGCATTGGCCCGTGAGGTGCCCCACCAACAGAAGGCGAGCGGTTCCTAGTGCACACCCTCTCCATCCCTACCCCCGTTGGTCTTGTCCTGGCTCGAGCTGGGCCGAGGGGTATCCGGCGGGTAGAGCTCCGGCTTCTAGAGGAAGGGGAGGGACGCCCCAATCGGGAACTCCTCGAGCTGGCCCGCCGGATTGAGCGCTATTTTGATGGCCAGAGGGAGACCTTTTGCGACCTGCCCCTTGATTACGAAGGCCTCGAGGCCCGCCGGGTATCCGTCTACGAGGCGGTACGGCGCATCCCTGTCGGGCAGACCCGAAGCTACGCCGAGATGGCCTACCTTTTAGGCCTCACCCCCCGCGCGGTGGGTGCGGCTTTGCGGGTAAATCCCTTCTTTCTGGTGGTCCCAGCCCAGCGGGTTATCCACGCCGACGGGCGGCTTGGGGGTTTTGCTGGCCGGGAGGGGGTCAAGGAGTGGCTCCTGCGCTTTGAGGGGGCCTGGCCGGGGTAGCAGCGGGCTTCTGGTTGCGCTCCCTGCGGGTTTGTGCTAACCTTCCCCTCATGAAAAAAGCCCTCTACACGGTCTTGCTGGGGTTGGGCCTGGGGCTGGCCCAACCCCTAGGTAATGTGGCTATGGTCTTTAGCGAGGGGGCCAAGACCGACCCGACCTTCAACGGCGTTGCCTACGGTGGGGCCCTGCGCGCGGTGCAGCAGTTCGGAGGCCGGCTCTTTGACTTTGAACCCACCAACCCCTCGCAAATTCCCGAAGCGGTGCGGCGTTTTGCCGCTGAGCGCTTTGACCTCATTATCGGATTGGGCTTCGCCACTGAGCCGGGCGTGGCCGCGGCCGCACGGGAGTTTCGCGAACAGCGGTTCGCCCTGATAGACACCGCCACAGAAGCCCCCAACGTGGCCTCCTATGTGTTTCGTGAGAACGAGGGCACCTTCTTGGTCGGGTACATCGCCGGCCGTCTGAGCCAGACCGGCGTGGTGGGGTTTGTGGGCGGGATGGACATCCCCCTTATTCACAAATTCGAGGTGGGGTACCGCGAGGGGGTACGGCGGGCCTGTCCGGCCTGCCGGGTGGTGGTCAGCTACGTGGGCAACACTCCTGCGGCCTTCTCTGACCCGGCTAAGGCCAAGGAGATTGCGGCCTTTCAGCGTTCGCAGGGGGCCGACATCATCTACGCCGCAGCTGGGGCCTCAGGCCTGGGGGTTTTTGACTACGTGAAGCAGGTCAAGTGCCTCAAGGCCAGTGAGCTGCCTCGAGGTCTGCGCTTCCGCAGCAACCCTTTTGCCCGGGTTCCCAAGTACGAGGCCTACAACCGGGAGTGCGCAGGGGAGACGCGCCCCATGTTTTTCATCGGTGGGGACGGCAACCTAAACTTTCTGGGGGATACCGACAGCAACCCCGCTACCCTCAACCACGGCCTCACCTGCATGCTCAAGCGGGTGGACGTGGCCGCGCAGATGGCGGTAGAGGCGGTGGCCCGCGGTACTTTTCGGGGCGGGCTGGTTAGCCT
This sequence comes from Meiothermus sp., assembly GCF_025060375.1. GTDB lineage: Bacteria > Deinococcota > Deinococci > Deinococcales > Thermaceae > Meiothermus. Next base: position 13,942 of record NZ_JANXCG010000020.1, on the reverse strand, counting down.
CGGTCTGAAGGAGAATGGTCTGGGCTATGCGCTTGATCTCTACAACCAGGCCCTTATCCCTGAGAGCCTGCGGCGCGAACTGGAGGCCGTTCGCCAGGCCATCATCGCCGGGCGGATCGTGGTTCCCGATAAGCGCTAGCCCTCCTTGGGGTTCAGGTGGCTTCTGCTAAAACCATGGGGCAGTAGCTCCCCCAGGGTAGTGTGCAAGGCGCTGCCCTCGCTGCTCAGACAGTGCACCGGCAGGGAAGGCGGGGCGAACTCCATGAGAACCTGGCGGCAGCCCCCGCAGGGGGTGGCGGGCTGCTTTCCCCGGCTCATCACCCAAACCTCTGCGATTTCCCGCTCGCCGGCGGAGACCATCTGCAAGACCGCCGACTGCTCGGCGCAGCGGGAGAGGGGGTAGGCCGCGTTCTCCACGTTGACCCCGCCGTAGAGCCGGCCGCTTCTGGACCTGACCACCGCGGCCACGGGGTAGCGGGAGTAGGGAGCATAGGCCCGTTGTAGGAGGGTTTGCAGCAGCTCGAGCACTTCCTGGGGCGTTTCCGGCATGGCTTTTCCTCCAGCCTGTCGTTTAGAACCCTTTTCACCTTCGGTATCTACCCCTGGGCAAAACCCCCTCCTTTGAGGAGGGGGCAGGCAGGTGCCCCATCAGGCCACTTTGGGGCGGGTTTTTCGGGACTGCTCGCGGGATTTGTACCAGACCACCAGCGCTGAGACCACATAGATGGAGGAGTAGGTGCCCACGATAAAGCCTACGAAGATGGCTAGGGAAAAGTCCCGCAACACCGGGCCACCGAGGAACAGAAGGGCCAGAATGGGCAGCATGGTGGAGAGGGAGGTCATAAGGGTGCGGGAGAGGGTTTGGTTGATGGAGGCGTTCACCACCTCGTAGTAGCTCTTGCCCCGCATGAGCTTGAGGTTTTCCCGGATGCGGTCGGAGATGATCACCGAGTCGTTGATGGAGAAGCCTACGATGGTGAGCAGTACCGCCACGGTGGGGATGGAGAACTCGAGCCCCAGTAGGCTGTACATCCCGGCCACGATGGCCACATCGTGCCCCACCGCAATCACGCTGGCCACCCCGAACACCCAGTCAAAGCGGAAGGCCACGTAAATCAGGATAAGGGCCAGCCCAATCAGCACCGCGTAGATGGTGTTTCGCCGCAGCTCAGCCCCGATGGCTGGACCCACGGTTTCAGACTGCAGCACGGTGGCCCCCAGGCTCTCTCGGAATTTGCGCTCGAGCTCAATTCGCTCGGCCTCGCCTATCTGGCGTACCCGGACGGAATACTCGCTGCCCGCCACGCTGGAGAGCGAGGTGATCACCGACTCAGCCCCCTTCACCTCGGCGATCCCAGCCCCATCTAGGAAGTTTCGGATCTGCTCAGCCCGGATGTTCTCTGGTACTCGGATGGTGAAAGCAGTGCCCCCAGTGAAGTCAATGCCGTAGTTGAAGCCCTTGAAAAGGACGACCCCAGCAGCCACCGCTGCCAGCCCCAGCGAGGTCGCAGTCACGTAGCGAGCGGCCTTGAGGAAGTCAATCCGGGTCCCCCAAAGCCAGTAGGGGGGGCGCACCTCCCGCCTGTCGGCAATGGTCTCCAGAAGCCAGCGGCTGAAGACCAGGTTGGAGAACACCGAGGTTACCACGCCTAGGGCCAGCATCACCGCAAAACCCCGCACTGGCCCAGTGCTGTACTGGTAGAGGGCCGCGGCGGCCAGCAGGTGGCACATGTTCACGTCCAGGATGGTGATGATGGAGTGGGAGAAGCCTCCCGGGATGGCCTGGCGGAACTTTTTGCCCAGCTTGAGCTCTTCCTTGATGCGCTCAAAGGAGAGCACGTTGCCGTCCACGGCGGCCCCTAGGGTGAGGATGAGCCCGGCGATGCCCGGCAGGGTGAGGGTGGCCTGGAGCAGGGAGATGGAGGCCAGGAGCAGCACGGCGGTGTAGAGGAGGCCCATTGCGGCCACCAGCCCCATCCAGAAGCCGTAGTAGGCGAAAAGCAGCGCGAAGAGAAGCACCGCCCCAATAATCCCGGCCCTTATGCCAGCTGCAATGGCGTCCTGGCCAAGGGTAGGGCCAATGGCGCGGGTCTCGGCCACCTCGAGCTTCACCGGCAACGAGCCTGATCGCAGCACCAGGGCAATGTCCGAGGCCTCCTGTACGCTGGACAACCCCTCGATTACCGCCTGACCTCCGGGAATGGCACTGCGGATGACCGGTGCGGTGTAGACCTTGTCGTCCAGCACCACCGCAAGCTGTCGGTTGATGTTGGCGCGGGTGACCTCTTCAAACTTCCTGGCCCCTTCCGGGGTGAACTCCATGGAAACCTGGGGCCGGCCAAACTGGTCAAAAGTGGCGCTGGCCGTGCGCAGGTCGGTTCCGGTGAGGAGGGGCGGGCCGAGGTCCTCCAGCTTGTACAGGCTCTTCTCTAGCTCGGCTCGGCGGGCGGCCAGCTCGCGCCCGGAAAGCCCCGAGTTCCTGAGCTGGTCGTTGATCTGGGCCACGGTGAGGCCAGTAGCCCCGGGGTTTACGATGCGAAACTCGAGCTTTGCGGTCTGCCCGATCAGGTCCAGGGCCCGCTGTTGCTGGTCCTGCCTCAGACCCGGAAGCTCCACGATGATCCGGTCGTTGCCCTGAATCTGCACCAGCGGCTCGGCTACCCCGATGGCGTTAACCCGGTTTTCAATGACTGTGCGGGCCACCTCAATTTCGCTGCGGGCGGTCTGAGCATCGGCGCTTTGGCCCACCGCTTGCAGGGTGATTCGCAGGCCTCCTTGAAGGTCTAGGCCCAGCCGGATGAGCCCATCGCGGGGCAGGAGGGCGTTTTTGGGGTCACGCGGCTCCCAGGGTCGGAATATGCTCACCAGGGCCGCTACGAACAGGGTTATTAGAAGGAGAGCTTTCCACTGACGGTTGGTCATAATTTCCCTACTTTGGAGCTAACCGCCGATTGGCGGCGTCCTTACGGCCGAATAACCTGCGGTTCTGGGGTAGAGGTGGGGTGCCTAGCCGCCATCGGTCTGGAGCCGGCCGTAGACCAGGTAAAGCCGCCCAGGCCAACTCATGGTCCGGGCCATGACCAGGCAGGGAGGGGGGGTGGGCTGGGCTGGGCCTAGGGCCTGTCCATAGACGCTTGGAACCCCCAGGCCCTTTGGAACCGGCTTGGCCTTGACCTCCAGGAGGGGCTGAGGTAGGGGAGCTGGGCTGAAACCCTGGGATAGACCGACCTCCCTAGGGCTTCCGGGGGACCAAAAAAGCCCTGGCCCCAGGCCCATAAGGGCCAGTGCTGCCAGGGCAAGCCCACGCGTAAGCATCCTAGCCGGCCGTTACCTCGACCTTCTGGCTGGCCTCCAGAACGTCCCCTTCCTGAAAATCGGCGAATCCCTCGAGCATCACCCCACACTCGAACCCCTGGCCTACCTCGCGCACGTCGTCCTTTAGGCGCTTTAGACTCCCTATTTTCCCTCTCCAGATCTCCTTGCCCTTGCGCAGTACCCGGATGTCCGCGTTGCGGGTGATTTTACCCGTGGTCACCATGCAGCCCGCCACGGTGCCCCGCGAGAGCCTGAAGATAGCCCGCACCTCGGCGGTGCCCAGCACCTCCTCTTTGTACACGGGCTCCCGCTGGCCCTTGACCATTCGACGAATCTCGTCTATCAGCTCGTAGATGATGCGGAAGCTCTGTAGGGGTACCCCCTTTTGCTCGGCCATTTTGCGAACAGAGCCGCTGGGGTTGACGTTGAAGGAGAGGATGGCCCCGTGGGCGGTGGAGGCCAGCAGCACGTCTGACTCGCTGGGCGCGCCTACTGCAGCCAGCAGGACGTTGATCCTGACCTCGTCCCCAGATTCCTTGCTCAGGATGTTCTGGATAGCCTCCAGCGAGCCTTGGGTGTCCGCCCGCAGGATTAGATTGATTTCCTTCTGCTCCTCCTCGCGCATCCGGCGCATTAGGTCGGCCAGGTTGCGGGTTCTTCCAGAATCGGCCCGGCTTTCCCGAGCTTTGCGCTCCTCAATCCGCTCTTCGGTGATCTCCTTGGCGGCTACCTGGTCGGGCACCCAGAAAAAGGTCTCACCGGCCACCGGCAACTCCGAGAAGCCCAGTACCTGCACCGCGCTACCGGGCCCGGCCTCGCTGCGCCGCTTCCCGTCGGCATCGGACATGGCGCGGATTTTCCCCCACTGCTCCCCGGCCACCACGTGGTCGCCTACCCGCAGGGTACCCTGCTGCACCAGCAGGCTCACCAATGGGCCAGCCTGCTTATCCATACGCGATTCCAGGATGACCCCCTGGGCCTCGGCCTTGGGGTCGGCCCGCAGGTCTTCAAGCTCGGCGATGAGCAAGATGGTCTCCAGAAGCTCAGGTATACCCTGGCCGGTCTTGGCCGAGATGGGCAGCACCTCGGCATCCCCGCCGTAGGCCACGGGGACAATGCCCATCTGCATCAGGTCTTGGTAGACCCGGTTGAGGTCCGCTCCGGGAAGGTCCATCTTGTTGGCGGCGTAGACGATCTTGGCCCCTGAGGCCTTGGCGTGGGCGATGGCCTCTTTTGTCTGTGGCATAACCCCTTCGGTAGCGGCGATGACGATAACGGCAATGTCGGCGACCTTGGCCCCCCTTTGCCGTATGGTGGTGAAGGCCTCGTGCCCCGGGGTGTCGATGAAGACTACGGTGCCGCCGTCGGTCCTAACCTCGAAGGCCCCTACGTGCTGGGTGATCCCTCCGGCCTCCTTCTCAGCAATGCGGCTTTTGCGCAGGTAGTCCAGCAAGCTGGTCTTGCCGTGGTCCACGTGGCCCATGATCACCACCACCGGGGGCCGTGGAGGGATGGCCTTGCGGGCCGCTTCGGCCCTTCGGGCAGCCTCGGCTACTCGCTGCTCGCCGATGAGTTCCTTGACCGCTTGGGCGGTGTCTTCCTCCAGCGTGCTGGCGTGCGACTTGTAGGCCACGCCCATATCGTCGAGAATTCTCAGGAGTTCCTCGTTGGACATCTCCAGCTCTTTGGCGAGCTGATAGATTCGAATTTTTGCCATGCAAACCTCCTGGTCTATGAGGGTTTGGGGAGAAGGCCTTCTAGAAGCATCCGCAGGGCCTGGGAGAGCTCGGCGGCTTTGGCCCCAGCAAAGCGGCGTAGCTTTTTCTCACTCCAGCAGTCGGGGTTGTCCGGGCAGACGTAGGCCCCGCGGCCAGGGCGCCGTCCGGTGGGGTCAATGATCGGTCCTGCTTCGCCCAGCACAATTCGCAAAAGTTCGCGCTTAGGCCTGCGGGTTCGGCAGGCCACACACTGGCGAACGGGGACGTGCTTGCTGGGCATGGGCTACTCGCCGTTTTTGAACAGGCTATCAAACCGCTCTTTGGCGCTTTGGGAGGCCCGGAGGGCTTCCTCCTTTTCAGCTGCTTTCAGGATGGCCGCATCCAGGTCGGTGATCTCCTCGGCTTCCTCAAAGTCAATCTCGTAGCCGGTGAGCTTGGAGGCCAGCCGCACGTTCTGCCCCGATTTTCCGATGGCGAGGGAGTGTTGGTCCTTGGCAACCACCACTCGAGCCCGATTCTTCCCATCCTCGCGGGTTTCCAAGGTAATCTCGCCGACCGTTGCCGGGGAAAGCGCGTTGCGGATGAACTCCTTGGGGTTGGAGCTCCACTGGATGATGTCCACCCGCTCGCGGCCCAGCTCGGCCGATACCGACTGGATGCGCTGTCCCTTGTGGCCGATGCAGGCCCCGATGGGGTCCACGTTGGGATTGTGGCTCATCACCGCCACCTTGCTTCGGCTTCCCGGCTCGCGGGCGATGGCCTTGACTTCCACGATGCCCTCGGCAATCTCAGGGACCTCTTGGCGCAGCAGGTAACGCAGCAGTTCCTCGTGGGCTCGGGAGACCAGCAGGCTGGGGCCCTTGGAGGAGCGCTGCACCTGCTTGAGGTAGACCTTGAGGCGCTGGCCTGGGTAGTAGCGCTCGGTGGGAATCTGCTCCTTAGGGGGCATAAGCGCCTCGCCCCGACCCAGTTCCACGTAGACGTTGCCGCGGTTGTCCACCCGGGCCACGGTGCCGGTGACTACCTCGCCTTCTTTGTCCTTGTACTCGTTGTGGACACGGGTTCGTTCGGCTTCCTTGAGCCTTTGGGTGAGCACCTGCTTGGCGATTTGGATGGCGATGCGGCTGAACTCCTCGGGGTCTATCGGGAATTCCATCTCCTCGCCTACGGAGACCTCGGGGTCGTACTGCCTGGCAGTTTCCAGGTCAATCTCCTTCTCAGGGTCCTGGACCTTCTCGACCACCCGCTTGACCTCGAGCACCTCCAAGGTCCCCATCTGGGGGTCCAGGTGAACCTCCACAATGGGGCCTTTGCCCTCTTCCTCGCTGTCCCTCCTGGTGCGGTACCCCTTTTGCCTCAGGTAGGCGAGCCGCAGAGCCTCCTCGAAGTTTTGGATAAGTTCCTCGGCGGTGACCCCCCGCTCGTGGGCCACCTGGGCTAGGGCGTCTACAAATTCCTTGTTCACGTTTCCTCCTTATCTGGGTTGTTCGGGCCACTCGGCCAGGTTGGCCTTGAAGCTGCCGACCTTCAGCCGGCGGGTCTCCCGGTTGTCCAGCTCAAACTCCACCTGGTCCTCCTGCACCCCTACGACCCGGGCGGTAAAGCTGCCCTCGGGGCTGCGCACCCGGACCTTGAGCCCTGCAAAGCGCTCGAAGTGGCGGGCGGTGAGCAGGGGGCGTTGGGGGCCGGGCGACTCGACCTGCAGGAGGTATCTACCCGCAATGGGGTCGTACCGGTCCAGGTGGCTCGAGAGGCTTTGGCTGGCCCGCTCGAGGTCGGCTACTGTGATGGGGGCCTCGTCCCGGCGCTCAATTTTTACCAGAAGCACCCGCGAACGCCCCGAGGGCCTAAGCCCCACTTCCAGCACCTCGTAGCCCAGCGGGTGGAGCGCCTCCGCCACAATTTGCTCGAGGGAGTAGTCCTGCTCCACGCCTCACCTCCTCGTTCCCAAGCGAGGGGGGTGGGTTTGCGACCCACCCCCCTGGTGTCCCGGGAGCCCTGTCGGGTTTCAGTCTACCACCCTTTGGTGAGAGGGTAAAGACACACCCCGAAAAGAAAACCCCCCTTGCGGGGGGTGGCTTGGTGCCGGGAACAGGACTTGAACCTGCACGCCCTTGCGGGCACATGACCCTGAATCATGCGCGTCTACCAATTCCGCCATCCCGGCTCAGGGCCAAGGCAAATACTAGCCAAAGCACCCCTTCCCGTCAAGTGGGGTTGGAAGGTTGGGCTTTGGGCAGAAGTTGCCGCCAGTGGCGGTAGCCCGTAGACTTTGCCCTGTGGAGATGCTGTTTCGCGGAAGGCGGGAGCGGAAGCTGGGGGACAGCGTTGCGGTGCGGCTCGAGGGGGTTACCAAGCGCTTTGGAGATGTGCGGGCGGTGGACAATGTGAGCCTCGAGGTGCGCGATGGGGAGTTTTTCAGCCTCTTAGGGCCCTCAGGGTGCGGCAAAACCACCTTGCTGCGCATGATAGCGGGCTTCGATACCCCTGATGAGGGCCGCATTCTGATTGGGGGCAGGGACATGACCGGGGTGCCCCCCTACCTGCGCCCGGTCAATACGGTTTTCCAGAGTTATGCCCTCTTTCCTCACATGAACGTTGAGCAGAACATTGCCTTTGGGTTGCGCATGAAGCGGATGCCCAAGGAGGAGATTGCTCGGCGGGTGGCGTGGGCCTTGGAACTCGTTAACCTTTCCGGTTTTGAAAAGCGCCGCCCTGACCAGATGTCGGGTGGCCAGCGCCAGCGGGTGGCCCTGGCCCGCGCTTTGGTCAACGAGCCCGAGGTGTTGCTTTTGGATGAGCCGCTCTCGGCTCTCGATTTGAAGCTACGCCAGGAGCTCAGGGTTGACCTAATGAACCTTCAGGAACAGCTGGGGATCACCTTTATCTTCGTGACCCACGACCAGGAGGAGGCGCTGGTCATGTCGGACCGGATTGCGGTGATGAACAAGGGCCGGATTGAGCAGCTTGGGCCTACCGAGGAGATCTACGAGCTGCCCAAGACCGCCTTTGTGGCCCGCTTTATCGGCGACTCCAACCTGATTCCAGCCAAGGTCTTGGAACCCCGTAGGGTGCGCACGCCCTTGGGGGAATTCGTTTTGGATGAAGACGATGCGCTGGTTCCGGGTCAGGAGGTGCTGCTTTCGATCCGGCCGGAGAAGATACGCCTTTTCCGCGAGCGGCCCAACCTGCCCAATGTGTTCAGGGCCAAGGTAGACGACATCATCTACACCGGCTCAGAGAACCTCTACATCTTGCTGGCCGATGGGCAGCGCTTGATGTGCGAGACCCTGAACCACGACATCCAGGAGCCAGGCCATGAGGAGTTCGACTACGACGAGGAGATATGGGTGGCCCTGACCCCAGAGAAGCTGGTGGTCATTCAGGAGGAGGCCGATGCGTGAGGCTGCAACCCCTGCTCAGCGCTTGCGCCGGGTGCTTCTGACGGTGGGGCCAGGGGCATTCTGGCTGGTGCTCTTTGTTCTCGTGCCCACCCTTATCGTCCTGGTGGTTTCGCTGATGAGCCGGGGTAGCCTTGGCCAGCCGGTGCCTCCTTTCGGGTTGCACAACTACGTGCGCTTCTTCTCTGACCCCCTGTTTTTGGAGATCATCGGCCGGAGCCTTTGGATTGGTTTTTGGTCTACCCTTCTGGTGATGCTGCTGGGCTACCCGCTGGCCTTTTACATCGCTCAAAGCCGCTACAAAGAGGTGCTTCTGCTCCTGGTGGTCATCCCTTTTTTCACCAACTTTCTGATCAGGGTCTATGCCTGGATTGTGGTGTTCCAGAAAGAGGGCCTACTGAACGCTCTTATAACCGCATTTGGCCTGCCCCCGGGGGAGTTTTTGCCCTCTACCCTGGCGGTGTATGTGGCCACGGTTTACACGTACCTGCCCTTTTTTGTGCTGCCCCTTTACGCCGCCGTGGAGCGGATTGACTGGAGCCTGCTCGAGGCCGCCTACGACCTGGGGGCTAGGCCTGTTCGGGCCTTTTTTGAGGCAATCTTTCCCCAGACTCTGCCGGGGCTTTTGGCCGGCTTTCTCCTGGTCTTCATTCCGGCGGTGGGTACCTTTGTGATTGCTGATCTCCTGGGTGGGGGGAAGGTTACGTTGGTGGGCAACCTGATCCAGCTCCAGTTCGGCTCAGCACAGAACTGGGCCTTTGGCAGCGCCGCGAGCATGGTCCTGATGGCCATGGTTCTTTTAGGCCTTTGGCTGTACGCCCGCACCCAGGGTGAGAGGGGTCTGGACCGGTTGGTATGAAGCGGTTGCTATCCCTTCACGCCGGGCTGGTCTTTGCTTTTTTGTACCTGCCCATTCTGGTCATCGTGGCCCTCTCCTTCAACCAAAGCCGCTTCGGGGTGCGGTTTACCGGGTTTACCCTGGAGTGGTACGCGCGGCTTTTCAGCAACGAGCGCATCCTGGAGTACCTGACCAACACCCTGATTGTGGCGGTGGTTTCGACAGCGGTTTCCACCCTGCTGGGCACCCTGCTGGCGGTGGGGCTGGTGCGCTACGAGTTTCGCTTGAAGAGTGCCCTTCGGTACTTGCTCTACGTGCCGGTGGTGGTTCCTGATGTGGTGATGGGTATTTCCCTGCTGCTCCTTTTTGATGTGGTGCGGGACGCTATTGGCTGGCCCAGGCTTTCCCTTTTCACCATAATTTTGGCTCACATCAGCTTCCAGATTGCCTATGTAACCCTAGTGGTGCGGGCCCGGCTGGTCCTCCTGGACCCGACCCTGGAGGAGGCGGCCAAGGACCTGGGGGCTACTTCCTGGCAGACCTTTCGCGAGGTGACGCTACCCCTTATCATGCCCGGGGTTGTGGCAGGGGCGCTTCTGGCCTTCAGCCTTTCGCTGGATGACTTCGTAATCACCTTTTTCACTGCCGGTTCGGGTTCAACCACCTTGCCCCTGTACATCTACTCCTCGGTTAAACTGGGCATCCGGCCGGAGATACATGCCCTTTCTACCCTGATGGTCGGGGCTACGATTTTGGTCATCTTGCTGGGCGTGCTCTTTTGGAAAAAGCGGTAAGGAGGCGGACGTGAGAGGATTCTGGTGGCCTTTGTTGGTGGTTTTCCTGGCAGGCTGCGGACAGGAGAAAAAGGAGCTGCGCTTGCTGAACTGGTCGGACTACATGCCCAAGGAGGTGCTCCAGGAGTTTGAGAAGCGAGAGGGGGTACGGGTGGTGGAGGACACCTACGACTCCCCTGAGGCTATGCTCTCCAAGCTGCAAGCCGGAGGGGACAGCGAGTACGACGTGCTGATCACCCCTGACTACACCGTGGGTGCCCTAGCCCGGGCAGGAACCCTGCAGGAGCTGGACAAGTCCAAGATTCCCAACCTGGCTAACCTCGACCCCCAGTTTGCCGACCCCGCCTACGACCCTGGGGCCCGTTACAGCGTAGCCTACCAGTGGGGTACTACTGGGCTTGCCTACCGCGAAGACTTGGTAAAGGGGCCGGTGGAAAGTTGGGCGGTCATCTTCGACCCACAACAGCAGGTGGGGAGCTTCCTGCTTTTGGATGAGATGCGGGAGATGGTGGGCGCAGCCCTCAAATACAGGGGCCAATCGGTCAACACCACCGACCCTGCCAAGCTGGCAGAGGCTCAGGCCCTTTTGCTCGAGGCCAAGCGGCGCTCCCAGGGCTTTGCTGGAGGTACCAGCATCCGCGACCGTCTGATTGGGGGGGACATCGCGGTAGGGCCGGCCTACTCGGGCGACATCCTGGCCGCTCAGGAGGAAAACCCGCAGCTGAAGTACGTGATCCCGAAGGAGGGCGCCACCCTCTGGGCCGACTGCCTGGTGGTCCTCAAGAAGAGCCCCAACCACGAGCTGGCCTACAGGTTCATCAACTTCCTGCTGGAACCTGAAATTGCCGCTCGGATCTCCAATTCCATCGGCTACGCTACTCCAGTAGCGGCGGCCATGGACAAGATTGAGCAGAAGGACAACCCCCTCATCTATCCCTCTCCGGAAATCCGTCAGCGCCTGGAACTCCTGGCCGACCTAGGGGAGGGAGCGGAGGCCTTTAACCGGGTTTGGGCTGAGGTGAAATCGCGCTGAGCGTGCTTTCCTATTCGCCCCGCAGCCACCCTCGAAGTACCCGGAGGTTGTGGGCGTCCTCTTGGGGGCTGCGGGGGGTTTCCAGGATAAAGATTTTTTCCCTTAGCCGCGGCTCGAGGAACACCTCCTTGAGCTTTGACCCCATTTTCCCCTCCAGAAGGTTGGCGTGGTGGTCCACGTGGCTACCCCTATCCCCTACGGAGTCGTTGAGGTGGACCACGCCAAGCCGCTCCAGCCCCACGTACCTCTCCAGCTCATCCAGGGCACGTAGAGGGTCGTAACCAGCGGCGAAGGCATGGCAAGTGTCCAAGCAGACCCCAAAGGGGGTGTCCGCCACCAGTTCGGCCAGCTCCTCCATCAGCGCCCCCAGCTTCTCGCCCCCGCCGGCGGTGTTCTCAATGAGCAGCCTAGGACCTCGTCGGTGCGGCTCGAGCCCAGCGAAGGATAGCGCCCTCAGCGCGTTTGATCTGGCCCTTGTGAGCTCACCCGAACCGGGGTGCACCACCACGTAGGAGGCCCCCAGGGCCTGGGCCTTGGCCAGGTCGTCGGCCAGGCTAAAGACGCTTCTTTCCCCCAGCTCACCCTCCGCGGCCAGGTTCACCAGGTAGGAGGCGTGGATGACCGTAGGCAGCCCCCCCAGGTTTTCCTGACGGGCCCGGAAGCCCTCTACCTCGCCGGGTCTGAGAGGGCGGGTTTTCCAGCTCCTTGGGCTTTTGGCGAAGATCTGGAGCGCGCTTAGGCCCAGCAGCTCTGCCTCCTCAGCGGCCCCCGCGATGCCCCGCTTGCCTGCGATGGATAGGTGAAGGCCGTACTTCATAGCTCCCCTAGGGTTGAGGCCGGCGGTCCAGTATCTCCAGCCTGACCCAAAGAATTCCCTGCCGCTCCATGCCAAGCCGCAGGGCCGCCCCATAGGAGAGGTCAATAATCCGGCCCCTCGTGTGGGGGCCCCGGTCGTTGATGCGAACCACAACGCTGCGGCCGCTGCGTGGGTTGACCACCCGCACCCACGTGCCAAAGGGCAGGTTGCGGTGGGCAGCGGTTAGCTGGAACTTGTCGAAGCGCTCCCCGCTTGCTGTGCGCCGACCGTGAAAGCGCCCGCCGTACCACGAAGCCAGCCCTTCCTGCACGCTGCGGGCCCGGGGTTCCTTGGGCGCAGGGGGGAGGCGCAGAAAGACCCAGGGTGGAGGCTTGGGCTGGGGGGGGTCTGGAAGGGGCAGAACCTCGAGGTTCATGGGGTTCCACTCGGAAGGGGGTATGGTGAGCTCGAGCCCGGCGGGCAGTGGGTCTTCAATGAGGCCGTTGGCCAGCATCAGTTCGGCGACGGGCACCTGAAAAAGCCGGGCGATGCGCTCCAGGGTGTCGCCCGGCTGCACCACGTAGCCCTGCCCCAGGCCCATCCCTCCCAGCAGTGCCAGAGCAAACCACCGCTTCATAGCACAATCAGCTCCTTGGGGCTTTGCGACAGCAACTCAAAACCCCCTTCCGTAACCCGCACTAGGTCTTCAATCCGGCACCCACCTTTGCCTGGAATGTAGACCCCGGGTTCAATGGTGATGACCTGGTCGGGCTCCAGGACGTCCTCAGAGGTCTGGCCGAGGCTCGGTCCCTCGTGGATGCAAAGCCCCACTCCATGCCCCAGGCTGTGGGTGAAGTGTGCGCCGTACCCCTTCTGCTCTAGGTGCCCGCGGGCCAACGCGTCCAGCTCGGCCCCTTTGCGTCCCGGAGCGACCGCTTCCAGGGCCCTTTGCTGGGCCTCCAGTACGGCTTGGTAGAGCCCGCGCAGCTCCTCGGAAGGCTGGCCCACCGCTACCGTGCGGGTCATATCCGAGCGGTAGCCGCCCACCACGGCGCCAAAGTCGAGGGTAACCAGCTCACCGGCCTGGATGATTTTTGGCGTGGCCCCTCCGTGGGGCTGGGCCCCCCGCTCGCCCGAGGCCACCGTGATGCCAAAGGCCACACCCTCTGAGCCCTCCCTGCGCAGGAAGAACTCCAGCTCCAGGGCTATCTCAATTTCCCGCACGCCGGGCCTCAGGTAGCCTAGGATGTGCTGGAAACCGCGGTCAGCCAGGGCGGCGGCCTTGCGGATGTGTTCCAGTTCCTCTGGGTTTTTGCGTCGCCGCATCCCCTCAAAGACCCCTCGGGTGGGGACGAACTCGAGCCCGGGGAACTCCTCCTTGAGCGATTCCAGTGCGGCTACGCTCAGGTGCTCGGCCTCAAAACCCACCCGCCCGTGGAAGAATTCCGCAAGCAGCTTTGCCAGCTCGTTTCGTCTTTGGAGGATGCGGTAGGGGAAGGGTTGCTCTGAGGCCTCCACCAGGTAGCGCCCGTCCGTGATGAGGACGGGGCCACTGGGTGTGATGACCAGCTTGGCGTCTTTTCCCTCCACAAAACCCGATACGTAGCGCACGTTGTAGGGGTTGGATACGTACAGCACGTCCACCGAGAGGTTTTCAAGGAGCTTGGCGAAGTCCACGGCAAGACTTTACCCAATTAGGCTGAGGGATTGCGCAGATTTTTTTCACGAGCTGAACTTATAGTGAAATAAAGCACAAAAAGTCCCCCTCACCCCGCTGTGCTATACAAGAGGTATGCGGCGAACCCTTGCTGCTGCCCTGCTCCTCCCTGTAGCCCTGGCCCAGGTCTCCCCGGAGGCCGCCCAGTGGCTCGAGCGGGCCCGGAACGCTTTGGGCGGGGCGGCCCTGGCCAACCTCAGAACCTACCGGGAGGACACCCTACCCACCAACCACACCCCCGCCGGCAGGGAGGAGAGCCGTATCGGGACCCAGCTGCTGGTGGACTTCGCCAACGCCCGGGTGCGGCTGGAAATCTACGACCCCGAGAGC